>JAYTMQ010000036.1:0-69245 GCA_043728355.1 Bacteroidota bacterium
GCTCCTTTATTTGTAAAAGATAAATTTTCTGAGGATTTTAAAGAGCTCAAGAATATTAGCAAACAAATCGAAACAAACTCGACCTCTCAACGAGATAGAATTGACAGAATGTTCCGATCTGACCGAAAAATGACTTGGTCTCATTTTGATAATTATTTTCTGAATCATGGATTGATTTCCTATTTAGCAAAAAAAATAATTTGGAGTTTTACAGAAAATGAAAAAACAATATCTGCTATCTATATAAATAATGAATGGAAAACCAATACAGATGAAATTATTATTCCATCGCAAAACTGTTTAGTTTCACTTTGGCATCCAGCAACTTCTTCGGTTCAAAATATTTCGAATTGGCGTAATTTTTTAATCGAAAATAAAATTCAACAACCTTTAAAACAGGCATTTAGAGAAGTTTATATTTTGACCGATGCGGAAATCAAGACCAAAAGTTATAGTAATAGAATGGCAGCTCACATTTTAAAGCAACACCAATTTAATATGTTAGCCAAGACTAGAGGTTGGAAATATTCATTATTAGGTTGCTTTGATGACGGGCGAGATAACGGAATTGCAGAAATTAATTTGAAAGAATTCAATCTTCGTGCAGAGTTTTGGATAAACGAAGTCAATGCTGACGAGGCGTACAACGATACTGGTATTTGGAATTATGTTGCAACAGACCAAGTTCGATTTATAAACACAATGACTAACGAAACCGTTGATTTAATTGATATTCCTGTTTTGGCTTTGTCGGAAATTCTGCGTGACGTTGATCTTTTTGTTGGTGTTGCAAGTGTTGGAAACGACCCAACTTGGCAAGATACTGGCGGAATTCCTGCATATCGAGATTATTGGCAATCGTATTCTTTTGGAGATTTGACTGAAATTGCCAAAATGCGAAAAGACATTTTAGCAAGCTTAATTCCCAGATTAAAAATAAATAAAATTGCCGAAATCAAGGATAAATTTTTAATTATAAAAGGAAAGCTTCGAACATATAAAATACATATCGGAAGCACCAATATTTTGATGGAACCAAACGACGAATATCTTTGTATTGTTCAAGACAGAAGTACTAAAAGTCTTACTGAAAATATTTTTTTACCTTTCGAAGGAGACAATGGTTTATCTATAATTTTGTCTAAAGCATTTCTTTTGGCAGATGATGATAAAATTACCGATTCGACAATTACTTCTCAGATTAATAGAAAATAATGTCGAGGTATTTTCAACAAGAAATAGTTCCAGAAATTGGAATAATTGGTCAAGAAAAATTAAAAAAAGCAAAAGTCTTAATTATTGGAGCTGGTGGACTTGGAACACCAGTAGCAACTTATTTATCTACAATTGGTATAGGAAAAATTGGAATTGTTGACGGAGATAAAATTGACATGAGCAATTTGAATCGACAGTTTTTATTTGATGAAAATCAAATTGGATTGTTTAAAGTTGATGTTATTTGTTCAAAATTAAAATTACAAAATCCAGAAATTGAAATTATTGCTTTCAACTATTTTATAGATAGAGTAAATATTAAAAATACTTTTTCTGATTTTGATATTATTTGTGATTGTACAGATAATTTAGAAACCAGAATATTAATTGATAAAACAGTTAAAAAATCAAAAATACCTTTGGTATATGCTGCAGTCAAAGATTGGGAAGGTTATGTTACAATTCTTAATCACAAGAAAAATATTCAGTTGACCGATGTTTTTCCAGCTAAAGAATTGTTTAAAAATGCAATTACAAATTGTTCATCAACAGGAATTGTAAACACTACTTGTGGCATCGCAGGAAGTATTCAAGCCAATGAAGTTATTAAAATAATATTAGAATTAGACCATCAATTAGATGGCAAAATTTTGTGTTTTAACAGTTTGGAAATGGTTTTTAAAAAGTATAAAATTAAAAATAATTGAAGCGTTTTTTTTCTTTTCTGTTAAAAAAAAATCATTTTAAAAAAAATAAAAAAAAATGAATCATTTTATTATGATAAATTTAATTAGATTTGTATAGCAATCATTTAAAAATAATTAATTTTAAACAAAAAAATTATGAAAAAAAAATCACTTATTATTTTAGCCTTTATTTTAGCATTTAATTTTTCTTTTGCTCAAAAAAAGAAAGGTACACAAACTTCAACAACCACAACTTCTAGTGAAGTAAAATCATCTAAAAGCTCAGGAATGGGTTTTGATAGTGGAGATTTTGTAATTTCTGGATCATTTGGTGTAAATTCTTCATCTGGTACTACTACTTTTAAAATTTTGCCAAGTGCAGCTTATTTTATCAAAGATAATATGGCAATAGTTGGGTCAATTGGTTACGAACAAGGAGCTGGTTCGAATTCAGCGCCAATATCAATAACAGGTTTAACTGCAGGTTCTGACGACATAATTATTGCAGCAGGATTAAGGTTATTTAAAAACCCTAAATCACAATTTTCATTATTTGCGCAAGGTTTAATAGAATTTAGATCTCAAAGTTTTGGAGGTGGTGGAAGTGGTACACAATTTGGAATTGTTTTTAATCCAGGTATAAACTACTTTGTTTCAAATAGTTTTTCTATCGAAGCAACATTTGGAGAAGTCGGTTTTAGAAGTACAAGTTCAGGTGGCAGTTCTTCTAGTGGTGTTGAATTAGGAATTGATATGAGGAATATCGGTTTTGGATTGACTTATAAATTATAAGAAATAAAAAATAAAGGCTATGGTCTAAATAATATATTTGTTTTTAGTTTATTTCGCCACAGATTTAAAGGATTTCAAAGATTTTCTTCATTTTAGAGATAAAAATATGTGCTAATCTGTGTAATCAGTGGCATAAAAAAGCATACTCTTATCAGACTAAAGCCAAAATAAATAATAAAAAAAAGGTTTACTTTAAATTGTAAACCTTTTTTTATACTATTTTATCTGCTAGATAAATCTTGCATTTCTTTGTTTTTATCAAATGGACTTTGAATAAAAGGATGAATTGCTTGTTTTAAATAACCTTTTGGGTAATGTGCTTCAGTAACTCCTGTTGCTGATGGCCAAACTTTTTCTGGTAAATAATGTGTCCCAAACATTCTATCAATAAACGGAAAAATAGTGGCAAAATTCTTTCCATAATGTTCAGATTCAACACAATGATGCCAATGATGGTATTGTGGAGTAGCAAAAATGTGCTTAATAAAACCAAATTCAATTCGAGTATTTGCGTGAATTAAAACGGCGTGAATAGCCATAAAAATTATATAAACGTTGAAAGTTAATGTCGAAAAACCAAAAATATACAAAGGAATAAAAGCCATTGATCGAGTTACAAAAATATCTACAAAATGTGTTCTTGATCCAGCCAACCAATCCATGTTTTCTGTGGAATGATGTATCGAATGAAAACGCCAAAGAAAAGTATGACTATGAAAAAATCGATGTGTCCAATATTGAAACAAATCAGCAACAAAAAATGCTATGAATAACTCAATTAAAAAAGGTAAACTATTAATATATGCATGAAAACCTGAAAGTCCCATCCAGCCAAAAAATAATGTTGCTGGAGCTTTTGTAACGGCTCCAAAAAATTGAATTAATAAATGACTCACTACAAAATAAGTTAAATCGGTGCGCCATTCAACATGAAATTTACTTTGATCTGGTCTTTTAGGAAAAACCATTTCTATTGGTATAAAAATTACAGCCATTAAAAATAAATCTAATAATAACCAATCTAAACCAAGATGAACTTTTTTATTGACAACTTCGCTTGGCGATACATCAAAACCGCCTAAAACTATTGTCAATGTACAAATTATGATTCCAATTAAAGCCCATTTTTTTTGTTTGCTTAACATAAAACTTAAAACTGCAAAAAAGAAAGACGCAATGATTACTGCTGTCAACAACATTTTCATTGATTCGCCTGTATAAATTTCTCTAAATTCTGGCGTTGTCAACCATTGTGGGTATTTAAAACATAAAACGGCTAAAAAAGATAATATTCCCAAGAACACAGAAATATATCCACTAATTTTTCCTTCGCCAAATTTAACCGTGTTTTTCATAAATAAAATTTTTTTTGCTAAAATAGTAAAATTTAGAAATAAAACAGGAAATATATTCCAAATAATTTTGCCAATTAAACTTTGTATCTTTGCCATTCTAAAATAAATAAAATGCGCATAGACATCATTACACTTTTACCAGAATTATTGCGAAGTCCTTTCGAAGCATCGATTATGAAACGTGCAATCGATAAAGGTTTAGTAGAAGTTCATTTTCATAATCTTAGAGATTATACGACAAATAAACAGAAATCGGTAGACGATTACCCTTATGGTGGAGGAGCTGGAATGGTCATGAATATTCAACCCATTGACGATTGCATTACTCATTTAACATCTCAACGAAATTATGATGAAATAATATATATGTCACCAGATGGTGAAACTTTAAACCAAAAAATGGCAAATTCGATGTCGATGCTCGAAAATATAATACTACTTTGTGGACATTATAAAGGAGTTGATCAACGTGTGCGTGATCATTTTATTACCAAAGAAATTTCAATTGGTGATTATGTTTTATCAGGAGGTGAATTAGGTGCAATTGTACTTTCTGATGCATTAATCAGATTAATTCCAGGAGTTTTAAGTGACGAAACATCAGCATTGACTGATAGTTTTCAAGACAATTTGCTTTCAGGACCAATTTATACAAGACCTGCGAATTATAAAGGTTGGAAAGTTCCAGAAGTTTTAACAAGCGGAAATTTTGCTAAAATTGACAAATGGCGAGAAGATATGGCGTTTGAACATACTAAAAATAGACGTCCTGATTTACTGGAAGAGTAATTGTATTAGTTATAAACTCTTTTAATATTGGAAATTATTTTAAACTTTAATTTTTTTTTAAACTTTTAAACTTTTTATAATTTTTTTATGTATTTTTGCACTCCAATAGACCAACCTCTGGCGAAATCCGTGAATGTTGCTCCGATTTAAAACCATAATTAAAAAAATATCATGGCAGATTTAATGAAATTCGTTCAAGACGAGTTTGTAACAAGAAAAGATTTCCCTGTTTTCGGTGCTGGAGATACAATTACAGTATTTTACGAAATTAAAGAAGGTGAAAAAACTAGAACACAGTTTTTTAAAGGAGTTGTAATCCAAAGAAGAGGTTCAGCAAATACTGAAACTTTTACAATCCGTAAAATGTCAGGTTCAGTTGGTGTTGAGCGTATTTTCCCTGTAAATTTACCAGCTTTGCAAAAAATTGAAATCAACAAAAAAGGTGCAGTTCGTAGAGCAAGAATTTTCTACTTTAGAGAACTTACTGGTAAAAAAGCAAAAATTAGAGATAAAAGAAGATAATTCTAGAATCTATAAATATTTCAAAAATCCGAATCAAGCAATTGTATTCGGTTTTTTTTTGTTAACAAATATTAGTTGCAATTATTATTGATTTGAATATATTCAACCTGAAAATTATCAAATCAATAATTTAAGCTTTCTATTTTACGAAAATCACAATTCAATCGATATCGCTGCATTTGTAATTTAATTGTGAATTGAATTTATTACATTTGCTTTCGAAATATTCAAAAAAATAACTAACACATATTATAATGACAAAAATTAAAGTAGCCAACCCAATCGTAGAATTAGATGGCGATGAAATGACACGAATTATTTGGGCTTTTATTAAAGAAAAATTAATCCTTCCGTTTTTAGATTTAGATATCAAATATTATGATCTTGGAATGGAAAGCCGTGAAGCAACCAAAGATCAAATAACAATTGATTCTGCTGAAGCAATCAAGAAATATAATGTTGGAATAAAATGTGCAACAATAACACCAGATGAAGACAGAGTTAAAGAATTTAACTTGTCAAAAATGTGGAAATCTCCAAACGGAACAATTCGTAATATTGTTGGCGGAACCGTTTTTCGTGAACCAATAATTATGGGCAATGTACCAAGATTAGTTCCAGGTTGGACAAAACCAATCGTTATTGGTCGTCACGCTTTTGGAGATCAATACAAAGCCACCGATGTATTAATAAAAGGTCGTGGGAAACTAACAATGACATTTGCCCCAGAAGTTGGCGATGTTCAAACTTGGGAAGTTTATAATTATGAAGGAGATGGCGTTGCAATGGCAATGTACAACAACGACGAATCGATTTATGGTTTTGCTCATTCGTCTTTTCAAATGGCTCTGACCAAGAAAATGCCTTTGTATTTGTCAACTAAAAATACAATTCTGAAAGCTTATGATGGTCGTTTCAAAGATATTTTCGAAGAAGTTTATCAATCGACTTACAAAGCCGATTTTGACAAAAACGGAATGACTTATGAACACCGATTAATCGACGATATGGTTGCTTCGGCAATGAAATGGTCAGGCGGATTTGTTTGGGCTTGTAAAAACTATGATGGTGATGTTCAGTCAGACACTGTTGCACAAGGTTTTGGATCGTTAGGATTAATGACTTCTGTATTAGTAACTCCAGATGGAAAAACAGTTGAAGCCGAAGCTGCACACGGAACAGTTACACGTCATTATCGCCAGCATCAACAAGGGAAAGCTACTTCAACCAATCCAATTGCATCGATTTTTGCTTGGACTCGTGGATTGGAACACCGAGGAAAATTAGACAACAATCAAGAATTAATTAATTTTTGTTTGGCTCTAGAACAAGTTTGTGTAGAAACAGTTGAATCTGGAAAAATGACCAAAGATTTAGCAATGTTAGTAAAACCAGAGGGTTTAACAGAAGCTGATTATTTGACAACTCAAGATTTCTTAGAAGCAATCAAAACAAATTTAGAAGCTAAATTGTCTTAAAGATCAATTTTTATTTATTAGTAAAGCAATCAGAAATGGTTGCTTTTATTATTGTAATTAATGTTTTAAATTTTCTTTTTAAAATTAATAATAAATCTTTCTTTTTTTCTTTTTTTTATTAATTTGATGTAGATCAAGAAACAATAGTAAGTACTGTTAAATTTATAAAAAAATAATAACTTTATTCTAAGATGATAAAAATTCAACAATCTTCATATATAATTTTTTACTGTGCATTCCGTGTCCTAAATCATCGGTAACTATAAATTGTGAGTTTTTCCAATTACTGGCGAGTTTTTTTGCTTCAGAAATTGCAACAACAGTGTCTTGATTGTCATGTGCAATTAAGGTTTTAGTAGGTATGTGATTTGCAAATTTAGCACCCGAAAAATCTTCAATTTTCATATTAAATCGACTTGAAAACTGGTTTTCTAATTCAGTTTTTACTTTGTCATTCAGACTTAACATTTCGCAAAAATTATTGATTAAAACTTGTAAATCTGATGGCGAACCTAATAAAACTAATTTTTCGATATTTGAATTTTGATTCAAATATTGATAATAAATGCTTGCTGCGCCACCAATTGAATGACCGATTATATACTTTGGATTATAAATTTTGGTTAATTCAGCAATTACTTGTGCATAATTTGGCACCGTAAATTCAATTCCAGTTGATAATCCATGAGCTGGAGCATCTATTGCGATAATTGTTTTGCCCGTTTCTTTTAAGAATGGTAATAGTTTTTTCCAACGCGATGCATTACTTTCCCAACCATGAACTAGCAAAATTATTTCTTCTGAGCCTTTCCAAACATATATTTGGTATTGGTTTTCGTCGTAAATGAAAGTTTCGAATTCGGCTTCGAGTAAAATATCTGGAATTTTATCGAGTTTTAATTTGCCTTTTCGAGGTTGACTAAACAGTTCGAATGCTTTTTCAGATGCTTTCACCGCCGAATTAACCGACAATAAATTAATGTATTGACCGTAAGATTTTGTTAAAGCAAAATATTTTATTTCTTGATAGGTCATAGTTTTAAAAATAAATTTTCTAAAAAAAAAACCTCGATAAATTTCGAGGTTTGTAATTATATAAAAATGTAATTATATTTTTGCAAATAATTGTTGCATTTTTTCTTTTTGCTCGTCTGCTAACATTTGATCTACCAATATTCTTCCTGAATGTTCGTCAGTAATTATTTTTTTTCTTGCTGCAATTTCTACTTGAGTTTGAGGCGGAATTGTAAAAAACGATCCAGCTGATGCGCCTCGCTCTATAGAAACTACTGCCAAACCATTGCGAACACTAGAACGGATTCTTTTGTAAGCTGACAATAATCTTTCTTCGATTAATGTTTCGTATTCTAAAGATTTTTGAGTTAAAAAAGTTTCTTCTTTTTCAGTTTCTGACATAATATCGCTTAATTCAGCTTTTTTATGTTTCAAGTGAGTAGATTTTTGGTCTAATCTTTCTTTAGAATCTGAAATTACTTGTTTTTTATGCTCCATCGAAGCTTTCATTTCTTTGATGTGCTTTTCTGTTAATTGAATTTCAAGTTCTTGAAATTCAACTTCTTTTGTCAACGAGTTAAATTCGCGATTGTTACGAACGCTATCTTGTTGTTTTGTATATTTTTTTATAGCTTCTTGGTGCTCTTCAATAGCGTTTTTCTTCACTTTGATTTGCTCTTCCATTACTTCTAAATCGGATTTCAATTTCTCTGATCGAGAGCTTAAACCAGCAACTTCGTCTTCAAGATCTTCAACTTCTAAAGGCAATTCGCCTCTAACGTTTCTTATTTCGTCAATTCTAGAGTCAATTAATTGTAAATCATAAATTGCTCTTAACTTTTCTTCAACGCTCAATTCTTTTGTAGCTGCCATAATTATTATAAGTACTTAACTGGATTTGTGTTTACATCTGATAAATAAATTTTATTTACCAAATTTGAATTTGCAAAATTAATGATTTTTTTCGTAAGATAATCATAAATATAGTTTTTTGTATAACGTTCTGATTCAAAATGTCCAATATCGGCTAAAAGTATTTGATTTTCAGCTTCATAAAAGTTATGATACTTTAAATCTGCTGTCAAAAATACATCTGCACCAGCTGCAATTGCGTTTTTGATTGCCGAACTTCCAGATCCACCCAGAACAGCTACTTTTTTGACTTTTTTATTCAGATATTCCGAGTGTCTAATTCCTTTCGCGTGCATTTTTTGTTTTACAAATTCTAAAAATTCTTTTTCTGGTATTTCGTTCTCGAGTTCGCCTATCATTCCGAGACCTATATTTTGATGAAGATTTTCGAGATTATAAATTTCATAGGCTACTTCTTCATAAATATGATTAGAAAAAAGTGCTTTAAGAATCTGATTTTGTAAATGTTTTTCGAAAATAACTTCAATTTTTATTTCTTCGTTTTCAACTAATTCTAATCGATTTCCAACAACTGGATTGCTATTTTCGTTGCCCTGAAAAGTTGAATTTCCTGTCGAACTATAACTACAATTTTCATAGTTTCCGATTTTTCCAGCTCCAACTTCAAACAAACTATTCTTTAATTTTTTGGAGTTTTCTAAAGTTGTATAAGTAATTAATTTTTGAATAAAATTTTGTTTCGGAATAAGAATTTTGGTATTTATTAAACCCAATGCATCACAAAAAATCTTATTTACTCCACCTTGATGGTTGTCTAAAGCGGTATGTATTGCAAAAATGGCTACATCATTTTTAATTGCTTTCAAGATTGAACGTTCGACATAATTTTTGCCCGTAATTTTCTTTATTCCATAAAAAAGTATCGGATGAAAACAGACAATCAGATTGCATCTTTTGTTAATTGCCTCATCAACAACGGTTTCTAATGCGTCGTGACAAACCAGAACTCCTGAAACTTCTTCGTCTTGATTGCCAACCAACAATCCAACATTATCATAATCTTCGGCATAAGCCAATGGTGACATTTGTTCGAGAATCGAAATTATTTGTTTTATTTTCATTTATTGAGTTCTATTTTATGCAATTTACAAAACTATAAACAATATTTAACATCAATCAAAAAATATATTACTTTCGTAAGATGAAAATTATTCGAATTTTATTATTTCCTTTTGCCATTTTATATGGAATAATTACGGGTTTCAGAAATTTATTTTTTGATATCGGAATTTTTAAATCATACACATTTGAATTGCCTATTATATGTGTCGGAAATTTGAATGTTGGAGGAACAGGAAAAACACCACAAATTGAATATTTAACTCGTTTGTTGTCAGATAAATACAAGGTTGCTATTTTAAGCCGTGGTTACAAACGAGAATCTAAAGGTTTTGTTTTGGCAAATGAAAATGCTGATGCTAAAATTTTGGGAGACGAACCTTATCAATTTTATTCCAAATTTAAGAATATTCAGGTCGCTGTTGATACTGATAGAAAAAACGGTATAGAAAAACTACTTTCATTATCAAATAAACCAGAAATTATTTTGCTAGACGATGCATTTCAACATAGAAAAGTTAAAGCTGGATTGAATATATTATTGACAACTTGCAATGATTTATTTTGTAATGATTTTATTTTACCAACAGGAAATCTTAGAGAAAGTAGGAGTGGAGCAGATCGTGCAAATATTATTATTGTTACAAAATGTCCAAAAAGCTTGTCTTTAGAAAATCAAAATCTCATTAAAAAAAAATTGAATTTAAACAAAAAACAACAACTGTATTTTAGTTTTATAGATTATGACGATAAAATTTATTCTGAAAAAGAATCTGTAAATATTTCAGAAATTTCAGAAAAAAATAAACTACTAATTGCTGGAATTGCCAATCCAAGTTCGTTTTTTGAGTTTTTAAAATCCGAAAAGGATTTGGTTTTAGAATTTCCTGATCATCACAATTTTTCTGAGAAAGATTTGCTTGAAATCAAGAGTTTTTCTAAAGATAGAATTGTTATTACAACAGAAAAAGATTATGTTAGATTGAAAAATTCGAATTTTAATGATTTATTTTATTTACCAATTAAAAGTTTATTTTTAAATAATTCTAAAATTTTTGATGTTACAATTTTAGAATTTATATCTAAATATGTTTAGCAATTATTTGATAAAAAACATCTGGCTCGAAAGGTTTAGTCAAAACATCGTTCATTCCAAAAGCCAAAAGTTTGTCTCTGTTTTCGTTCAAAGAAATTGCTGTAAGTGCAATAATTGGAGTTTTTTTGTCGAATTCTCTTATTTTTTCGGTAGCCAAAGTTCCGTTTATTCCAGGCAAATGAACATCCATTAAAACCAAATCGTATTTGTTTTTTTGAACAAACTCTATTGCATCTTCGCCATTATCAACAATTTCGCAAATTGATTTTTTGCTTTCAAGCATTTTTCGGGTAATCATCTGATTAATTTTATTATCTTCAACCAGTAATATTTTTTTATCTTTTAAAACATCTAAATCAATATCATTTTTATACTTTTCAATAATATTTTCATTTCCGTTCGCTAATTTTAGTGTAAACCAAAATTCAGAACCTTCATTTACTTTGCTTTCAACAAATATTGTACCACCAAGAATTTCAACAAGGTTTTTTACAATTGTCAATCCTAAGCCTGTTCCTCCATAAGTTCGATTTATTTCGATTGAACCTTGCGAAAAGCTTTCAAAAATAGATTCTAATTTGTCTTCTGGAATTCCGATTCCTGAATCAGATATTTTAAATTTAATGATAGTAAATTTTTGTTCTAAACTTTCTGCTGTCAAAAATATGGTTACTAAACCATCTTTGGTAAATTTTAAGGAATTGTTAATCAGATTAATAAGTATTTGAGATATTTTTGTAGAATCTCCAATTAATTTATCGGGAATAGATTTGTCTAAATCTAAAACTAGTTTATTGTTGTTGTTTGCTGCAATTTCTTTTAAAGAGTTTTGAATATTGGCAACCAATTCTTTTAAGTTAAAATTGATGTATTCGACTTCAATTTTATTCGATTCTATTCTATTTGCTTCAAGAATTTCGTTAATAAAAGTCAATAAATAATTTCCTGAAAATTGTAGAGATTTCAAATAATCTAGTTGAGTTTCTTTAGGATTTTCAGTTATTAACAAGTGTGTTATTCCATTTATAGCATTTAATGGTGTTCGTAATTCGTGACTAACTGTTGATAAAAATTCTGATCTAGCGTGCATTGCAGTTTCAACTTTTTCTTTTGCAGTTATTAATTCGTCATTTTTTTCTTTTAAAACTTCATTGTTTCTATTACGAATAATATTATTTTTATATAATGACAAACTTAATAGTGATAAAATCGAGATTAATGCAATTGCAAGAATACTAATAAGTTTAGATATTTTTGAATTTTTTTCTTTTTCTTCAATATCTTTTCTTCTTTGATTTAGTTCTTTTAAATGTTCTTTATCTTTAAATTGATTGTATTCTTGGGTTTCTAATTTATTATGTTCATTATTATGAATACTATCTTTTATAATCAAATGATTTTTTAGATAATCAAAACTTTTGCTCTTATCTCCTAATTTTTCATACACCAAACTCACTGCTAGCAAAATTCTACTTTTTTGCTCAGGGTTCTTAGATTTTTGATTTATAATTAATGACCTATTTAAATAATTTAAGGCTAAAGCATTTCTTTCAAATTTGGTTTCGATTGTTCCAATATGGTACAATGCTTCGGCTTTTGTTCTATATTTGTCATCATTATCGTCAGAATTAAAAATTAAATTTTCGAATAATACTCTGGCTAATTCTTCTTTCCCTTTTGCTTTATAAACAATTCCTTTTTGAAGATTAAGCATTTCTCTAGCTCCAAAATTGTTTTCTAATTTGTAAATTGTATCAGCTTTGTTAAAAAATATTTCAGCTTCAATAGAATTTTTTTCTTCCATATAGCACAAACCAATTAAATAATATATACTTGCTTTTTCTGATAATTTTTTTTTGGAAGTGAAATTAGAAATACTTATTTTTAGAGATTTTATTGCATCTTTATACTGATGAAGTTTAAAATAAATATAACCCATCGTTGCATTAGACTTCGATATATTGATTGTGTCGTTATTTTTTTTAGATAACTCTACTGCTTTTTGACCAAATTCTAAAGATTTAGAATAACTGTTTCTGTTGGTATTGAAGTTGGCCTGACTGATATAATAGCTTAAACTATCAAATTTTTTCGATTCTTTTTTTTGAGAAAAAATATTAAAATATATTAAAAAAAATACAATAGTTGTAACTTTCATATTAGAAGATAAAAAGTAGGCCAAGATAATGTTTTTTTTTAATGAATTAACATAATTAAATCAATTATCCTTGATGAGTATCCAATTTCGTTATCATACCAACCTACAATTTTGACCATTTTATCTATAACAGATGTAAGTTGTGCATCAAAAACACAAGAGTTTCGATTGCCAATTATGTCTACCGAAACAATAGAATCTTCTGTATAATCTAAAATTCCTTTAAAATTATTTTCAGATGCTTTTTTAAAAGCCAAGTTTATTTCTTCAATACTAATTTGACGTTTTACATTAACTGTGATATCTGTTAATGAACCATCAGGAACAGGAACACGAATGCCACAGCCACCAATTTTTCCTTCTAAATCAGGAAAAATTTTGGTCAAAGCTTTTGCTGCACCAGTAGTTGTCGGCACAATACTTTGACTTGCACCGCGTGCTCTTCGCAAATCTTTATGTGGTTGATCGTGAAGACTTTGATCGGTTGTATAAGAATGTATTGTTGTAATATATGCTTGTTCAATGCCGCACAAATCGTCTAGAATTTTCATCATTGGTGCAGCATTATTGGTTGTGCAACTAGCGTTAGAAATAATGGTTTCTGAACCATCAAGAATATTATCGTTCACGCCAAGTACAACTGTTTTTATTTCATCAACTTCAGATGGAGCTGATAAAATTACTTTTTTTGCTCCTGCTATAATGTGAGCATTAATTTCATCAAAAGTTTTGTATTTGCCAGTAGATTCTACAACAACATCGATACCTAAGTATTTCCAATCGAGATTTGAAATTGAATTTTCGTGAAAAAACTGATAATTTTTATTGTTGATAATGATATTATTTTCATCATAAGAACAATTAAAAGGCAAAACTCCGTGAATGCTATCATATTTTACTAAATGCGACATGGTGCGATTATCGGCAATATCGTTTATTGCAACCACTTCGATATTTTTATGGTCAAGAAGCAAACGAAATAGATTTCGACCAATTCTTCCAAATCCATTAATTGCAATTTTTGTTTTTATCATTTTATTAAGTAAGCCTTCGACTGCGCTCAGGCGGACAAAAGTTATTGAGTTAAATTTTAAAGAATATGTTTAGCTGCTTTGTAAGAAGAACGAACTAAAGCACCACTTTCTACGTGACGAAATCCAAGTTCTAAACCTATTTTTTCGTATTTTTCGAATTGTTCTGGAGTGATATATTCTTTAACTGGCAAATGTTTTTTGCTAGGTTGCAAATATTGTCCAATAGTTACAACATCAACATTGGCATGGCGCAAATCGTGTAAAGTTTGAATGACTTCGTCTTCTGTTTCACCAAGACCAAGCATAATTCCGGATTTGGTTCTGTTGATTCCTTTTTCTTTCAAATAACGCAAAACTTCCATACTTCGGTCGTATTTTGCTTGTATTCTAACTTCACGTGTTAATCTTCGAACAGTTTCTATATTATGAGAAACGACTTCTGGATTGGCTTCGACAATTCTATCGATGTTTCGTTCAATTCCTTGAAAATCTCCAATTAATGTTTCAAGTGTTGTTGTAGGATTCATTCTACGAATTGCTTTTATAGTTTCAATCCAAATGATAGACCCACCATCTTTCAAATCATCACGGTCGACGCTGGTTACAACTGCATGTTTAATGTTCATTATTTTTATTGAACGTGCCACTTTTTCGGGTTCGTCCCAATCGACTGTTTCTGGGCGACCTGTTTTTACACCACAAAAGCCACAAGATCTAGTGCAAATATTACCCAAAATCATGAATGTTGCTGTACCTTCGCCCCAGCATTCGCCCATATTCGGACAGCTTCCAGAGGTGCATATTGTATTGAGTTTGTATTTGTCAACAAGTCCACGAAGTTCTGTATATTTTTGACCAATTGGTAATTTTACTTTAAGCCATTTTGGCTTTCCAACAGGCAAAACATTTTCTAAAACACTTTCCATTAAGTATGTTATTTTTAAGACACAAAGATAGGTAAAGAATTAATAATTGGTAATTATGATTTAGGAATTTTAAGTAAAATTTTGTTATTTTACAAAAAATTTATTATAAATGAAAAATACTATTACAACATTAATTTTTTGTTTGTTATTTGTTTTAGGATTCGGTCAAAATTCAGACTATTCTAATCAAATTATTCTTAAATTAAAACAAGATGTAAAATTTTCTAAAAAGACTCTCTTAAAACAAAATCAAATTGGGAATAATCAGATTGATTTTATAAATAACAAATATAAAGTAAAAAGTGTAAAGAAGCAAAAGCTAGGAAAATTTAGTAAAAGCTATATTTACATTATTAAATTTCCTGAAAATTCTGATATTAAGAAAATTATTCAGGATTACTATGATTCTAAAAAAATAGAATATGCTGAGCCTGATTTTAAAGGTGAAGGTGCGGGAAAAACGAGTCTTATTCCAAACGACCCCAATTTTCAAAATCAATGGGGTTTAAAGAATATAGGTAGTTTCAGTAATTCGATTGCTGGAGCCGATATTGATATGGAAAATGCTTGGGGAATAACACAGGGTAGTCCCAATGTAATAGTTGCAGTTTTAGATTCGGGTGCAAAGTTAGACCACCCCGAATTTTCTGGAAGAATTTGGAACAATTCCAATGAAATTCTCAATAATGGATTAGATGATGATAATAATGGCAATATTGATGACAATCAAGGCTGGGATTTTGTCAATAATGATAATTCACCAATAGATGATCATGGTCATGGAACAAATGTTACAGGAATAATTGGTGCAAATGGTAACAATAACATTGGATATGCAGGAGTAGATTGGAATTGTAAATTAATGATTTTAAAAGTTTTAGACAATACAAACTCGGGTTATTATTCGTGGTGGACAAGTGCGATTTATTATGCCGTAGATAATGGAGCAAGAGTCATAAATATGTCTTTAGGAGGTTTAAGTACATCAACAACAATTCAAAATGCAATTAATTATGCCAATTCAAATAATGTTTCGGTTATTGCTTGTATGATGAATACCAACTCTAATGTAAATTACTATCCAGCAGCACTAAATGGAGTTATTGCAGTTGGAGCTACTAATTCAAACGATAGAAGATCAAGTCCTTTTTTTTGGAGTTCAACTAGTGGAAGTAATTTTGGAAATCACATTTCAGTTGTTGCACCTGGTAATTTTATTTATGGATTAAATCATCTTTCTAACACAAATTATCAAAGTTATTGGGGCGGAACCTCACAAGCAACACCGTATGTAACTGGATTGGCATCTTTATTGATTTCACAAAATTCGAATATTACGCCGCAACAAATAAAAACAATAATTGAAAATTCTGCTGAAGATCAAGTCGGTAATCCTATTGAAGATATTTTGGGTTGGGATCAATATTATGGACGTGGACGAATAAATGCTTTCGAAGCATTAAAATTGAATCAACAACTTGCAGCAAATTCATTTCAAAACTTGAATGAAAATTTAATAAAAATTTTTCCAAATCCTGCAAAAAATAATTTCACAGTTTTTTTTCCAATAAATACTGATGAAGTAAATATTTATAATTCTTTAGGACAACTTATAATATCTAAAAAAACTCAAAATTTAACTTCAATAAATCTTGAAATTCTCAATAGCGGAATTTATTTTGCAGTTGTTAATTTTGAGTCTAAATCTATTTCTAAAAAAATTATTATTCAATAATAATTATTTAAAAAAAAATTGAATCATTGTAATTAATAAAAAAGCCATTTCTGTCTAGAAATGGCTTTTTTAAATTGCTTATAAATTTATTCCAAGTTAACAGTAATTGGCAAATTGTAAAAAGTTCTTACTTTTTCTCCATCCAAAATTCCTGCTGTCCAATTGGTTTTTAATGATTTCAAAACTCTAATTGCTTCTTGACCCATTCCATAACCTGGGTCTTCAAGCACTTTAATGTTACTCATTGAACCATCAATTTCTATTACAAAAGAAACTTTTACTGTAATTGTACTATCCTCGTCAAGTTCAGGTTTGTTAAAGTTGTTTCCTACATAATTATAAAATTTTTGAATTCCACCTGGAAACATTGGTTGTGTGTCCAAATCTTTTGTAGAACGAGGTACGTTACTTGGTATTTTTGCAGGTAATGTTACAACAGTTGTATTGCCATCAACAGGGTTTTTAATAGTACTTGGAATTGTTGATCCAGGTTCAACATTATTTGATGTTTTTCCGTTATCTTTATTATCAACAATTGATGAAGTTACTAAAGTAGAGGTTACAACTACAGGATTTTTAAGCTCAATTGATTCAGAAAAAACTTTTTCTGTTGTAACTTTTTCAATAATTGGTTCTGGAATTACAATTTCGTCTTCGGGTAATTTAAAATCGGTTAGTTTTACAACTATTCCATTATCATCATCATCACTAATAACAACATTATCAGCAGAAAAAAAGCTTGATAAAGTAAAAATTCCAATGCAAGACAACACAATTAATGTTCCAAAAGCAAAAGCTTTTAAAGAAGTTTTTTGGGTTTCTTGGCGTAATTGATAGGCTCCGTATTCTTTGTTTTTTCCATCGAATACAACATCAATCCATTTTTTGTCGAAGATACTTAAGTTTGACATAATTAAAAAATTTAAGGGTTAAGTATCAATGTTACATAAGCTAGGGAGTTTTATTTAATAACGCAGAATAATTACTAATATTGTGTTAATTTAAAAAAAAATGTATAAATTTTTAGGTTTTAAGTTGTGAGTTGCCGAAAACATTGATAAATTTAATTTAAAAATAAACAATTTTTAACCTTGAATAATTTCAGCCAATAATTTTTTAGCGCGCAGTAATTTTATTTTTACATTATTCAATGGTTCATCAAGTTGTTCTGAGATTTCTTGATAACTTAATTCTTGAAAATACCTAAGTTGTATAACTTCTTGATAATGAGGTTTTAATTGTTTTATAAATTGCAGTAATTGCGATAGGTTTTGTTCTGTTATCAGTTCGTCTTCTGCAGAAGGAGTAGTGTCTGCAACATTATACGCTTGACGGTCTTCGCTGTCAGTGATTACTATTAAATGACTTGATTTTTTCTTTCTTAATAAATCAATGTGTACATTTTTGGCAATAGCTATTAACCAAGTATTAAATTGAAATTCTGTATTATAACTTGTTAATTTATCAAATGCTTTAGAGAAAGTTTCGATTGTAATATCCTCAGAATCAGTTTCGTTTTCGGTTCTTTTTAACATAAAACCATATACTTCATTCCAATAATGATTCAATAGAAAAGTAAAACTAGCCTGATCTCCTTTTTTTGCTTTTTCTATATGCGAATTTATTTCCAATGTACTGGTTTTGAGAAGATATTAATAATAAAAAGATAAAATTGAGAAAACATTAATACAATCTCTAAAATTGGAAAATAGAATATTATATCTTTTTCTTTTAGCTTTCCAGCAGCGAATCCGATAGATATCCAAGAAAATACATACCTAAAACTTATCAAAGATAATACCACAATCCATTGAAATTGAGTTATTAACATTAAAACAGCTAAAATTACGAATGAAATTTGAGAAAAATAGAAAATTGATAGTTGCAATTTATCTGCTGCTTTATAATAATTAGCAGTTGCAATATGACGTCTTTTTTGATTGATCCAATTTTTTAGAGTTGTTTTTGCATTCGATTTTGTGAAACTTTCTATTGAATAACAAATTGATGTATTATATGAATTGGCAACCTGATTAATGAACAAATCATCATCGCCTGATCGAATTTTCATGTGGTCTACAAAACCGTTTACTTCAAAAAATTCTGACTTTTTATATGCCAAATTTCTCCCAACGCCCATGTAAGGATTGCCTTTTTTTGCCCAAGAAAAATATTGAGTAGCGGTTAATAATGTTTCAAATCGAATAATTTTATTTAAAAACGAACCAACAATTTTTTCGTAAGCACCATAACCTAAAACTATTGTTTTTTCTTTTGTAAAATGCGAAGACATTTCTGAAATCCATTGATTTGAATTTGGATAACAATCGGCATCAATAAAAAGCAAATGCTCATTTTTTGCAGCTTTTATTCCTAATGTTAATGCAAATTTCTTGTTGCCCCAAAAGGCTTCGTTGTTTTCGACTTTTACTAATTTTATATTCTTATGAAGTTTTTCGTATTCCTCAAAGACTTCAAGCGTTTCATCACGTGAGGCATCATCTATAAGTACAATTTCGAAATTTGAGTAATCTTGATTCAATAATAAAGGAAGATATTTTTTTACGTTTTCTTCTTCGTTTTTTGCGCAAACAATTACCGAAATTGGAAAGTTTTGATTGGTTTGTTTCTTAGATTTATAAAACGAGAATTTTCCAAATATTATAATGTAATAAAAGAATTGAATTGCAACAATAAAAATAAAAAAGTAAAAAATAAAGTTCAGCATAGCAGGGAAATGTCTTTTTTAAAAGTTTGCAAATGTATGAAATGATTTGTAAATCATAGCATTTATCTAGGACATTTTTTCATTACTGTAGCAACCATTTTCTCGGCTGTTTTGCCTGATTTTTCTAGTTCAGAAATAATATTATTATAGTTTTTATCATCACGATTTTGTGACATTTTATTTACTGCGTCAATTTTAGTGATTTCGATTTCGAATCCAACTATTCCTCGAGCTTGCATCATTGTTTTTTTAGAGTAATCTTCTATTTTGGTAGGATTTTCTACTTGAGATTCATATTTGTCAACCAATTTTTTCAATGATTCAATTACTTTTTGACCTTCAATAATTTTAATTTTTCCATAAACGTGAACAGCAATATAATTCCAAGTTGGCACATTTTCGTGGTCGTACCAAGATGGCGAAATATAACTGTGAACTCCAGAAAAAATTGCTAGAATGTTGTCGTCGTTTTCAAAACTTTGCCATTGTGGATTTTCTTTCGAAATGTGACCGACTAGATATTGTTTGCCATTTTCGTAAATTTCAAACTCTAACGGTATGTGTGTAGCATTGATATTACCGCTATTTTGATTAATCAAAATCCCGAAACTATTTTTTGAAGAAAATCGATTATTTCTTCTTGGTTTTCGTTTTTATAAATCTCTGGAATATACATTGGTATTTTAGAATTTTGATTTAAGTTTTTGAAATTTCCTAAATCACATTTACTTCGGCTTCTATTTGAATCCCAAACATTTCGAAAACTGTTTTTTGAATATCATTAGAAACATTCAAAATTTCTTGCCCAGTTGCATTGCCATAATTGACCAAAACCAAAGCCTGATTTTTGTGAATTCCGGCATCGCCAAAACTCTTTCCTTTAAAACCTGCTTGTTCAATAAGCCAACCCGCAGGAACTTTGACTTCGGTTTCTGAAATTTCATAAAACTTCATTTCAGGAAATTTTTTGTGAATTGGTTCAAATTCTGACTTTAATAAAATAGGATTTTTGAAAAAACTTCCACTGTTTCCTAGAATTTTTGGATCAGGCAATTTACTTTGACGAATTGTAATTACAGCATTCGAGACATCGATTAAAGTTGGAAACTCGATACTATTTTTATTCAATTCTGATTTTATATCTCCATAAGAAATATTTATTTTATGGTTTTGTTTTGTCAGTTTAAAAACGACAGATGTTATAATAAATTGGTCTTTTAATTCGTTTTTGAAAACACTTTCTCGGTAACCAAAATTGCATTCAGGATTTGAAAATGTTTTAATTACTTGATTTTCAATATTTATAGCTTCACAAGAAACAAAAGTATCTTTGACTTCTGTGCCATAAGCACCAATATTTTGAACTGGTGTTGTGCCAACATTGCCAGGAATTAGTGACATGTTTTCTAATCCGCCAAAGTCTTGATTGATTGTCCAAAGAACAAATTCGTGCCAGTTTTCGCCAGCTTGACATTCAACAAATACAAAATTTTCATCTTGCTTGATGATTTTTTTTCCTTTCAAGTCAACGTGAATTACCAAAGCATCAATATCTTGTGTCAATAGCATATTACTTCCGCCTCCTAAAATAAATTTTTTATCAACTTTTTTTTCTAACAAGATTGTTTTTAAATCTTCAATAGAATGAATCGCTACATATTCTTTTGCTTTGGCATCTATTCCAAACGTATTGTAATTTTTAAGAGAGAAATTTGGAATTATAGTCATAAAACTTAGAAATTTTTATTGAGAAAATTTATCCACATATTTTTTTTTCCAAATATGCATCATAAACAAAGGTAAAATAAATTGTGTCAATTGTTTTTCGCCTTTCATAAATTTTTCTAAAAGATTATCAATTTTTATATTTTGAAGATACGGAATTTCAAAAATATCGCTTTTGGCAAATACACTTATTTCGTCTTTAAAACTTTCGTTTTGCATTAAATAATCGCCCCAAGGAACACTCAATCCAATTTTTTTGAAATTCAAAATTTCATTAGGCAATCTTTCTTGCATTGCAGTTTTTAATACAAATTTTCCTTTTTTGCCCGAAAAAAGCCATTTATCTTCTAACGAACCTAGTCCGACAATCAGTTTTGGATCTAAAAATGGTTCACGACATTCTACAGATGCGCCCATTGTACAACGATCATTTCGGTCTAAAAGCGAGCATAAATAAGTATGTTGGTCAAAATAAAGTGCTTGTCTTTGCAAATTATTTGGATAAAGAAGTTTGGCATCGTCAAGAATTTGCTTTCTGTATATATTACTTGGATTTTCGTTTAAGTCAAATTTACTTGAAATATCATTTGGATAAATATTCGAACCATTAAACATAACTAAATCATCTTTAGAATTTAAGTTAGAATAACGAATTAGTTTCTCGTATCTCGGATTTTTACTAAAATTTCCTAAACTGCTCATTTTAGAAATTACACTTAATAAACTTGGATATTTCAAAGCTTTGTAACGAACATAACCGCCCATTAATTCGTCTGCACCTTCGCCAGATAGTAAAACTTTTACATCTGGTTGCGCTAACTGAGAAACTGCCAATAAATGGGGTTCGCTTAAATGAGTTAATGGTTCATCTTGCAAATATGCTGATTCCAACAACTTATTAAACAGCTGTTTATCGTTTAATTGCATGGTATGAAATTTATAACCTAATTTATCCGAAAAACATTTTGCAAGATGCGATTCGTTGTGTTGGTTTTCTTTGAAACCGATATTAAAAGTATTAACATCATTGAAATTTTGACTTTTTAGAGAAGCAACAATCGAAGATGAATCCAATCCACCACTCAATAAAACCCCAACAGGTACATCACTAACCATTCTTAATTTGACCGAATTATCGAAAGTATTTTTGAACCATTCGATTGGATTTTTAATTTTTTCTTGGTTTTGGATTTCAGATTTTAAATCCCACCATTTATCGTTCGTTATTTTTCCACTTTCGTGAATATTCATAATGTGTCCTGGCAATAATTTATTGACATTTTGATACATTGTGTTTCCACCAGCGACAAATCTATTAAAAATATATTCTTGCATTCCGTTGTCATCAATTTTTAGTGGAACACCAGCTGCAAACAATGCTTTTTGTTCTGAACCAAAATATAAAGTTTCATTAAAAAACGAGTAATATAATGGTTTAACGCCCATTCTATCTCGGATTAATGTTAATTTTTTTTCAAATTTATCCCAAATTGCTAATGCAAACATTCCGTTTAATCGGTTAAGCATTTTGGTTCCATAAAGTTGGAATAATTTTAATAAAACCTCAGAATCAGAACCTGTTTTTATTTCAAAACCATTGGTTTTTAATTCTTGATAAAAATCTTTATAATTATAAATTTCTCCATTAAAAACCATAACAAAACGACTGTCATCAGAAAAAAATGGTTGATGTCCTGCCGATGAAACATCAATGATTGATAATCTTCTGTGACCTAATCCAACATTATTTTCTATAAATAAACCTTTGTCGTCTGGACCACGATGCTCAAGAATATCTCGCATTTTTGTTAAAATACGTTCGTCAATTTTTTTTGTGGATTGCAAATGTAACATTCCGTTTATTCCGCACATAATTAATCGAATTGGGAATTATTTATTAATTCGTGGTATTTATTTGCAATAATTTGCATGTTTTTTTTGTAATCAACATTTTGTTCAATGAAGATTCTATTTTGAATGATTACGTTATTTCTATACTCTTTGTTTTCAAAAGCCCAAAGTATTTCTTTCGCAAGCATTTGATAATCGTCAACATTAATTAATTGACCGTTTTTTTTGTGTTTTATCCAATATTGATTGCCAGAAATATTAGTTACAATCGGGTAACAATGAGTTGCCATTGCTTCAAACAAAGATGCGGAAACTCCTTCGGTTATTGGCATACTAATATAAAAATTAGATTTTTGTAACAAAATTGGCAAATCGTCGTTATTAATTCTACCTAAAAAATTAACTTTTGAATCAATTTTTAATTCTTTTGCCAATTCTTTCAATAATTCTAAAAGAATTCCATCTCCAACTATTGTTAATTCGAAGTCAATTCCTAGATTATTCAATTCGGAAAATGCTTTTAAAATAATATCGTGACGATAATCCGAAGTTAATGAACGAGTAACAATTGCATAAATTTTATCATCGTTATGTAATTTTATATTTTGAAAATTTTGTAAATTGATTCCTTTTGGCAAAACCAAAACTTTGTTCATATCGACATTACTTTTTTTCATTGATTCTACCATAACATTTCCCCAAGCGTGAATTAAATTTGCTTTTTTGAAGGCATAATTTTGTAAAATTCTTTTAAAAGGAATCAAAATAGAATCGACTGGCCATAAATCGGTTATGCCTTGTTGTGCAATTGCTATAGGTTTTAACCCTGATATCGAAGCTAAAAAACCATAACTTGTGGTTCTTTCTGCAATAACCATATCAGGTTTTTCTAGTTTTATTATCTTTTTAAGTTTATAAAATGAAAAGAAAAATTCGATAATTCGTTTAATTTTAAAAAACGAATTGTTGTTGCTTTTTAATTCCCAAGTTACAATTTCGAAATCGCCAAATTCTTTCAAACCTTTCATCCAAGTTATGGCGTCGGCACGATTTGTTTCTCCTAAAAAAAGAATTTTTCTATTGACCATTTTTTTATTCTTCAGTTTCTAATGCACGATTTAAAAATTCGTTCAATGGTTTTAAAATGATTAATTTTCGAGCTAATTTTTTACCAAAATCTTTGTCAAGAAAAATTTTATCATCAATTTTTTGACTAGCAGTAAAACTTTTTAATTTCAAAAATTCGATTGCTTCATGATTTGGGTCATAGCCTTTTGGAGCATTTTTTAAAACGTTATTTTCTTCGCGGCTCAAAGCTTCGAATCCAGATTTAAAATTTTTATCAGTAACAATTACTTCTAAATCTTCGTGAAAAAATTCAATTTCTTTTCGAATTTTTTTTAACTCTTCCACTTCTGGACACCAAACGCCACCAGCAATAAAACTTGCATTTTTTTCGTAATGAATGTAATATCCTGGACTATTTTTTCGATTGCGATTGGTGCTCAACCACATTCCGATATTGGTTTTATAGGGTGATTTATCTTTAGAAAAACGAATGTCACGATTGATTCTAAATGTGCAATTTTTGATTTCTAAAAGTTCTAAACTGCCATCTAAAGGTTTGATTTCCGCTAGTAAACTAGCTATCATTGCGTGGTAATCTTTCTTGAAATTATCGTATCGCTTCTTGTTGGCGTGCATCCATTCAGTGTTGTTATTGGCTTTTAAATCGTCTATAAACTGCAATGCTTCTTTTGTAATCATAACTATCTTATTATCGGCAAATTATTAGACGACCATTCGTTCATTCCTCCCTTTAATTCATAAATTGTTTTAAATCCTAATGAAAATAACCTGTCAGCTGCTTTTTTACTTCGACCACCACCTTGACAATTTACAAAAATAGCTTTTGTTTTGTCAAATGATCTAATTTTATCATTAAAATCGGTGCCATTCCAATTGATGTTTATTGCATTTTCAATATGACCAGTTACAAATTCTTCTGGCGAACGCACATCGAGAATTTGAGGATTTTTCTCAATTTTTATTTTCTCTTGGAATGTTTTTGCCGACAAAGATTCGTAATTTTTAGCATTGCAGCTTATTGATAATAAGCTTGTTACAAGTAGTAATAATAATTTTTTCATTTTGTTTTAATTATTTTTAGTTTTGTGTTTTTGAATGTAATCTGTTATGCTTTCGACTTTATTTACAAAATCTTCATTTGTTGGAAAAAAAGCACTAATGTTTTTTGGTAATTCTTTTTTTAAAGAATAAGTTGCCACACCAATTGGTTTGTTAATATCTTGAAGGGCAAACTCTACAGTAGTTCTATTCTTTGATTTACAAATTATAATTCCAATACTTGGATTTTCATGATTTTTTTTCACTAATTTATTTAATGTTGTCAAGTAAAAATTCATTTTTCCTGCCATTTCTGCCTGAAATTCATTTATTTTTAAATCAATTGCAATCAAACATTGTAATTCTCGATGAAAAAGTAACAAGTCAATTTCGAAAGTTTTATCATCAATTTTTAAAGGATATTGATTACCAATAAACGAGAAATCACCACCTAATTCTATCAAAAAATTCCTGATATTTGACAATATTGCTTGCTCTAGTTGCGCTTCTGAATAAGGTTCCGATAGATTTAAAAAATCGAATATTAATTCATCTTTTACAATTAGATTAGCATTTTTGGCTACATTTATATTTAAAGTTTCTGAAAAATTATTTTGATTTAATAACGTGTTTTGGTAATGTTGGTTTTCAATAGCATTAATTAATAATGTTTTTGACCATTGGAATTTTTTGGTCATATTGATGTAATAAAACCTTTCATGTTCGTCTTTACATTTTTCTAAAATAAGAATATTATGGGTCCAAGGAATTTCTGCCACCAATGGTGGCAGAATTAAGTTACTTTCTATATATTGTTCGTATAAAGTTCGCATTCTCCACAAATTTCTGGCCGAAAACCCTTGTATTCCTATAAATTCTTTTTGTAATTCGGTTGCTAAAAGTTCAACAATACCTTTTCCCCAGCCGAATTGTTGCTGTCTTTCTAGAATTGTTTTGCCAATATTCCAGTATAATTTTATTTGCTCTTTATTTACTTTTTGTAAAGCTCGATATTGTGCAGATTTTATTTGAGATTTTATCTCTTTAATAAAACTAATATGACTTGATTCTAAATTCATAAATTTATCATTTATTTTCTCATTCTTGGGTCACTTAACCAAGATGCACTATTTCCAATTAGGGATTACTGACTGCTGAATTGGTAAAGTTTTATTTGAAAGTTGATTGTATATCGGTAAAAATGAAATGAAATCTACAAATAAAGAATATATATTAAAGAAATTCCTAATATTTCTTGATGCTCTTTCATTGGTTTTTCCGCTTCTATTTTTTAATTTAATAGTCAATTCCTTCAACAATTTCACACCATATTTTGCTCTGTCTTCTCCTTTTTGTTCAAATTCAACAATGTAATAACCAATCAAACAATTGCGAAAGTCAAATGCGTATTTATTGCTCTCACAGCATTTTGCTGCAAAGATTGATGCGTTTCGTCAATTTGCGAAATTAAATTATTGTAATTCATAAATTAAAAACTTTATAACTCTGATGTGTTGATTTTACAATATTTTCAGTGCGTTCCAAATGCGTATCCGAAATAAATATTTGACCAAAATCGTCATTATCGACCATCGAAACTATTTTTTGAACTCTAAATTCATCTAATTTATCAAAAATATCATCAAATAACAAAATCGGATTTTCGCCAGATTGTTTTTTTACAAATTCGAATTGTGCCAATTTCAAAGCTATCAGAAAAGATTTCTGTTGTCCTTGTGAACCGAATTTTTTTATTGGATAATTATCAATTTCAAACATCAAATCGTCTTTATGAATACCAACCGAAGTATAGTGCAACATTCTATCTTTATTGATGCTTTCTTCCAAAAGCGTTTTTAGATTTTTATCAAACAAATGACTTTCATATTTAATTTGAACCGTTTCCTCTGAATTTGTAATATTCTGATGGTGTTTATTAAAAATAGGAACAAATTCTTCTAAAAAAACTTTTCTTTTCTCGAAAATATTTTGCCCAAAAACATTCAATTGTTCGTTATATATATATAAGGTATCGGTTTCGAAAACTTGATTCAAAGCAAAATATTTCAATAAAGCATTTCGTTGCGATATAATTTTCTGATATTGAATGAGTTGTGTTAAATAAGTAGCGTCTAATTGTGAAATAACCGAATCAATAAATTTTCGACGGGTTTCGCTGCCATCAATAATCAAGTCATTATCGGCTGGTGAAATAATTACCAATGGAACAAACCCAATATGATCTGAAAATTTATCATAGATTTTTCCATTTCGTTTCAAAATTTTCTTGCTTCCTTTTTTTAAGCTGCAGACAATTTGCTCTAAACGATGTTGTTTTTCGAATTCACCATCGATTACAAAAAACTCTTCATTGTGTCTAATATTCTGAACAGCCAACGGATTAAAATAGCTTTTACCAATTGCCAAATGATAAATTGCATCGAGAACATTGGTTTTACCGATTCCGTTTTTGCCAACAAAACAATTTATTTTGTCATCAAAATCGAAATTAGCTTCCGAGAAGTTTTTATAATTGAATAAAGAAAGCTTTTTTAAATACATCTAAACTATTGATAATATTGAAATTAATCAATATTTTTGAATGATTCTTTTCGTATGCAAATTATTAAAATTAAACGGTAAAAAACTAAATTTAGACAGAATTATATAAAATATAATTGTTAACAGTACAGATTTAAAAACTAATTTTGTTAAATAGAATAATTGATGTAAATAATTTTAAATAATAAAATGATTTTTTTGCTATAATTTCAATAAAAATTTTATTTTTGCACCTCACAAATTAAATCGAAATGGCAACGTATAATAAAAGAGGTTACAAAACACCAAAAGAAAAAGAAGAAAAAGTTGATAATGCTAACTTCGTAGAAGAAACAGTAGACGTAAATGAAGCTGATAGTACAACAGCTGGTGTTTTCTCAAAATTAGATGAAGGTGCTTCAAAAACAGAAGCTTGGGTTGAAAAAAACCAAAAGTATATTTTCGGAATATTGGCAGCAGTAGCATTAATAACTGTTGGATATTTATTGTATAATAAATATGTAGCCGAACCAAAACAAGACACAGCAGCTAACGAAATGTTCGATGCACAACAATATTTCAAACAAGCAACCGAAGCAACTACTACAGAAGCTAACGATTCTTTGTATAAATTAGCGTTAAATGGAAAAGATAAAAAACTAGGTTTCATAAAAATTGCAGCAGATTTTTCAGGAACTGATGCTGGAAATTTAGCTAATTATTATGCTGGAATGTCATTGTTGAATACTGGCAAATTTGTTGAGGCAATTAAATATCTTGAAGATTTTAGTTCAAGTGATCAAATGTTGAAACCACTCGCAATTGGTGCAATTGGTGATGCAAATGCTGAATTGAACAAACCAAAAGAAGCATTAGAATTTTATGTAAAAGCATCAGAAACTAATAAAAATGAATTGACAACACCACGTTTTTTAATGAAAGCTGGACAAACTGCAATGAGTTTAAATATGAAAGCCGATGCTTTGAAATATTTTACTGAAATAAAAGAAAAATACGAATCATCTCCAGATGGTCAAGGCATTGACGGATATATAGGAATGGCACAATAATTAAGATTGCAGATTGCAGATTGCAGTTTTTGAGATTCTGAAATCTAAAATCTAAAATCTAAAATCTAAAATCAAATGGCTACAGCTAACAAAAATTTATCAAATTACGATAAAAATACAATCCCAAGCGCGAAAAATTTTCGGTTTGGGATTCTTGTTTCAGAGTGGAACGAACAAATAACTGAAGGTTTATACAAAGGTGCGATTGAAGCCTTGACAGATTGTGGCGCACTACACAAAAACATAATCCGTTGGAATGTTCCAGGCAGTTTTGAATTGGTTTATGGAGCCAAAAAAATGATTGAAACCCAAAAACCTGATGTTGTTATTACTATTGGAAGTGTAATAAAAGGCGAAACCCAACATTTTGATTTTGTTTGCGATGGCGTAACGCAAGGCATAAAAGATTTGAATGTTTTGAGTGATATTCCAGTTATTTTTTGTGTTTTGACTGACAATAACGAGCAACAATCTATAGACAGGTCAGGCGGAATTCACGGCAATAAAGGAACAGAAGCTGCTATTGCAGCTATCAAAATGGCATATTTAAGACAAGAAGCTAACTCAAGCCACCAACATCAAACTGATAATTTATTGACTTCGAATCAATTACAAATTGATGGAAATGTGAAATTGGAATAATATGAAATGGAACCTATTTTTTTTATTTTTAATCAGCTTTGGATTTTCTCAAAATCCAATAAAGCTAAATTTTGAACTTAAAAACGAATTAGACGAAATTTTAAAATACGATCAAATTTTTAGAGAATATGGCGATTCTGAAACTTTAGAAGAAAGAAAAAAAGAAATTCTTTCTCTAACTGGTTTTTCAAAACAAGATTTAGACGAAAACCTTTGGAATATTATTACTGAAACTGATTCGTTAAATATAAAAAAAGTTGAAAGAATCATCAAAAAGTATGGTTATCCTGGAAAATCATTAGTCGGATCACCAACAAATATAACTTGTTGGTACGTAATTCAACATTCTAATAAAATTAAAAAATATTTTTCAATTATTAAACAAGCAAGTGAATTAAAAGAAATTCCAAAAACTAATGTTGCAATGATGGAAGATAGAATGTTGATGTCAGACGGAAAAGAACAAATTTATGGAACACAAGGTGCTGGAAGATTAATAATAAATGCTGCTGGTAAAGAAGAATTTTATAATTTTATATGGCCAATAAAAGATATTTCACAAGTTAATGATTTGCGCAAACAAGTTGGTTTTAAAACAACAGTCGAAGAAAATTCCAAAAACTTAGGAATAGATTATAAAGTTGTAACACTCGAAGATTATAAAAAATTAATTCTAAAAGTAAAATAAAAAAAAATCAGGATTTTAGATTCTGATTTTTTTTTTTAATTCTTATATATGACTCAAATTTACTTAAATTTGTAAAATATTGATTTATATATTTCAAAAAATCTAAAATCTTATATCTGAAATTTAAAAAATGTCAAGCATAATACAATTACTTCCTGATCACGTTGCCAACCAAATTGCTGCTGGTGAAGTTGTACAAAGACCAGCATCAGTTGTAAAAGAACTTTTAGAAAATGCAGTCGATGCCAAAGCTACCGATATTAAACTAATCATTAAAGACGCTGGAAAATCATTGGTTCAAGTAATTGACAACGGACTAGGAATGAGCGTAACAGATGCCAGAATGTGTTTTGAACGCCACGCAACTTCCAAAATCAGGTTGGCGGAAGATTTGTTTTCATTACATACAAAAGGTTTTAGAGGTGAAGCACTAGCATCAATTGCTGCTATCGCACACGTCGAAATGAAAACCAAGCAAGACCAAGAAGAATTAGGAACTCATATTGTTATTGAAGGTAGCAAATTTGTATCGCAAGATGTTGCAGTTTTACCTAAAGGAACTTCGTTTTCAGTCAAAAATTTGTTTTTTAATATTCCAGCTCGTCGCAATTTCTTGAAATCAGAAAATATAGAATACAGACATATTCTTGACGAATTTCATCGGGTTGCAATGGCGCATGCTAATATTCATTTTACTTTTTATCATAACGGAAGTGAGAATTTTAACTTGCCACAATCGAATTTCAGACAGAGAATTGTAAATATTTTTGCTGGCAAAACCAACGAAAAACTCGTTCCTTTAAAAGAAGATACCGAAATTGTCAAAATTCAAGGGTTTGTTAGCAAACCCGAATTTGCAAAAAAGAATCGGGGTGAACAATTCTTTTTTGTCAATGATCGCTTCATAAAAAGCGGTTATTTACACCATGCTGTAATGTCTGCTTACGAAGGTTTATTGCCACAAGGAGCACAACCTAGCTACTTTATTTATTTAGATGTGCCGCCAAATACAATCGACATTAACATTCATCCTACCAAAACCGAAATAAAATTCGACGACGAATCGGCGCTTTATGCAATTTTACGATCGACTATTAAACACAGTTTAGGACAATTTAATGTGGCTCCGATTTTGGATTTTAATAGAGATTCGAATCTCGATACACCTTATAATTTTAAAAATCTTGAAGGAAATTATCCAACAATCGAAGTTGATGATAATTACAATCCGTTTTCGAATAATGAAAATCAAAAAAAACCAATAAATAATTCTGATACTTATTCGAATTATAAAAAGCCAGAATTTACATCCAATTGGCAAAGTTTATATGCTGATTTAAAACAAGATACATTAGAAGTCGAAACTATGACTTTCGAGAATGATGTTGTAACTTCGTCTCTATTTAATGATGATGAAATTGAACAATCTAAATCAAAAACATACCAAATTCATAAAAAATACATAGTTTCGCCACTAAAATCAGGATTGGTAATTATTGACCAAAATCGAGCACACCAAAGGGTTTTGTATGAAGAATTTTTGACAAATATGACAGTAAAGCAAGCTTCGAGCCAACAATTGTTGTTTCCGTTAAACTTATATTTTTCGATTAGTGAAATGAAATTGATAAACGAACTACAGCTTTCGTTAAAAAATACAGGATTTGTATTCGAAGAATCCAATGTTGATAATATAGTGATTTCTGGAATTCCAATCAATGTGACCGAAAGTGAAATTTCGTTACTTTTGGAACAATTATTGAGCGATTTGCAAGACGGAATTCCAGAAACCAGTTTCAGTCAAAACGATACAATAGCCAAATCAATGGCAAAAATTTTAGCTGTAAAAACAGGAAATTATTTGACAGAATCTGCACAAGAAAATTTAATAAATAATTTGTTTGCTTGTAAAGAACCCAATGTTTCGCCTTTTCAAAAACCAACTTTCATAACATTACGTGTGGAAGATTTAGATAAAAAATTCGCTTTATGATGCAGATTACCGACACCGTTAAACATTTGATTATTATTAATGTTTTAGTTTTTTTAGGAACGAATTTCATTGGAAATGTAGAGCAAAATTATAGTTATTTGGCTTTATATGCTTTTGGTAACGATTTATATCGACCATATCAGTTTTTCACACACATGTTTATGCATGCTCCAGTGCCAGAATTGTCACATATTGCTTTCAATATGTTCGCTTTATATTCATTTGGATCTGCACTTGAACATTATTGGGGAAGCAAAAGATTTCTGTTTTTTTACATAACTTGCGGTTTAGTAGCTGGTTTGACAAATAACTTAGTTAATTATTATGTTTTTAATGAAATTATGTCAAGTGCAGTTGGTGCATCTGGTGCTATTTATGGACTTTTGGTAGCCTACGGATTTATGTTTCCTGAAGCTACATTAGGAATAATGTTTATTCCAGTACCAGTAAAAGCTAAATATTTCATACCTTTTATAGTTGCTATGGATTTATTTTCAGGAGTAACAGGATATTCACTTTTTGGTCAAGGAATTGCACATTTCGCTCACGTTGGTGGTGCATTATCAGGAGTTATTCTAATGATATTATGGAGAAATAATAAATTTAAACAAGAAAGATGGAATTAGTTTTCAGTTTTTTAAAATCCTAAATTTGACAATGAGTAAAATAATAGACGATTTAAAATTACAATACCAAATTGGCGGCTTGGCAAACAAACTCATTTATTGGAATGTTGGCTTATTTGCTATTCCATATTTGTTAAATGGAATTTTTTCATTATCAAATATAAATCTAAATGCTTTTAATTTCATAAGTCTGGCTTCAAATCCAGCTGAATTGTTATGGAAACCGTGGAGCTTAATTTCTTATGGATTTTTTCATTCAGGATTTTTTCATATTTTGTTTAATATGTTGGTTTTAAATTTTTCTAGTCGTTTATTTTTGACTTATTTTACTCCAAAACAGTTATTGAGTTTGTATTTTTCTGGCATCATTTTTTCTGGAATAATTTACATTTTATGTTATTTCCTATTTCCATCATTGGCTAAGTTCAATGTTACTTTAGTTGGAGCTTCTGGAACAATAATGGCTGTTTTCTTTGCTGTCGCGACTTACAATCCATTAATGGAAATTAGATTAATGTTTATCGGAAATGTCAAAATTTGGCATATTGCATTTGTTTATTTGGTTTTAGATTTAATAAATCTACCTTTAGAAAATACAGGCGGACATATTGCACATCTTGGCGGTGCATTATTTGGTTATTTATTTGTAAAACAAATTCAAAAAGGTACAGATATAACCAATTGGTTCACAGTTTGTATGGATTTGATTTCAAATATATTCTCACCAAATAAAAACTCATTCAAAAAAATCCATCGCAATCAAAAACCCGTAAATAAAGGAAAAACTCCCGAAAATTCGGGATCTAAAATTGTAACAAAAGACAAAAATCAGCAACAAATAGACGAAATTCTCGATAAAATAGGTAAATCGGGTTATGATAGTTTGTCGAAAGACGAAAAAGAATTTTTGTTCAAAGCAGGAAATTAATCTTTAGTTTTAAGTTTCAAGTTTTTAAAAAAAACTAAATCAATTTTAAATTATTTTAAAAAAGAATGAAAAACCTTTCTTGGTTCAATAAAGTAGTGTTTTTTTTCAATATAGTATTGACTGTATTGACTTTTCTTGCTTATGTTTTACCATTTTTGGCACCAAAATTATTTCCTTTTTTGTCTGTCTTGACTTTAATAATGCCTTTATTTTTAATTCTAAATGCAATATTTTTTATTTATTGGGCTTTTCAATTCAAGAAACAAATTTTTTTATCAGGGTTGGTTTTGCTAATCGGAATAACATTTATCAATAAGTTTTATAAATTTTCTGCTACCAAATTACCACAATCAGAAAATGATTTTACGGTTATGAGTTATAATGTTCGGCTTTTTAATCTATTCGAATGGATTGATATCAAAGATGTGCCCGAGAAAATTCAAGATTTTATAAATATCCAAAATCCAGACATTTTGTGTATTCAAGAATTTTCATCATCATCAGAGAAAATTGATTTACGGGTTTATAAACACAAATATTTATTGAAATCTGGCAATAAAATAAAAACAGCACAAGCTATTTTATCAAAATTTCCTATAATCAATAATGGAGATATTTTGTTTCCCAATTCTAATAACAATGCTATTTTTGCAGATATTAAAAAAGGAAATGACACGATTCGAGTCTATAATATTCACTTAGAATCTTTGAAAATTTCGCCAGATGTAACCGAAATCAATGATGATGTAAACGAAATTAACCAACCAAAAACCGAAAAAATAGTCAAACAAATAAGTAGAGCATTCGAGGCGCAACAAATTCAATCTGACTTGATAAAATCTCATAAAGCAACTTGTAAATTTCCAATAATAATTTGTGGCGATATGAACAATAGTGCCTATTCGTATGTTTATCGCAGCATTCGTGGAAACCTAAACGACACTTTCGAAGAAGCTGGTCAATATTTTGGGCAAACTTTTAATTTCAAATATTATCCAGCAAGAATTGATTATATTTTTGCCGATAAAAAATTTAAAGTAAAAAGTTTTTGCAATTTTTCTGATTTCAAATATTCAGATCATACACCAATTGTTACTCGTTTGGAAGTTGTGGATTGAGTTTTAAATAATCCAAAGCAAATCGTCCCTCATTAAATATCAAATCCAAAATACTCAAATTATTCAAAAATCCATATTTGTCGTCAAAAACTTGTTTATAATTTTCGAAAACAGAATTATCTTTTTTGCCGTCAGCCAATTTTCGTAAATCTAAAGTATTAGTTGGTTCACGAAAATATTCTCGGGTTTTTTCAAAAGTTTTGGATAATCTCAAAAATTTTAAACATAATTCAATCGATTCTAAATTTAAATCTAACAAGAAAGTATGCTTTTTAGAGAAAATAGGTTGCAATTCGGCTTCGAAATACTCAAAAAAAGGCGAACTTCTATAAGCTGCTTCTAACGATTTTAGGTGTTGTTTTTGCCAACCAAAATCATTTTCAATTTTCACATCTTTGGTTTTTTGATGTAATTCTTTAGAATGTTTTACAGGAACATTCAAAATCTGAACACCATTTGGACTATAAATATAAGCCCGAGTTCTGTTTGTTTGTTTCTGAAAATTATCTTCTACTTCAAAAACCAATTCATCAGCATTTGCAATGGCAACCATATTGCTTATTGATGGGAAATAGGTTGGAAGGATAAGGGTTTTCATATATCAAATATTTTTGAATAGTGATTTTTGATTATCGATTCTAGATTTCAGATTTATGTAAACTACAACAAATCTAAAATCTAGAATCGTTAATCAACATTCAAAAATCTAAACTTTGTTTGCTTTTCGTTTCTTCCAAAAATATTCTCCAACAAAATAAAGTGCCAATAATCCCAAGAAAATCTTAAAGAAAGATTGTGGCTCGCCTTCGCCAGAAACGGTTGTGAATAATCGGTTCCAACGAATTTTATTTATTCCTTTTCCGTTTGGGTCTAAACTCATCCAAATAAAAACTGGTTTACCGACAACGTGGTTTTCTGGTGTAAAACCAAAATATCTAGCGTCAAGCGAATTGTGACGGTTATCTCCCATCATCCAGAAATAATCTTGCTTGAATGTGTAACTTGTAGCAACTTGACCGTTTATTCTGATTTCGTTTCCAGTAACTTTTAGATCATTTCCTTCATATTCTTTTATAATAGTTTTGTAAAAAGGCAATGATTTAGCATCTAATTTAACCGTTTTTCCAGCTTGTGGAATATAAATCGGACCAAAATTATCGTTATTCCAATTGTGCATTTTCGGTGCAATTCCGTCTTGATGGTCAGGAAAAATACCATCTTCGGCACCTTGATGAATAATCCTTGTTACTGATGTAATTCCAGGAACATTTTTTAATCTTTCTGCTGCCTCAAAAGTCATTGCTCGAATCATTAGTGTATCTTGCACTTCGCTAATAAATCCTGCACCGTCGGTAACATCAAGTTCTTTTAATAAATATTCAAAATCGATCGGTGTTTTTCTATCGTAACTTGCTTTGTATGAATACTGTGGCTTGGCTCGTTCTGGCAAAATCAGTTCTTTTCCGTTAATGAAAACAATTCCGTTTTTAATTTGCAAACTATCACCGGCAATACCGACGCAACGTTTAACATAATTGGTTTTTTTATCGATTGGTTTTTCGTACCGTTTATCGGCTTTTATATACATATTAAATAATGTATCGCTCGGCCAATTGAAAACGACAATATCATTGTTTTTAATTTTCTGAAAACCAGGTAATCTGTAATAAGGATATTGCGGAAAACTTGTATATGATTTAACGTTTAATAAAGGCAAAGTATCGTGCAACATCGGTGCTGCAACGGCCGTCATTTGAGGTCGAGCACCATAATGAAACTTACTCACAAACAAGAAATCGCCAACTAATAATGATTTTTCTAATGACGAAGTCGGAATTTGAAAAGGCTGAATCACATAAGTGTGCACAATCGTTGCTACAACCAATGCAAATGCAACCGAACTTAATGTATCGGCGGCGAAATTGGTAGGTTTTAAACTTCTATCTGAAATATAATTCAGTTTTTGAGTATAATTGATGTAGTAGATGTACAAACCAAAAGTCGCAATTCCAAAAAAAGTATCAAGAGTTGTGTTTTTTCCAAAACTTCTAAGTGTTTCGACCCAAACAACTGCAAACATTATCAAATTGACAACTGGAACAAACAATAAAATCGTGTACCAAGTTGGTCGATTGATAATTTTCATCATAACAATTGCGTTGTAAACTGGCACAGCTGCTTCCCAAGATTTTCTTCCTGCAGCGACATACATTTTCCAAGTTCCTAAATAGTGAATTACTTGAATTATTAAGAAAAACACAAACCATTGATATATTGACATAAATTTTAGATTTTAGACGAAAGACTTTAAGACTTCAGACTTTTAGATTATTTAATATGTATTTATTGATATTGCAATTGAAATTGTCATTGCAATTGCAAAACCTCTTTCATCGTAAAAACTCCTTTTTTGTTATGAATAAATTCTGCTGCAATAATTGCTCCGAGTGCAAAACCTTCACGGCTTTTGGCTTCGTGTTTGATTTCTAAAAAATCAACTTCCGAATGATAAAAAACAGAATGCGTTCCGGGCACATTTTCTTCACGAATGGCATTAATTTTCAACTCGTTTTCTTTTGGATTTTCTAAAGTCCAATTGGTTAAATCCGAATTTTCGATTATTTCATTTGCTAACGAAATTGCTGTTCCGCTTGGTGCATCTAGTTTTTCAGTATGATGAATTTCTACAATCGAAACTTTATAATCATTGAATTTTGACATTATTTTTGATAAATAATTATTCAATTCAAAAAATATATTGACACCCAAACTAAAATTCGATGCATAAATAAAACTTCCATTTTTTTCTTTGCATAAATCGACCATTTCTTGATAATTTTCTAACCAACCAGTCGTTCCGCAAACTATCGGAATATTAGTATTTAAACATTCAGAAATGTTACAAACTGCAACTTCTGGCAAACTAAAATCGATGGCAACGTCGGCATTTTGCAAACCTTCGAAAGTACGATCAGCATCTTTTCTTAAAACTATTTTGTGACCACGAGAAACTGCAATCCTTTCGATTGTTTTTCCCATTTTTCCATATCCTAATAAAGCTATTTTCATTAAAATTGATAGTTTATAGTGAATGCAATATTTCTTTGCGAAGTAATGTCATTGGTTTGAATATCAGGACGAAAAGATAACTTGTCGTTGACATTAAATTGCTTTAAATGTGCATCGACATTGGCATCGATGATATTCAAAACATAAACTCCGATTATAAAAAAAGTTGATAAATCTCGGTTTCTTTCATAAGATTTTTGGGCAGAAACCAATCTGGCATCATCAGTTATGTAAGAAAATTTATCGTCTTTATAACCTTCTAACCTGCGTTTGTAAGCATTTCTAACATCGTTATAGCCAATATCGTTGAATCTATAAACATAAACTGCAGTGCCTAAAAGACCATAAACCAATGGAATTTTCCAGTATTTTTTGTTGTAAGCTTGACCTAAGCCAGGTAAAATTGCTGAATAAAAAGCAGCTTTTGCTGGTCTTAACGGATCAATTGTATCAAATTTTAAAGAATCTTTTACTATCAATACTTCTTTTTGTTTCGCTTGTGCAAATGAGTGAAAGCTTCCGAAAACGAAAATAAGTAGGTATATGTAAAAAAACTTTTTCACTATTTTTTTAATAATTGAATAATTCTGTTCAAGTCTGCTTCTGAATTGAACGGAATTGTTATTTTACCTTTTCCATTCGATGCAACTTTCACGTCAACTTTTGCATCGAAATATTCGTTCAATTCTCTAGATTTCTCAGAAGTATTGGCTGTTGATGTTGCTGTTTTTGGCTTAGAAGAATTTGTAGTATTTCCTTCTTGATAATTTTTAACCAAAGTTTCTGTTTCACGAACCGAAAGATTCTGAGAAACTATTTTCTGATAGATACTAGTCTGAATTTCAAGGTTTTCAACATTTATAATCGCACGACCGTGACCCATAGAAATAAATCCGTCACGAATTCCTGTTTGAATAATTGGGTCTAATTTCAATAAACGCAAATAATTTGCAATCGTCGAACGTTTTTTCCCGACTCTGTCGCTCATTTGCTCTTGTGTCAATTGAATTTCGTCTATCAATCTCTGGTATGAAATCGCAATTTCAATAGGATCTAAATCGTGTCGTTGAATGTTTTCGACCAAAGCCATTGTCAATGATTCATTATCATTAGCAATTCTCACATAAGCTGGAACTGTTTTTAAACCAGCAATTTTGGAAGCTCGTAAACGGCGTTCTCCAGAAATTAACTGAAACTTATTAAATTCTAGTTTTCTAACAGTAATCGGTTGAATAACACCAAGTTCCTTTATAGAACGCGCCAATTCATTCAACGATTCTTCATTAAAGCTTGTTCGAGGTTGAAACGGATTAATTTCGATTAATTCCAGTTCCAATTCTATAATATTTCCAACAACTTTATCAGCATTTTTATCCGAAACTGATTTAATATCGTTTTCAGGATCTTTCAATAATGCTGATAATCCGCGACCTAATGCTTGTTTTTTAACTGCTTGTGCCATAAAAATTTTAGTTGTTTTTTGTAATAATTTCGTTAGCCAAACTCAAGTAATTGGCTGCACCTTTGCTAGTTGCATCAAAATTAATAATGCTTTCGCCAAAACTTGGTGCTTCGCTTAATTTTGTATTTCGTTGAATAATTGTTGTAAAAACCATATCGTTAAAATGTTTTTGGACTTCCTCGACAACTTGGTTTGACAATCTTAGTCGAGAATCGAACATTGTTAGCAATAAACCTTCAATATCTAGTTCTGGATTATGAATTTTTTGTACACTTTTTATGGTGTTCAACAATTTACCTAAACCTTCTAATGCAAAATATTCGCATTGAATCGGAATCACAACCGAATCGGCTGCTGTCAAAGCGTTTAAAGTCAACAATCCTAGTGATGGAGCGCAATCAATAATGATATAATCGTATTTATCTTTAATGGTTTCTAATGCTTTTTTTAGCATGTATTCCCTATTTTCTTTGTCGACCAACTCAATTTCGATGGCAACAAGGTCAATGTGAGCAGGAATTACATCTACATTTGGAGCAGAACAAGACACAATTGATTCTTCTGGAGAATTTTCATGAATCAAAACCTGATAAGTTCCGATTTCGACATTTTCTACATCAATTCCGAGTCCAGAACTTGCATTTGCTTGAGGATCGGCATCAATCAAAAGCACTTTTTTTTCTAAAACTCCTAACGAAGCTGCTAGATTTATTGAGGTTGTAGTCTTACCAACACCGCCTTTTTGGTTTGCAATTGCAATGATTTTGCCCATTTTGTTTCTTAAATTTTGAGCGGTAAAAATACAATTTTTTATGGTTTTAGAAAATGTTATTTGTTAACATATTTAGAAAGTTTCAGATTTTTGATTGTATGTATTTATTTTTGAAGCTTCCCGAAGCGTCGGGACAGCTGTCATTTCAAATCTTTTTATTTTAATTGTCTTGGGTAATAACCTGAGACAATCACAAATAAAAAAGGGTTTAACCTTACATCGGGTCTAAAATGCATTCAATTTTATTAGAATTTTTATTCGTAAAAAGTCTTTTTTTAAACCTTGTATGTTTTGAATTTATTTTTTAATACCTACAAGTTAAAAAAAGACCATGCTGGAAATAGATTTAAGTTTTAATTAAAGTGAATTTATTAATCAAAAAAAATCATTTTATACTTTTTTAAAAGCCTAAACATTACTGATAAATCAAAAATCATAGTCAAATAACCCCGATAGACGCAAATAGCTTTTTGGTTCCGATTTTCTTGGAACCAAAAACTATTGCAAATAGCGGGAATTACCATTTTAAAAATGCCAAATCATTCGTTTCTAACAAAACTGATACTTAATTCTATTTTGACTTTTTGGCTTTTATCATTGCTTCTAATTGATCCCATAATTCTTCTGGAATTGCCGATAAATCGTTGAATTGTCCTGCGCCCTGCAGCCATTCGCCACCATCGATTGTTACGACTTCGCCGTTTATGTAGGCTGAAAAATCAGAAACCAAATAGGCTGCTAAGTTCGCCAATTCTTGGTGTTCGCCATTTCGACGCAACGGAACACGTTTAGAAGTATCGAATTTTTTTGCTAAATCGCCTGGTAAAAGTCTGTCCCAAGCTCCTTTTGTAGGAAATGGTCCAGGAGCGATGGCGTTCATTCTGATTCCGTATTTTGCCCATTCGACTGCTAAACTTCTTGTCATTGCTAACACTCCAGCTTTGGCGGTTGCGCTTGGCACTACGTATGCTGAGCCTGTCCAAGCATAGGTTGTAACAATATTTAGTATGTTGCAATTGGTTTGTTTAGCGTTAATCCAGTGTTTTCCGAATGCTAGTGTGCAGTTTTTGGAACCTTTTAGTACAATGTCTATTACGGTGTCGAATGCATTTGCAGAAAGTCGTTCGGTTGGCGAAATGAAATTTCCTGCCGCGTTGTTGAGTAAAACATCAACTTTTCCATAAGTTTTTAGAACTTCGGCTAGCATATTTTCGACTTCTTCATAATGACGTACATCACATTTTATTGGCATACACGTTCCGCCAGTTTCGGCTTCGAGTTCTTTGCAAGTGTTTTGTAATTTTTCTAAATCTCTTGAAGTTATAGCAACTTTTGCGCCTAATTCTAAGAAATATTTGGTCATTGCTTTGCCTAAACCGCTACCGCCGCCAGTTACAACTATTACTTTGTCTTCGAGTGCGTTGTCACGAAGCATTTTTGCTTGAAAATTCATAATTATTATTTTTGATTCAAATGTAATGATTTATATAAAATATAGAATCTATTTGAATGTTTTTTTCTTTATTTTTAATTATTTTTCAATCTCTTTCCAACCTTTTCATAAAAAATGTTCTCTATATAATAAACAGAGATTATTACTAACCAAAAACAGTTTTACGATGAAAAAGTTATTTATTCTTTCGCTATTATTTCTTGGAATTTTATCCAATGCGCAAAGTCCACAATTGAATGTTAAAGGCAAAGATTCGGTTCAAGTAAAAATGAGCCAATTGTTAGTCAACGTAAAAGTAGTTGGAAACATTGCTTATACAACCGCCGAAATGCATTTTACAAATACTTCTAACCGTCAAATGGAGGCCGAATTGATGTTTCCGTTGCCAGAAGGTGTTTCGGTTTCGAGATATGCAATTGACATAAACGGGAAAATGCGAGAAGCCGTTCCAGTTGATAAAAGCAAAGGAAAACAGGTTTTTGAAGCCATTGAACACCGAAGAGTTGATCCAGGTTTACTCGAAAAAGTCGAGGGAAATAATTTCAGAACCCGAATTTATCCGATTATGCCAAACAAAGAACGTATCGTGATTATTGGTTATGAAGAAGAGTTATCAAGCTTTGATAAAAACAATTTAGCCTATCAATTGGTGAGTCGTTACCCACAGAAATTAGAAAAATTCGAACTGAAAATCAATGTTTTAGGTGCTGTCGATGTTCCAACAATTAACGATGTTGCCATAGATAAAGTCGAAGCTACCAACTGGAATCAATCGTATGCAACTCAAATTTCTAAGGTTAATTATCAACCAACCGAAAAATTATTGATAAAAATTCCAATAAAAAGCGATATTCCAAGTGTTGTGGTTCAGACAATTAATAACCAAAATTATTTTTATGCCAATACAGTTATTGATAATGTTAAAATTGCAAAGAAAAACCCGAATTCAATCGGAATAATTTGGGATAATTCGTTGAGTTGTAAAAATCGTGATTTGAAAAAAGAATTGAGTTTGCTTGATGCTTATTTCACGAAAATTCAAAACACGCAAGTTACTTTGTATTTATTGAATTATAATTTCAGAAAATCGCAAACTTTCGCTATTGCAAATGGAGATTGGTCAACCTTGAAAACCCAATTAGAAAACACAACTTATGATGGCGGAGCACGTTTTTCGAAAATTAAATTAGATAAAAACGACGAATATTTATTTTTTACCGATGGACTTTCGTCTTTAAGTGTTAATGAATTTGATAAAATAAACGCACCAATTTATACTATAACATCTTTAGCTTCATCAGATTATGCTTTTTTGAATTATAATGCATTGATTACCAAAGGAAATTTTATAAATCTGAATCAATTTTCAGTAGAAAATTCCTTGGATAAATTAACGAATCAAAGTTTGAAATTTTTGGGTATAAAAGAAAACTATTTAATTACAGAAATGTATCCAATAATAGGAACACCAGTTTCTGGAAGCTTTAGTATTGCTGGAATATCGATGCAAAATACTAACGAAGTTGTTTTACTTTTTGGATATACTGACCAAACTATTTTAGAGAAAAAAATCGTAATTGATATTAACAGTCAAGCTTCGAATGAAGTGAATATCGAAAAACTTTGGGCACAGAAAAAGATTGCTTCACTTGAAATTCAATACAAGAAAAATGCTGATGAAATTGAAACTTTGGGCAAGAAATTTGGAATTATTACTCAAAACACATCGTTGATTGTACTTGAAAATATGAGCGATTATATTATGTATGATATTGTTCCGCCAGCCGAAATGCGCGAAGAATTTGATAGAATTATGAAACATAACATTCAATCGATGGCTGCAAAAAAAGTCAGCAATTGGCAAAATGTCGAACGATATTACATCGAATTGCAAGCTTGGTGGAAAGCCGATATGAAATATAAAAAACCAGAACCAGTAAAAGTTGTTGAGCAAGTTAGACGTAGAAATTCTGGTCAAGCTGTAATTTCAAGCGGAACAGCAAACGGAACTGTTCAAGGCACAATATCCGACGAAAATGGACAGCCTTTGGCAGGTGCAAATATAAGAATTAAAGGCACTAGAACTGTTGTAAGTGCTTCATTTGATGGTACTTATTCAATAATTGCAAAAATTGGACAAACTTTAGTTTATGATTTTATTGGGATGCAATCTCGTGAAGTTCGATTAGGAAACGCAAATGTTTATAATGTTCGGCTGAAGGAATTGAACAATAATTTGCAGGAAGTTGTAGTAACTGGAATGGGTGTTAAAAAAATGAAAAGATCAGTTGGATATGCCACACAAACTGTTCGAGCTATGGAAGTAAATGAAGCACCAAGAAATAACAGTCAAGGCGATGCAAGTCCGCCGCCAATTCAACAAGCTATGGAAGGAAAAGTTGCAGGAATTCAAATTCAAGAAGCGAATGCATTAACAGTAAATAAAGATGTTAGAATTCGAGGCAATTCATCTATTTCAGATAAAAAAAATGAAGAAGATGATGACGAAATTGAAGTTGAAAAAGTAATTATTGAAAAACCAAAAACAGTTATCAAAACTTGGAATCCCGATCGTGTTTATTTAAAAGCTTTAGCATCGGTGCCACAATCAAAAAAATATGAAGTTTATTTGAAATTGCGTGAAGCTAACGAACGAAATCCGAGTTTTTATTTTGATGTTGCCAATAGTTTTTACAATTCTGGCGATAAAGAAACCGCATTATTGGTTTTGAGCAATATTGCCGATTTAGGTTTAGAAAATCACCAGTTGTACAAGTCTTTGACTTATGTTTTGCGCCAATGGGAAGCTTTTGAAGACGCACTTTTCACAGCCAATCAGGTTGTAAAATGGAGAAATTTCGAACCACAAAGTCACCGTGATTTGGCTTTGACTCTCGAAGATAACAATCAGTTTCAAGCGGCCTTTGACGAATTAATAAAAGCTTTAGAAGTAAATTATTTTGGCGAAATGAGTGGTCAATATGCTGGTGTTGAAGACATTATTTTAATGGACATCAACAGATTAGTTGCCAGCCATAAAAAAATAAATACCGATAAATTAGACAAGAAATACTTAGATAAAATGCCAGTCGAATTAAGAATCATCTTGAATTGGAACCAAATGGATGTTGACATTGACTTGCATGTTATTGAGCCAACTGGCGAAGAATGTTATTATGGTCACAAAACCACCGAAATTGGTGCACGTTTTTCAAAAGATTTCACTCAGGGTTATGGTCCAGAACAATATATTTTGAGAAATGCTGTTAAAGGAAAATTTCAAATTAAAACCAATTTTTTTGGTGAAAGAACATTAACCGAAAGTGGTCCAACAACAGTAAATGTTGAAATTTATACCACTAAAAACGGAAAAACAGAAAGAAAAATGCAAACCATTCAACTCGGAAAAGTTCGCGAAAAAGAAAATTTAGCAGAAATAACAATAGATTAGTTTGGTTAATTTGTTTATTTGTTGTCCTAACGAGCTATTAATTTAGCTTGTTAGGATTTTTTTTACTTTTTTATAATTCATATTGATATATCAATTATATTTGTATCAAATTAAAATATAATGAATTTTAAAAACCCAACTGGAACCGTACTTTATACAATAGAAAAAACCATTAAAGAATACAGAAAATTATCACAAAAAAATATTTCTTTAATCGTTAATGATATTACGATTGATCAATGTTTGGTGTTAATAGTATTGAATAATAATGAAAATTTTTCGCAAAAAGAAATTGCAGAACTTATTTTTAAAGATAATGCATCGATTACTCGAATAATAGAATTGATGGTCAGAAAAGATTATCTAAAAAGATCTATTCATCAAGACGATAGGCGAAAATTCCAATTAAGATTAACCGAAAAAGGTTTAAAAACAATTGATTTATTGACACCTACCATTCAAAAAAACAGAAAAACTGCTCTCGGCGGATTATCAATCGATGAAATTAATCAACTAGATAAAATTCTAAACAAAATAATTTTAAACTGTAAAAATTAATAAAAATGAAACAAATTATAACTTTAATATTACTGTCAATTTCAATTATTGGCTTTTCCCAAAAAGAAATTCTAGCGGAAAATCGAAATTACTTAAATGAAATAAATCAAAAACAAATTTTGGACTCATTAACTTTTAGATTAGAAGAGTTTTATATAAAATCTAAATCAATCGAAAACATAAAAAATCAATTGAATGATAACCTTAAAAAAGGAATTTATAAAAACATTTTGAATCCTAATGAATTTGCCAATAAACTAACCACAGATTTAATAGATAGCAGCAAAGATTTACATTTTAACGTTACTTATGATAAAGATTGGGTTGAAAATCAGTTAATAAATAAAGATGAATTGGTTGTTAAAAAGAATAAATCAGAAGAATTAATTCGTTCGAAAAAAAATAATTTCGGATTTAGAAATACACAAATATTAGAGGGGAATGTTGGCTATTTAAAGTTTGATTATTTTCACGATCCAGCTGAAGCAGCTGAAACTGCAACTTCGATTATGAAATTTTTAGAAAATTCAGATGCTTTAATTATAGATCTACGAAGTAATAATGGTGGAGTTATGGAATTGGGACAATTTTTGAGTTCTTATTTTTTTAAAAATAAAGATTTGCCTCTTTACAAATATTACTATTACGAAAATAAAAGAAAGCGAATTGATCGAGAAATGTGGTTGTTGCCATCAGTTCCTGGCAATCGATTAGAAAATGTAGCTCTTTACATTTTAACAAGCAATGCTACTTTTTCGGCTGCTGAATGGATGTCTTACTCGCTTCAAAATCTTAAAAGAGCAACAATTATTGGCGAACAAACAGCAGGTGGTGCACATCCGGTTGATAGAAAAATGTTACAAAATGGGTTTTCTATTAATATTCCATTCGGCGAAATTGTTGATCCAATTACAAATTTAGATTTTGAGGGAAAAGGAGTTACGCCAGATGTTGAATGTGCTAGTAGCGATGCATTAAATACAGCTCATATTCTAGCTTTAAATAATCTTAATTTAAAAAATACAAATTCTATATCAAATATAAATTGGATTATTCCAATAATTAAAAACCGTCAAAAACCATTAATTTTAGATAATTTTACATTGAAATCTTATCAAGGAAAATATGGAAAAGGAATGCTCAAATTCGAAAATGAAGTTTTAAATTATAAATGGAATAATGCAACTAATTTTTCACTCACACCATTAGAAAAAGATTTGTTTCTAGTTAACGGAATCGATGATTTTCGTATAAAAATTGTATTCGAAAATAAAACAATCAAAGCAATTAAAAGAGTCTATCAAGATGGTCAAGAAAGAATATATTTGAAAGATTAAATTTGAAAAACTAATCAATCAAAACCTCCAAAATTTTAATCGCAGCTTCACTAATTTTTGTTCCTGGACCAAAAACGGCAACTGCTCCAGCATCGAACAAAAATTGGTAATCTTGCGCAGGAATTACTCCACCAACTACAACCATAATGTCTTGACGACCATATTTTTTAAGTTCTTTGATAACTTGTGGTACTAATGTTTTATGTCCTGCGGCCAATGAAGAAACGCCAAGAACATGAACATCATTTTCTACGGCTTGTTTAGCAGCTTCGGTTGGAGTTTGAAAAAGTGGACCAATATCGACATCAAACCCAACGTCGGCATAGCCTGTGGCAACTACTTTTGCACCACGGTCGTGACCGTCTTGACCCATTTTGGCAATCATAATTCTGGGTCTTCTGCCTTCTTGTTTAGCAAAATCATTCGCCAATTGTTTGGCTTTCTCGAAACTTTTATCGTCTTTTATTTCTTTGCTGTACACCCCACTAAAGGTTTTAATTTGAGCTTTGTAACGGCCAAAAACTGTTTCAAGAGCATCAGAAATTTCTCCAAGAGTCGTTCTGAATCTTGCTGCTTCGACGGCAATTTCTAGCAAATTTCCTTCGCCAGTTTTGGCGCAATTTATTAATTTTTTTAAAGAATTTTTAACTTTTTCGTTGTCACGAGATGCTTTTATATGCTCTAATTGTTCGAGTTGTTGTTTTCTAACCATTTCATTATCAACATCAAGAATATGCAACGGGTCTTCTTTTTCTAATCTAAATTTGTTTACTCCAACAATAATATCTTGGCTTGAATCTATTCTGGCTTGTTTTTTGGCTGCGGCTTCTTCGATTCGTAATTTCGGAATTCCAGCTTCGATGGCTTTCGTCATTCCGCCCAATTCTTGGACTTCTTCAATTAATAGCCAAGCTTTTTCTGCAATTTCGGCAGTTAAACTTTCTACATAAAAACTTCCTGCCCAAGGATCGACAGTTTTGGTAATTTTGGTTTCTTCTTGCAAAAATATTTGTGTGTTTCGAGCAATTCTTGCTGAAAAATCGGTTGGTAAAGCAATTGCTTCATCTAAGGCATTGGTATGTAACGATTGCGTGCCACCAAATGCTGCTGCCAAACCTTCAATTGTTGTTCGTGCCACATTATTAAACGGATCTTGCTCGGTCAAACTCCAACCCGAAGTTTGACAATGGGTTCTAAGTGCCAATGATTTATCGTCTTTTGGGTTGAATTGTTTGACCAATTTTGCCCAAATCATTCTGGCGGCACGCATTTTGGCGATTTCCATAAAATGATTCATGCCGATTCCCCAAAAAAACGATAGGCGAGGAGCAAATTCATCTATTTTCATTCCTGTTGATAATCCAGTTCGAATGTATTCTAAACCATCAGCCAAAGTATAAGCAATTTCAATATCGGCGGTGGCTCCAGCTTCTTGCATATGATAACCCGAAATAGAAATCGAATTGAATTTCGGCATTTTTTTGCTTGTAAATTCAAAAATATCAGCAATAATTTTCATTGATTGAGTTGGCGGATAAATATAGGTATTCCGAACCATAAATTCTTTGAGAATGTCGTTTTGAATCGTTCCCGAGAGTAATTCTGGCGCAACGCCTTGTTCTTCGGCTGCAACAATATAAAATGCCATAATTGGCAAGACGGCTCCGTTCATCGTCATCGAAACCGACATTTCGTCAAGCGGAATTTGGTCGAATAATACTTTCATATCTTCAACAGAATCGATTGCAACTCCTGCTTTTCCAACATCGCCAACTACTCGTTCGTGGTCTGAATCGTAGCCACGATGTGTTGGTAAATCGAATGCTATTGACAATCCTTTTTGTCCTGCTGCAAGATTTCTGCGATAAAAAGCATTGCTTTCTTCGGCTGTAGAAAATCCTGCATACTGGCGAATTGTCCAAGGTCTGCGCACATACATTGTTGCATAAGGTCCACGAAGATTGGGGGCAAATCCTGCCCCAAAATCAAGATGTTCGAGATTCTCGATATCTTGTTTAGCGTATGTTTTTTTAACTGAAATTCCTTCGGCAGTTTCGAAATTTAATTCTTGTAATTGCTCACTTTGCTCTTCAGAATTTCTTAGTTTTATATGTTGGAGGTTTTTTCTTTTCATTATAAATTAATCTCTACTAAACCAAATTTTTGAATCTCTTGATGTATGATATACAGCATTTATAACAATTATTCCTTTATGAATTTCAAAATGAATTAGATACGGAAATTTATCAATTTTTGCCATTCTTAAATCATCATATCTAACTTGAAATAAAAAAGGATTTTTATGAATAATTCCAACTTCTTTTTTTAAAGCAATATTGAATTTTTCTGCTAATGATTGATTAATTATTTTGTAATTGAAATTAATTTCTTTAATATCTAATTCAGCTAACGGAAGAATTAATAAATTATAGTTCATCTTCAATTTCTTTCATTGCTTCATAAAAATCTTTTGCAATTGATGGATTTTTAATATATTCTGCTCTTCTTTCTCGAACTTGTTCTATTTGCCATTGCGGAATTTCGTACTCTTTTGGTTCTTTTGCTAGGATAATTACATCGACTTCATCAGCAATGAAATCATTTGGTAAAGTGATTTTGAAAGAATGATTTTTTACTTTTACTGTTTGTCTAAATGCTTCCATAATTTTTATTTTTTATAAGTAAATGTAATGATTATTTTTATTAAAATCCTCTGCTTAAGATGTGATGTTTAAACTGTAAACACTTGTAATTTTTCTAGTTTTATATGTAAGAGGTTTTTTCTCATTTAACTTTGTTTAATATTTTCTCAAATTCGTCAACAGTTGGTATATTTTTTTGATAAATTTTAGGTAATTTTTCAGTAAAGGTATATTCACTTACTCCAATAGGTTTATTAATATCTTTTAACGAATATTCAACTTCTATTCTATCTTTTCCGCTGCAAAGTAATATTCCAATAGTTGGGTTTTCATTTTCTGATTTCAACAAATCATCAACTGCTGATAAATAAAAATTTAATTTTCCAGCAAATTCAGGTTCGAACTCGACAGCTTTTAATTCAATTACAACATAACATTTTAGTATTATATGATAAAAAAGTAAATCTATCGAATATGATTTATTGCCTATTTCAACGGGATATTGTCTTCCTAAAAAAGCAAATCCTTTTCCTAATTCTAATAAAAATTTTGTAATATTTTCTGTAAGTTGTTTCTCTATTTCTATTTCATGTACTTTTGATTCTAAAGTTAAAAAATCAAAATTATATGGATCTTTTAATAATTCACTAGCCAATATTGCTTGACTCTCTTTTAGTGTTATCTTAAAATTATTAATTGCTTTACCTTGACGTTCGAATAAATTTTGTTTTATTTGAATTGTTAATATTGCTCTGCTCCAATTGTTTTTAATAGTTTGAATTATGTAAAACAATGCTTCTTCTATACTTTTGACTTTGTCTAAAATCAAAATATGATGTCCCCAAGGAATTAATATTTTTATCGCATCAAAATCTTTCAATCCAACAGTTTGTTGGACTGAAAGTGAATTATTTTTTAATCCAACAGCTTGTTGGACTGAATTAATATTATAAAAAACATAAAATTTACGAATATTAAATAAATTTGTTCTAGAAAATCCAGATACTAGTGGAAAATCAGATTTTATATCTTTGGAAAGTACATCTATATAATTATTTCTACCTTCAAATAAAGATTGATTGATATAAATCATTTTACCAATATTCCAGTACAAATCTATTAGTTCCTTATTTACAGATAATGAAGCCCTTCGCTGAGAATTTAAAATTTGATTTTTAATTTCAACGATAAAATCTTGATATTTTGTAAATTGAATTTTTAACATATATTTTATTCTAATTTTAAACGTTCTTGTTCCATTTTTTCTGCCAAACGTTTTTCAATAATTGGTGTTATTAATGTTTTTCGAGGTTTGACTTTTACAAATGGAAACAACTCTAAATCGTGTTTCATTCTATCATTTTTGTTTGGATATTTGTTTGTTCCTAACAAAATTTCTTTTCCAGAATCGAATAATTCTTGCTCAGAATCGGCGCTTTCTTGAATTTTACGTTTGATGATTCCGTCGTTTAGTTGTTTCAAGAAACCACCGTTTTCTTCAATATCTTTGAATAATGTCAATGCTTTTTCGGCTAATTGATTTGTTAAACTTTCAATGTAATAACTTCCGTCTGATGGATTATTGACTTTGTCGAAATAGGATTCGTTTTTGAGAATTAGCAATTGGTTGCGCGCAATTCTGTCTCCAAATTCGTTGTCTTTATGGTACAAACTGTCGTACGGTAAATTGGCAATTGCATCGGCACCACCCAAAATTGCTGACATACATTCGGTTGTGGTGCGCAATAAATTGGTGTTGTAATCGTAAATTGTTTTGTTGCGTTTGGTTGGCGAAACTAATAAATGACAATCTAAATTATGATTGTATTCTTTGGCAACAGCTTTGAAAACCAATCGCAAAGCACGAAGTTTTGCAATTTCGAAAAAATAATTGGTTCCAACCGAAACTTGAAAAACTATTTGTTGATTTATTTTATCAATTCTATTAAAATATTCATTGGCTTGAGCAATTGCATAAGCTATTTGTTGCACCATATTGGCACCTGCATTTTGATATAATCTTGAATCAATGTTAAATAAAGAAATATTTTTACATTGGTTTGCAATTAAATTTAAAGTGTCAAAATTTGATTTTTCAGAAGTTTGAAACCAATTTCCATCTTTTGCTAAATTGCCAATTGGGTCCAGGTTACAATAAATTTTTAATGATTTTTGTTTTGCAAAAGCATCAATTTTTTTAACGAAATCGATTGAAAGAAAATTCAAATTAAAGTAAATAGAAATATTTTCAGATTGAATGGAATTTAATAATTTTTCAACATCTATTTTCTCGTCGTCAATAGTGAATCTTAAACTTTCTGCACCTCGAGAAATGCTATCGTTGGCTCTAAAAATTGATTTTTCTAAATCGTGAACAAAAATATTTTGGCATATTTTAAATTCACTTGCCTTGGTTTCAATGCTGAAATCACAATTTGCCTCGTCTTTATGGTAAAAAGGTTTTACTTGAATGTCTTCGGGTGAATTCCAAATCAAAGTTTCGTTATAATCGGCGCCTTTTAGTTCAAATTGAATTTGTTGTTTCCATTGCTTTGACGATATGGAATTCCATTCTTCTCCGAAATTTAACTTGTTGTTTTCCATTATAATTTATTCTAAAATCATTTTTTAACTGTATCGCCTTCGAATTCAATAATATAAACGTCTTCGGAATCTTTTTTCATAAAATATTTTTCGCGAGCATATTTTTCGATTTGATTTGGATCTTTGAGTTGTTTGATGTTTTTTTGGTCATTATTGATTTCGTTTTTGTAATACTCTTTTTGTCGATTGAGCTCATCTATTTGATTGTCTAAAAGTCTATGATCTAGGTAGGAGTAGTTGTCTAGAAACAACATCCAAACAATGAAAACAAGCAAAACCCAAATGTATTTATTGCTTATTATTTTGAACCAGATTTTGTCTTTTAAGGATTCCATTTTTAAGAAAATAGTTTTTTAATATTGGTTGTCATAGCCCTGATAGAAGGGAAAAACATTTTGGCTTTTTTGCCAAAATTTTTGGAATGATAGCAGGAAATAGCTCCTGAAAAAAAATTATAATATTCGTTGATTGATTACAGCTCGAACAACATCTATTGCTACTGTATTGAATTTATCGTTTGGAATTATTATATCGGCAAATGCTTTGGTTGGCTCTATAAATTGCTGGTGCATTGGTTTTAATGTTGATTGATATCTATTTAAAACTTCTTCCATATCTCGACCTCTTTCGGCAATGTCTCGTTTTAATCGACGGATTAATCTCTCGTCAGAATCGGCGTGAACGAATATTTTTATGTCGAATAAATCTCTTAATTCTGGGTTTGTTAGAATTAAAATGCCCTCGACAAGCATTACTTTTCTTGGATGTGTTGCGATTGTGTCGTCGGTTCGGTTGTGTGTTACGAATGAGTAAATTGGTTGATTGATGACGTTTCCAGCTTTTAATTCTTTGAGATGTGCGACCAAAAGCTCGAAATCGATGGCTCGTGGATGATCGAAATTGATAAGTTTTCGTTCGTCGTAACCCAAATTATCGGTTTGTTTGTAATACGAATCTTGTGCGATTATTCCGACTTCTGTTTCGGGTAATTCGTTCATAATCTGATGGACAACGGTTGTTTTTCCTGAACCTGTTCCGCCTGCAATTCCTATAATTAGCATATTTGTTGTGTTGTAGTTGTTGCAAAAATAGGGATTTATTTAGAAATTATTTTGGTAAATTATATAAAAAAGCCAAAATGCAATAAGCAGTAAAATAAAAAAGCCAAAAACTTTTAAATTTGCATTTGCATAATTGTTTTTTCGTTTTATAAAAAAATATATTGTTTCGAGAAATAAATAAACGAATGATATTAATATTAAAAAACCCAAAACTAATAAAAATCCAAAACCAACTTGCACCTTTTGAATTAAATTGCAACTGAAAAGTAAAATGAATAAAATTATGGGAATTAAAATTCGAATTTTGATATGATTTTTTTCTGGCTTTTGTAAATCAAGCATTTTTATAAACTTAGATTTCGATTAATAATTTGAAATAAAACTAAAAAATATGATTTTATTTTTTGTTAATAATTTGCAGAAATGATATTGCAAATACAAACTATTATCGTTAAAATTGATAACAATCCAAAAACTTTAAGATTTATAATCGCCAAGTTTGTTTTTTTTGAGACAAAATAATAAATCATTTCGATTAGGTAGACCAATAAAATTAACATAATAATAAATCCACAGACAAAATATTCGCCACTTGGACCTTGACTATCGGATATAATTATTGCTATTAAACCATATAAAAAAACTAAAAATGGAATCAAAGTTCTATAAATAATTTTATTATTTAGATTTTTTGTTTTTTTTAGATCGATATTATTTGAATTAATTTCGAGTAAATCGTCTATTTCTTGGCTCATAAGTTAAGGTAAACTGTTATAATTATGGCAAAAATTAAAATAGAAATTAAATTGAAATTGCGTGATTTTGTTTTAGATTTTTTATGAAGAAAAATGCTTTCTATTAATAAAAAAAGCCCGAAAATTGAAAATATTAAACCTAAAATTCCTAACACAAATATAACATCCCAATTTCCTGTAAATCGTTTTACATAAAAATTTCCTGTAATAAAAATTGTTGCAAACACTGCAATTCTAATTATTGAATGTTGTAATAAATTTTCATTCTTTGAAACCATCGGAATTTTTTTCGGTTTTTTCTTGTTGCTTTTGATTCAATTTATAGAAAAAATTGACCAATGTTAATAATCCCAACAAATCAATAATTCTAAAGTAGGTATATATTTCTCCACCAAATCCAAAAATATAAGTTACTATTTGAACTAAAACCATTGCGATTGTTCCGTAAAATGCGAGTTGTGTTGCTTGTTTCATAGTTTTCCAATATCATTAATTTCATAAATAGTTTTATAATTTTTTTTGAATTGAATGAAGAAATTTAAAATTGCAACAAAACCAAAAAACTGAAATAAAATAGAAATTGATGACAAGATTATTAAAAATTTTGCGTGTGTATTTACAGATAATAAATCAGTCATAAATTGCCGAAATACAACATTAAATATTTGAGATATTATTAATCCCAAAGTACCAATTATTGCAAGTTGTGTTGCTTGTTTCATATTTTTAAGAATTGGGTTTATTTATATCTTTTAATAAACTCAACGAGAAATATAAAACTGCAATTCCGCCAACGCAAATGCAAACCCACATAAACCAAGGTTGTTCCCAAAATTGTTTTTCTTGAACGTTTTTTTGACTTAATTTCGGAATTACAATTTCTGAAATTTTTGCTTCTGGAAGTTCCGCAGTTATTGAATTTTTAAAGTTTTCGATGTCATAGTTTGGTGCAATTGCGTTTGGATTTCCTGTTTTTAAAGTATATTTTTCGCTGGTTTTTAAGTCAGCAATTACCGAAATTGGAACTTGAAAAAAGCTAACATTCGAAATTTTTAATGGTTGATTGTCTTGATTTTCGATTTCGATATAAAAATCTTTTTCGTAAATATTGAATAAATTAAAAGCATTTTTAGAATCTGAATTCAACTCGAAAGCTGTGATTTCTTGCTCGAATGTTTCGAATTTATGCTTTACTTTTCGGGTTTCGAGTTTAAAAAGTCTAACATTTCGTTTGAATAATTTAGGTTCTGCAATTTCGAATCTTACTTGGTTTAAAAACTGCGAACTATCAAATTGAATATGAATTTTGGTTTTCTTTTCAGCTTTGAAATCCTTAATTTCTTTAGAGGCATAATTGACAGGTAATAAATCGTTGAATTTTGTTTGCGAGCTATCATTTCCTATGCGCTGAATGCTAATTGGTAATGATTTTTTATCGTCTAATTCGATTTTAAAATATTTGTAATTTGTCAGCGGAAACGAAATCATTTTAGTAACGTTCAATTCTTCTGGCGCACTTAAATCATATAAAACATTGTTGTTCGACAAACCATACCATTGTTTTTGATCGTTACTTCCTGATAAATTATATGTTTTTTCACCATCGTAATTGGCAATTGATAACAACACCGAACTTATTGATTTTTCGGAATTTTCGAAAACTATTGTTGTTGTTTTTTTCGGAATTGAATTCTCAGAAATAATTTTATATTCAGCATAATTGCTGGTCGTTGTTGCTTCGTTCGCACTGTTATAAAAATAGGGAACTTCATTTCCTTTGGAATCCAAAATTCTAAAATCTGCTAAATCTTCTTTAGAAATCGAACGAATTTGTGTTGGCAAAACAATCGTGTGCAAACCATTTTTGTTTACATTAGATATTTTTGCGGTAGTAAAATTTTGTGACATTCCCGCATTTGCCGTGAGCAAAAAAAAGATAATTTTAGTTATTTTCATCATTGTTTTCGTTGTTTGAATTTTCATTTTGAATAGAATCAATTGTTCTAAAATCGGGTTTTACATCATCGGAAACCAAAACTTTTAATTTTTGATATACAAACGAAATTATTAAAATTAAAACGCCTAAAAGTATGAATGCAATTATTTTTCCAGTTTCGGAAACGTTGCTAATATCATAAATAAATAATTTTAAAATTGTTAATCCGAGTAATGATAACGCAATTATTCGCATTGTTTTTGATGGTTTTTTTATACCAAAAATCAAGAAAACAAATGCAAATATTCCCCATAGAACCGGAAAACTTGTTTTTAGAATTGTTTCTCTTGATTCTGAAATTAGTGATTTTGCAAGCCAGAATTTACGATCATCAATCCAATATTTGGCTCTATTAATTGAAGGATTTTCTTTTAAAACTTGTTGCATTGTTATTGGCGAATTATTTAAAATTAATCCGTGAAGCATCACTTCTGTCGATGCAATATAAATAATGAAAAACGAAGCTATCCAAATAAAAATTGGTTTTTTGAAAAAATCTGAAAGTTCATTTTCTCGGTTCATTTTATATAATAAATAGCCAAAATAAATTGTGAAAGCCAACATTATGTAATGTAAATAGAAAACAATATTTTCGTTTGTTCCCAAAGAAATATAATTAGTATGTTCTGTAAAAGCTAAATTCGAAAATACAAATGTGAACAAAATTATATTTGCAATAGATAATAATGTTGTTGCTTGTATGCCAAATTCTGAATCTTTTTTCAATAAGAAATGACACAAAATTGCTGTAAAAAGCAAATGATAAACTACAGGAATTGCTGATAATGCTGGCGATTTCGGGAAATAATCAGCAGCTTGATAAGCAACTTCGAGAATTCCGACAAAATAAGCAAGCACGATTCCGACAATGAAAATAAATTTTCGGTAAATTTCTGGATTAAACGTAAATCCGAATTTATAAATACTTTCAGTATCGTTTTTCAACAAATAATAAACGCCAAAACACGATGCGATTGCGACAAGTCCAGTAATGAAAACCGAATTTAGTGCAATTTGTAAAACCGAATCGCCAGCATAAAAATTACTCCAATCTAGCAAAAGACTTACAAACATTAATGTGTGAACGATAATTGAGCCAAATTTGTAACTCGAAATACTCGATTTTTGTGATAACCAAAGCAATAAAACCGCTTCGCCAGCCCAAAATAAAGTAATGTAATGTCCTGAAAATTGTATTGGCACAGCCAATGTTATAAATGTCAAAGTCAAACCTATTAACAAATAAATGGCGTTTTTATCGATTCCGAATTTTTTGTATAAAAACCAGGCATAAACTAAATTTAATACACCAACAAAAGTTGTAAATAAACCTTTTAAATGGGGTTGATAATCTGATAAAATCCAAATTCCAAATCCGTAGAAAACGAAAGTATTTGCAGTTAGTAATGCCAATTGAGTTTTAGAAACTTCGCCTTTATTTCGAATATTATTGATGATATTGATGATCATAAACAACAAATAGAATGCAAATGCGAAAATTAATCCGCCCAAATAATGTTGCGGTGTTTCGTATTTTTCTTTATTTAACCAAGCCAAAAATAACACTGATGTAAATACAAAAGACAATACATTAATAATATGCCATTTTTTATTGTAAGCAATAGCCAGAATCCCAGCATTTAAAATTAAGATGTAAGTAAATAAAACAATGTAATTTCCTGAGCCAGTACTGACCATAAACGGAACTGCAAATCCACCAATTAAGGTTAAAATTCCTAGTTCAAGTCGGTTGTAAGAAATTGTTATAAGCGAGGCAAATGCTGTGATTAAGACCATAATAACAAACGCGACTTCTTGCCCGAAAAGTTTGTATTCGTGAAAAGCAATGGCTATTGTAAAATAGAAAATTGCAATGGCTCCAGCCACAAAAACCGAGCTGAATGCAGCATAGAGTTTTCGTAATTTGTGAGCAACACCGAGAACTAATGCGCCAGATAAAATTCCGATTCCAACTCTTGCCGGCGTTGGAATCCAACCTTTGTCGATTGAATAACTCACGAAATATCCAATTCCGAGAACTAGAATCAAAATTCCGATTTTATTGATTAAGTTTTCGCCAATAAATTTTTCTAAATCAGGATTGTTTTCTTTAAATTTTTCCCAAAAACTTGGTTCAGGAACATAAGGTTTTGGTTCTACTCGTAGATTAATTGGTTTTGGAGTTGCGGTTGCATCAGCAGAAAAAGCCACTTTTTCTACTTCTTTTTTGTCGATTTCTTCCTCCTTATATATAGGTATAATCGTTGGAGGAATAATTTCGGGTTCAACAGGCTTGATTTCCTCAATTTTTTCAACAATTGGAATATTTGGAATAATCGGAATTGCAGGTTTGTATTCTTCCTCAATTTCAATATTAGTTTCAGGAATTTTTGCTCCAGTTGGAATTCCTACTGTATTCAATTGGTCTAGTTTCTTATTTAAAACAGATAAATTACCATCAATTTTATCAAATCTAGATTTTATAGTCATAAAAAGAATAACTAAAATTCCGAGACACAAGTACAAGCCAAATTCTTCCATAAAGTTGTTTTTAGAAATGTAAATGTAATGAAAATTGTTAAATTAAATTTAAAAAAATTATTTTCAAATAAAGGTTTGTATTTGTAATTTATAAAACTATCTTTGCAACCGCTTTCGGGGTGTAGCGTAGCTCGGTTATCGCGCCTGCTTTGGGAGCAGGAGGCCGCAGGTTCGAATCCTGCCACCCCGACAAAAGTCTTTTCATTTATTTGGAAAGACTTTTTTATTTATAACATTTAGCATTTATTTGGCTAGATTTTTTTTGTAATAAAGTTTACATTTGCATTTCTAAAATAAAATATATGTCAGATACAATCGAAAAATTAAAATGTTTAATTATAGGTTCTGGTCCTGCGGGTTATACTGCTGCAATTTATGCTGCAAGAGCCAATATGAATCCGGTTCTTTACCAAGGAACACAACCTGGCGGACAATTGACAACAACCAATGAAGTTGAGAATTGGCCAGGAAATCCAGAAGGAATTACAGGTCCTGAAATGATGATAGGTTTGCAAAAACAAGCTGAACGTTTCGGAACAGATGTTCGAGATGGTTGGGCGACCAAAGTTGATTTTTCGGGTCCAATTCATAAAGTCTGGATCAATGATTCTAAAGAATTGCATTGCGAAACCGTAATTATTTCGACTGGAGCGACTGCAAAATATCTAGGAATTGATTCTGAACAACATTATTTAAAAACTGGTGGTGGCGTTTCGGCTTGTGCGATTTGCGATGGATTTTTCTATAGAAATCAAGAAGTCGTGATTGTTGGTGCAGGAGATTCTGCTTGTGAAGAAGCACATTATTTATCTAAATTGTGCAAAAAAGTTACAATGTTGGTTCGTAGCGAAAAATTTAGAGCTTCGAAAATTATGGAAGAACGTGTAAAGAAAACGGAAAACATTACTATTTTAATGAACCACGATACAGTTGAAGTTCTTGGAGATGGTCAAGTAGTTACTGGCGTAAAAGCTTTGAATAAAACTACTAATGAAACTTTTGATATTCCATCAACAGGATTTTTTGTAGCAATTGGTCACAAACCAAATACTGATATTTTTAAAGATTTCTTAAATTTAGATGAAACGGGTTATATAATTAATACACCTGGAACTTCAAAAACCAATGTTGAAGGCGTTTTTGTTGGTGGCGATGCTGCTGATCACGTTTACCGTCAGGCAATTACTGCTGCTGGAACAGGTTGTATGGCTGCTTTAGATGCCGAAAGATATTTGGCTGCTATTTAGTTTTCAGGTTTTAGTTCACAAAAAAATCCAATTTCTAGAGAAATTGGATTTTTTTTGTAAATTTTAAAAATGAAAATTTAAACTTATCTAGTCATTTTTTTTATCAATTTACTCTCGCCATCAAATTTTTTCATATCTATTTTTTGAGTGCCATATAATTCAATATCAGAGCTTCCAATTGCTTCAATACTTAGAGTTTCATTAACATTGATGATTGCATTTGAATTGTCTTCAGTAATTAATTCTAATCTTTTTATGGCTAATTTTTTACCTTTAAAATCAGAATCATTACTCATTCTTAGTTTCATATCTGCTGCATCGCCTTCGATTTCGGCAATTGAGTTTTGATATAAATCTAGTTTTAAAGTTCCAGTTGAAATCAAGAGTTTTGCACTTGATCCTTTACTTAATTCTATAATAGTGTTTTCTGATTTTAAGCTCAATTCTGTTCTAGTTTTGTCATTTGCTATAAGCGAAAAATTCTTTGTTTTGGCATTTAAAATTAATTTTGAATAATCGAATGCTTTAAATGTTATGTCGTCTAATTCAATTGTTGCCAATGCAGTTATAGACGATTCTAATCTAGAAATCACAGTTTTTAATGCTGTTGTGTAATTTACTCTAACTTGAAATTTTTTGTAACTCCCAATATTTTTCGCCATATTCAGACTAAGGTTTGTTCCGTTTAGTGTAATTCCCAATGCTTCGTGAATGTTATCATCGGCTTCGATTTCGATGGAACATTTATCGCCTTTTACGATTGTAATTTCGAGATTGTCAGTAACTTCAATAATATCAAAATCGCCAACAACTTTGGTTTCTAGAGTAACTTTTTTAGAACCTTTTATTTTTTCTTTTTTTTGTGAAAATGAAATTGTTGTAAATAATATAAGTGCAAATAGGATTGTAATTTTTTTCATATGATGGAGATTTTATTTAATGCAAATATAAAAAAAAACATTCGCTTTAACACGAATGATTTTTTATGATGAAATTTATTCTTCTAAATTTTTCAAATTATCATCTGGAATTCGGTCTATTAAATAATTATAAGGATCGATACCAGCATTATAAGGTAATTCTTTGACTTTGAATTTAAAGACGTTGTCTTTTTTGGTAATTTTTAAACGTTTAGTCAAAATTACTTTTCCAGTTTCGTTGTCATCATTATCAGATTTTGCAAAAAGAGAAACATCAATAAAATCGGCAACTGGAACAGCGGTTTCTTTTCCTAGTTTATCACATTTGAATTTTTCGGAAGTTGTGGTTAAAAATACTTCATATTCTGAACCGACTTTTTTGTATTTAGCATTGACCATTCGGTTTGAAAACATAGTAATATTCTCGAACATATCGGTTATTAAATACTGTAATTCTGGTGGTGTTACTTTCTTAAATTCGTTAATAACATCAATAGAAGTGGCGTATGGTGGTTCTTTATAAGCAAATTTATTTATGATGTTTTTCATAGCAAGATTCACTTTGTCTTCTCCAATCATTTCTTTTAGATAATATAATAAAACACTTGCTTTTGCATAATGAATATAGCCTTGTCCTTCCGTTTTGAAAATTGGATTTTCGCCTTCACGTTCTCTTCCTCGACCTGCTAAATAATCATCCATTTCATATTGCAAGAATTTTTTCATTTTGTCTTTGCCATATTCTTTTTCCATAACCATCAATGCCGAATATTGTGAAAATCCTTCACTAAAAAACTCACTACCTTGCATTTTTGCTCCAATAACTTGATGCGCCCACCATTGATGTCCCATTTCGTGAGCAACAATGTAGAAAACATTATCAATTTTTTCTTTGGTCACTTCTCGTAAATCGCTAATAAAACCAATTCCTTCACTATAAGGCATAGTGCCGGGAAATGCTTGTGCAAAACTTCCGTATTTAGGAAACTCGATAATTCGGCATTGCTTGTGATAATATGGTCCAAAATTCTGAGTATAATATTCTAATGATTTTTGAATACTTTTTTGCATATTCGACACATTGATTGCATGTGGTTTATGATAATAAACTTCAATATCAATACCATTCCATTTGCTTCGAGCAACTTCGTATTTTGCAGAAATAAACGAATAGAAATTAAGCGATTGATGGTCTAGTTTATAGGTAAAATAATTTCTACCATTAGCTTTCCATGATTTTACAAGACTTCCTGGCGCAACTGCTGTTTGGTCTGGAGCTGTAGAAATAGTTGTTGTCAAATCTATCCAATTGGCACTAACATTAATGTACGGATTTGCCCTTGTTTTTAAATCATTCGGATTAAGTTTTGCCATTCGGATTCGTTCGGGCAATTTTAGTTTTTTACGTTTGTTTTTATCTGAAATTTCTACATTTCTATCATATCCAAAAAGGGGTAAAATATCACCATTATTAAAAAAAGTACCATTTTCAGTTAATTCTGTAAAAGTTACTTCGTTTTCAAAACCTTTACTGTCTTTTATTAATTTGAAATTAATTTGTAAAGAATCGTTTGGCAATAATGGTTTTGCCAATTTGTAAATTCTATAGTCAAGTTTAGTATCATTCAATTTTAGTTTGGCACCAGCAATAACAACTTCTGTAGTATCACAAAGTGAAGGAATATTAAAATGAAGTTCAGAAATTGTTTCTGTCGAAATATTTCTCACCCAAGAATTAATCGTGGCTTTCATACTACGATTTTCGGGAACTAAATCTATAGCATAATCAAATTTATAATATTTTGGTTGGGCTATATTTTCATATTTTTTATAGGTTTTTTCATAATCAACCTGACTGTCTTCGGATTCTTGTTCGGTATCATAAGTATTTAAAACTTTGGTATTGTAATACACAAATCCTGCGCAAGTAAAAAAAGCAATTAAACTTAAAGCAAAACCAAGTTTGTTGGCAGACAAATTATTTTTTGCTTGAAATATTCTATTTTTGAAATTGGTTTCTTTGCCACGAGTGTAGAAAAACAAGGAAATAAAAATCATAACAACACAAAATAATATCCAATATATGCTGTACCAAGTTAATCCAGATACAAACGGACCAAAACCATTCATGTCAGAATAAGTATAACTTGGTCTTGCTCCAAATCGTAGCATGTTGGTGTTAATTTTGAACAATCCCCATACTGGACCAATAATAATCATTAAGGCTACAAAAGCAAAGTAAGCGATATAACGATTATTTATTAAGTAATGAAAAAGCATTGCGACAACGACCAAAAAGAAAAAGTAAGTTAATCGAATAACAAGTAATGATTTTATATAAACGCCAATTTCATAATTGAAATAGCCATATAAAGTTTGTGTAATGATACCTACTACAATTGTAAAAGAAAACACAATAAACAAAGCAATCATAATTGCTGAAAGTTTAGACAAAAATAGCAAGCTTGATTTGATTGGCGTTGCATCTTGAATTTCGTTTATTTTAGCATCACGTTCTTTCCAAACCAAAACTCCCGAATAGAAAACTATAAAACCAATCATAAACATAAAGAAAGAACCTTCTATGGCTTGAACAACATCGTTAGTTATAGGATATTGCTTGGTTCCATAATTTCCAGTAAACCCAAATAGGCTGCCTATCAAATTCATTAACCCAATTGCAACTAGAATAATAAAAGTTGGGTTTTTTATTACAGCTTTGGTTTCAAATTTTATTAGATTCCAAAAAACGGACAACGAAAAAACATTGGCTTTTGAAGGCTTTAAATTTTCATTGAAAGTAATAATTGGTGTCGTTTCATTTTTAATTTTTTTATCTTTCTTTACTTTTTCATTTTTGGTATTGAAAGAAAAACGGCTGTAAATAAAAAATAAAAGTAATAAGGTTATTCCTAACCAAATGATTCTATTCAGCAATAAATCGCCAACAAGAGGCAAACCAGCGGCGTTTTTTTCAGTTACTGTTAAATATTTTGTTGCTAGAGAAAATGGATTCATTCCAAATGGATCCAAAATATTAGCCAACCATTCTTTTTTAATATCTTCTGTAAAAATACTAGAAACAACATACATTATTAAAATGCCCATCGCACCGATGAAGGAAACAATATTACTTCTGAAAATTACTGCCAACCCATATAATAAAACACCTGAAATAATTACGTTTGGCAATCCAAAACTTAAAATTCCCCAAATGTGACCTGACCAAATAAATTCGCCAAAACGATCAGCTTCCGACATTCCCATTAACGGCGATAATATAGGTGCTAGAATTGCTCCAATAGATACACCTAGTAACGGAATTACAGATATGATTGCTGCGCCAATAAATTTTCCAAAAAAGTAATCTCGTTTTTTTATAGGCGACGAAAATATAAATTGATGCATTCCTGACGAGAAATCTCGGTTTGCAGTTGCATTCATAAACGATGTTGTCATCAACAAACACAGCAAAGAGAATAATCCGTAAAAATTTTGGATTACATAAGGTGCATTTCTAAAAGTGTTACCAACGCCACCACCAATTTGAAGGTTGTCTGATGCAATTGCAAAGAAAACAAGTAAAGAATTAATGAATAAAAATATCCATAACATTGGCGATTTTATCCAATGTTTTAATTCGTGTTGTATAAATTTCCACATAAGTTTTTGAGTTTAAAAATTTATACTAATTGATTTAACTTGGCAAAAAATACATCCTCAAGCGTTTCGTCAGCTTTGGCAAAACCATTGTCCAAATTATTTTCAGAAAAAACGTGAATTAAGGGTTGTCCACCAACCAATTTTTCAGATATGACTTTGTAGTTTTTTTGGTAAATAGGTAATTCCAATTTGGTAACTCTTTTTTCGTAAACCTTATCCTTTATTTGTAATAATGCATCATCGGTATTTCCAGAGTATAAAACTTGACCTTTGTCTACAACCGCCATTTGCGTGCACAATTCGCGAACATCTTGTACGATATGTGTAGAAAGAATTACGATTGTATTTTCGCCAATTTCACTCAAAATATTATAAAAACGGTTTCTTTCTCCAGGATCTAAACCAGCAGTTGGCTCATCTACAATTACTAATTTTGGAGAACCAATAAGGCATTGTGCAATCCCGAAACGTTGTCGCATTCCGCCACTATAACTAGCCACTGCATTTTTTCGTTGTTCCCAAAGATTTACTTTTACAAGTAGTTCTTCAATGATTTGTTTTCTGTCAGATTTGTTTTCAAAACCTTTAAGCAAAGCCAAATGGTCTAATAAATCAACCGCCGAAGTTCTAGGATAAACGCCAAACTCTTGTGGCAAATAGCCCAATACTTTTCGAACTGCATCTTTATCGTTTAAAACATCAATATCGCCAAGCGTAACAGAACCCGAATCGGCATCTTGCAAAGTAGCTAATGTTCGCATCAGCGATGATTTTCCTGCACCATTTGGACCAAGAAGCCCAAACATTCCTGTTTTGATTGTTAACGAAACATCGTTTAGAGCGTGTACGCCGTTGGAGTATTTTTTGTCGAGGTTTTTGATTATTAGTTCCATTTTTTTATTTTTTGGTTGTTTTTCTTATATGACTAAACATCTGTTAATTTGTTACAAAATTTTTTTAATAATTTTTTTGTTTTATTTTGGAATGGGTATGAGTTTTATGATTTATTTGAAAAAATGACATAAAAAAATCACTCATTATTTAATGAATGATTTTTAGTAAACTTCAATAAACTTTCTATTTTGAAATTTCTTCTAATATTTTTTTAGCATTTTCGTTTGTAGCATCGAGTTCAACTGCTTTTTTATAATTTTCGATTGCTAATTTTTTATTTCCAGATTTTAAATAAGCTTCTCCTAAACTATCATAAGCATTACCTGATTTTGGAAAATTTTCGACATTAATTTTAAAAAACTCAATGGCTTCATTTGTTTTATCTGTCTGCAAAAACTGGTAGCCAGCATCATTAATTTCGGATTCTTTTAAACTATATTTATCAGATTTTTTGAATTCTTGTAGTTTTTCTAATCCAACTACTAATCCCTTTTCATTTACAGCGTTAAGCAAAGCATATGCAAGTGAAATTTTTGGTGTTTCGAAAGGCTTATCATATAGAATTGCTCGAATTGCTTTGTTCATTTCGCCTAAATTTGTGCTTCCTGTATTGTTCAATAAAATTACTAAATTTTTATCCGAAGGAATTCGAGAAATTACGGTATTAAATCCGTTTATTCCACCACCGTGTTCAATAATTCGAAGTTTATCTGAACCGTTTGGCACTTCATTAATATTCCAACCATACCCATAAAAACCTCGACCAGTTGCAATATAATTTCCAAACAATAGTTCCATAGATTTTGATGACAGTATCTTATTTTCATAAAGTGCTTGATCCCAAAGATATAAATCTTCAACAGTCGAATATAAAGAACCCGCAGCATAAGGAATTGACATATCAATAAATGTCGAGTTTACATATTCGTTTCCTTTTTTTTCATAACCTGAAGCTCTGTTTTTTAGTATTTCGGAACTATTATCATAACCAGTATTTTTCATATTTAACGGAATGAAAATAAAATCTTGTAGGTTTTTTTCAAAACTTTTACCCGAAACTTTTTCGATTATGTAGCCCAATAAAAAATAACCTGAATTGCTGTATGCGAATTTTTCTCCAGGTTTGAATTCTAATGGCAAATCTGAAAATTGTTTTACAAAAACTTCTGGAGCGAATGGATTTCGACTTACATCTTTAAAAAAGTTAGGAAAAGAAGTGTAATTTGGTATTCCAGAAGTGTGCGTAAGCAAATGATAAACCGTGATTCTATCTGCTTTTTTCTTCGGATAATCTGATAAATAAGCAGCAATCGGAACATCTAATTTTAATTTGCCTTGCTCTACTAATTGAAGAATTAATAAAGCTGTAAACTGTTTAGAAATCGAACCCAATCTGTGTTTTGTGTCTGACTTGTTTGGAATATCCCATTCCATATTTGCTTTTCCGAACCCTTTTTTGTAAATTATTTTACCTTTTTCGGCAACAAGTACAGATCCATTAAATTGATTATATTCAGCATATTGACTCATTAATTTGTCGATTTTTTCTGCTTTATTTTGCCCAAAACTTAAATTTGTGGTTAGAAGCAGAACTGCAATACTCAAAGTGATTGACTTTAGCATTGAATGTATTGATTTTGTTTTCATTATGATTGATTATATTTCGTTATTGCCGGAATTAAATATTCCTGCATTATTTTTTCGACTTGTTTTTCTCCGTATGGCGTATTATATGCTGTGGCAGTAATTACAATTACAATTGGCTGGTTTTTGAAAATGAAAATTCTATTGCCGCCGTTTCCAGCTGAATAATAAACTTCATAATCTTTGCCATTTACTTTAAAAGTTTTATTCCAAAATAAATAACCATAAAATTCATCATCAGTTATTTTCATTTGATGTGATAAACTTTTTTCAATCCATTCTTTTGACAAAATTTGTTTACCATTCCAAGTTCCTTCATTTTTATATAATTGACCATATTTGGCATAATCTAAAGAAGTTAATTGTAAACTTCCTGCTGTATTTGCTACTTTTTGTGGCGTAAATTGCCATTTGTAATTTGTAATATTTAATGGTTTAAATAATTTCTGTTCAGCATATTTTTCTAAACTATTTGGTACCGATTTATGAATAATATCGCCCAAAATAATGCATCCAGCTGTAAAATAATCCCATTGTTTACCTGCAACTTTTAATTTATCAACAGGAAGATTTAAAGTAAAATCAACCCAATTATTTGTTGGATACATATTTTCTTCGTTTCCTTGCGATTCAGAATTCATATCTGAACCTTCAAAAGTTGAACTCATTGTTAGCAAGCTTTTTAGAGTTATACTGTCTTTTGATTCAGCATAGTTTTCAAAAGATTTTAGGTCGTAAAATTCTTTTAACGTTTGAGTTTCACTTTTAATAAACTTATCTTTTATTGCAATTCCTAAAAGAGTTGATGCAAATGATTTTCCGACAGATCTTGTATCGTGAAGTGTATTTCTATTTACTCCATTGAAATATTGTTCAATTAAAATTTTACTATCTTTAATGACAATAATACTTGTTACATTTTTATAGTTTTGCTTTGCAATTTTTCGGTTTAGTTCTTCAATTTTTGTAATATCAATTTTCTCTTTTGAAATTTTCCAATCTTTATTTGGTTTTATTGCTTGAAAATTAACTAGTTTTTCATCGATTTTAATTTCTGGAACAATAATTTTTATTTGACCATCAGCAATTATATTACCAGTCAAAACTTCATTCAATTTTAGATACGGTCTAATTTCAATTTTAAGCAAATGTTCGCCTTCCGAAAATGCATCTTGTCCGCCATTGGCAAAAAATCTATTCCAAAGAAATTTTCCCCAAGAATCCTCGTTTGTTGAACTTATAAATGGAACTCTGAAAATTGTCTTTTGATTTTTGCTTTCAACACTTCCTGCTCCAACATTTAGATTTTCAACATAAACTTTTTTGTTATCGACAATGAATGTAAATTGATAATTTCCGTTTTTAGTAAGTTCGTCAGCAGTTAATTGAGGTGATAGCAAATGAAGATAATTTGTCAAAGATTTGTCTAAAAAAACTCTGATGTTTAAATCGCCTTTTTCTTTTAGTTCAAATGATTTTAGAAAATCGGTTTCCTTAAAGTTCTCAATCAAAATTGATTTTTCCATAAAAGCAATTTTTCCAATGTTTGATTTATGAATTGGATAAGTTATACTATCGCTTTTTACAAGGTCTTGAATTTGTGCCGATATATTTAAAAATGTCAGTAAACTTATTATTAGGATTAAAAAATGACTTTTCATTTATTTTGTTTTTTTTGATTTTGAAACGGTTGATGATCGAAACTAATTGATGTTACCAATTTCCATTCGCCGTTTTCTAATTGCCAAACATTTATAAATTTAGCAATTCCTGCTTGAGTTTCTCGTTTTTCAGAAAACTTATGCTCTCCATTTTGAACTGCACCATAAAGAATTCCGTTTTTAAAAAGTGGAAAAATTTTGGTGCTTTCGTTTATTAAAAATCTTTTTACTTGGCCGATTTCGGGATTTTTACAAAGTCCATTTTTTAAGTCGAAAAGAATTTTTTTTTTATCAGAAATGCCATCTTTGTCGTGATAAAATTTTAGATTATCACTTAACAAATTTTCAAACTGTTTTATATCGCAAGTGTTAAAAGCTACATTAAAAAGCAAACTGTCTTTAGAAATTATTGTTTTGTATAAATCTGATTTTCTATCAACTTGTGCCGAAAGCGAAATTGTTGCAAAAAATAAGAAAAATAAAGATTGATTGATGATTTTCATTTTTATAATATGGTTTATAGTTTGATTATTACTTAAATATTAGAATGATTCTAAAATCTGCAATCTTCAATCTAAAATCTGCAGCCTAAACTATTCTTTAAAAACATTTCCTCCAGAACTTTCGTCTTTGGTAATTGATTTTGGCTCAATGTTGTAAATTATATTTCCGCCGCTAGAAGCATT
>JAYTMQ010000037.1:0-5897 GCA_043728355.1 Bacteroidota bacterium
ATACTGATTTTGCTGTTTGAACCAGAATCAAATTTAACTGTAAAATTACCATTATTAGGATTTGGGTATATTGCAAAATTCTCGAAATTAAAAGTGTCATTTGATAAAAGAGCTACAACCTGAGAACATATTTGTAATGAAATAGAATCAATACTTCCAACATTTCCTGCAACAATATCTCTGAAACCAAAAATCCAAGTTCCAGTTGGATTAAGTCCATTCAAAGTATTTAGCGTTCCAACAGGCAAAGCATAAGTTCCGGTAGTTGGGTTTGCACAAGTAAAAGCTGGTCCTTGACTGTCAAAAGTCACATTCATATTTGCATTACCAGCACATTGTTGATTGAAAAAAGTTTGTAAAGTAGCAGGTAGTGGTTTTAAATAAGCTATTTCTAAGTTTTGCAAATTTGGGTGGGTAGCGGTTATAGTAAAGTTGACATCAGAAATTAAGTTTGTTGTCGTTGGAACAACAAATTTCTTTTGTATGTAACTTATTGAATTATCAGGAATAGTAAATGGTGTAACATTGTCAGCTGTTGTATTACTCAAGTAATTTGTGCAGTTGTTTGAAATGGAATATCCAATATAGAAGGGTGCTTTATTTATTGCATAGTAAACATTTCCAACAGCTTCAATCATAATCCTACAATTCTGTGATACTACATTAGGTGCAATTACTGTTTCTGAACCATCATTTGGCGTATTTGCTAACAACATTGTAAAAGTTGCACCACCATTTGTAGATATTTTAATATTTACATTTGCAGTATTTATGCCGTTTGCAGTTGTACCTGCAACGTCCCAAGTCACAGTTTGTGAGCTGTTTTGAGCCCAACCTTCCGTTATGGCTTGTGAAGTAACTTTGAATGGTCCAGCTGCACCAACAAATTGTACTGATTTTGTAGCTCTTTCTGTTTGACCACCTAATGGACCACCGTTGTCCCTAACTATAAAAGAAAATAACATAGTTCTAGCTACGTTTGGTACTGCTTCCCAAGTAGTCGCTAAACTGTTGTTCAAAACAGTAGAAAGTGCAGGAAAATACCTAGTTGGCGAAGTGGTTGGACTAAAACTTCTGAAGTTTGGACCAGCAGTTTTTGTTACATTTGGCAATTCTGAAACTGATCCAGCATTATATTGTTCCCAACAATAAGTCAATTGATTTCCCGAAGGATTATCAACATCTGTAGCAACACCTGTCAAAACAAATGCTGTACCAATTGGAATTAAACTTGTTGTCATAGGAGTTATAACAGGAGCGTTATTACCGTTTGGTTGTGCTGCTGCGCAATTTGTTCCACTGCCTCCACTGCCTATTCCATTTATTTGTGAATTTATTTGAATCATACTTCTTGCATGAAAATAGGCATCTGAATTATTTTGAACATCTTCGGGTGAACATATTCCAGCATATGCCATTATTGTAGTGCCACTGCCTGGCTCATAAGAAGAAGTAGTTACTCTTGTACCACCACCGCAATTATTTGCTTCGCTGTTAAAAGTATGAGCGCCACTTAATTGATGTCCCATTTCATGAGCAACAAAATCGATATCATAGGCATCACCAACAGGCGAAGGTAATCCTGTAACACCTTCAGCTTTTATAGCAGTACATATTCCATTTCTTGCAACTCCTCCGCCACCTCTGCTAGAAATATGACCAAAATCATAATTTGCAAAACCAATAATATTGTCTATGTAAGCTTGATTTCCATTTAAAAGTGTATATGCTGGTCCTACATTAGCATCATTAAGGTTTGGATTTGGTTCTCCTGCAGCAATTTCAGCATTAGTTAAAGGCACATTAATTATATTTGTGTTAGCATTTATCAAAACTAAAGTCATCGAATGATCTCTTTCATAAACACTGTTAACTCTTGCTACTGTAACAACCATTGCAGCTAGAACAGCAGCTTTTCTCTGGACTAATGATGCAGCGGTAGTTAATCCTGCTGCATCAACATGAAATGAACCATACTCTTTTGTGCAAGCCAATGCTAATCTATAAGTTTTAAACAAACTATTGTTAGCTCTTGACAAAGTTTGGTCTTCTTCTTTGATTTCAACTGACACGTCATTTGTAGCTTCACAAGCTCTACTTCGTGTTGAAATAGTGTTAACTTTACTATAAACAACATAAGTTGCTAAATCTTTAGTATATGGGTCAATATAGGACGTGCCGTTTTTTCCTGAATGCGTGATTGCGTGAAAACCAAAAATTGTGGTTGTAATAGTTATTGTAGCTGTCGGGTCTTCAATACATTTACCTACATAAGTATTAATGTCTGGATTTGCAGCAGCAATGTTAGTTTCTAACGTAGATGCTTCATACATTTTAAAACTTTGCATTTCGCCTTGTGGATTTGGAAAAAATAAAATCACGTTAGAAACTGCTGTTGCGCTTCTTTTTGGCGATGATGCTAACTTGGTTTTAATTTCAGACAAGTTTAATTCATAAACTAAAAATGCTTTTAGTTGCGTGTCTCTTGGCAATTTACTTTCCGCAGCAACATCAGAATCGTCTGCTTTTCTCCAAGAATTGTCTTGTGAGAAACCATTAATTGCAAATGTAAAAATTGCAAGTAATAAAAGTATTGGTTTTTTCATAATTATTTGATTTATAAATAGCTTACAAATTTATAATAATTTTCGAAACCAAATAATTATTTCATATATATTTGACCTAATTGACAAAATAATTTAAGTTTTTAAAGATTTTTTATTCTGTTTTTTCAACTAATAAATATAAATTTGCATTTTTTAAAACAATTCTTTTGAAAATTTTTCATTCTACACAAGATTTCAAATCCGATAAAAAAACAATTGTAACAATAGGTACTTTTGACGGTGTGCATATTGGACACAATAAAATAATTGATAAGATTGTTCAAAATTGTAAATCTGGAAATACGGAAAGTCTTATTCTGACTTTTTTCCCTCATCCACGAATGGTTTTAAACGAAAATTCTGATATTAAATTATTAAATACAATTAATGAAAAATCAGGATTGTTATCAGAAAATGGTATTCAAAATCTTGTAATTCAAAATTTTAATACAGCATTTTCAGAACTTTCAGCCGAAGAATTTGTCGCCAATGTTTTGGTCAAACAGCTCAATATTCAAAAAATTATTATTGGTCATGACCATCACTTTGGCAAAAACCGTTCAGCAAATATTCATGATTTAATTGTTTTTGGAAAAAAATTCGGCTTTGAGGTAGAACAAATTTCTGTCGAAGAAATCGACGATGTTGCCATTAGCTCAACCAAAATTCGAAATGCAATTATTGAAGGAAATATAACTTTAGCAAATGAATACTTGGGTTATAATTATCAAATTTCTGGGAAAATTGTTAAAGGCAAACAATTGGGTCGAACAATTGGTTTTCCGACTGCAAATATACACTTAGAAGAAAATTATAAACTCATTCCGAAATTTGGAGTTTACATAGTGAAATCTTTTTTTGAAAATAAAACTATTTTTGGAATTATGAATATTGGTCTTAAACCAACTTTTGATGATAAAAATGTTACCATCGAAGTGCATTTTTTAGATTTTAATGCTGATTTATATAATAAAAAAATTACAGTTTCTATTTTAGAGTTCATTCGTAACGAACAAAAGTTTGACGGAATTGATGATTTGAAATCTCAAATTGAAAAAGACAAAATTTTTGCATTAAATTTTTTGGCAAAAAAAGAATTCAAAAACTAAACATAGAATATATTTGTTAAAGTTTTTTATTTTGTAAATGTAAAGTTAAAATTTCTTAAATTTGGTTAAATAATAACCGCTAACTTCAATATTTTATGAAATTATCTAAAGAAATCATCAACGGATTAATTATTAGTTTCGGAATTGCTCTTTTATTTTTATTTGTCAATTTAATTGGACTACAAAAATTAAACTATTTAAGAGCATTAAATGCATTTATAGTTTTCTACGGAATTTATAGAACTTACAAAATGAATGTAAATTTAGGCATTACAAGTCTTGGCGAAAACCTTATTTCGATGCTTAAAACTGGAATAGTTGGTGTAGTTTCAAGTGTAATTGGATTGGCTGCTTATGCAACTTTTAAAGGAGGACAATCTTATCTAGATACTATTTCTTATGGGTTTCTATATGGCAAAAATCCTTCATTAAACGAATATTGTTTCGGATTATTAATTGAAGGCATTGCTTCTGCAGTAATTATTTCGTTACTTATTATACAATCTTCAAAAGTTCGGAAAACAAATTAAAGAAATATCTGTATTGTAACTTCAAAACAAATTACTTACTTTTGATGCAACAAATTTTTTAGAATCAAAAATGACATTATCAAGACACGATTGGACAACCCAAGAAATCATTGACATATATAACAAACCAATGATGGATTTGCTTTTTGAAGCAGCAACAATACACAGACAAAAACACGATCCAAATGTGGTTCAAGTTTCGACATTGTTATCAATAAAAACTGGTGGTTGCCCCGAAGATTGTGGCTATTGTCCACAAGCAGCTCGTTATCACACAGACATTACTGGCAATGATTTAATGTCAGTTTCGCAAGTAAAAGCTCAAGCTTTACGAGCAAAATCCTCTGGTTCTTCAAGAGTTTGTATGGGCGCAGCTTGGAGAAATGTTAAAGATGGTCCAGAGTTTGACCAAGTTTTAGAAATGGTTAGAACTATCAATAAACTCGAAATGGAAGTTTGTTGTACACTTGGAATGATTACCGAAAACCAAGCACAACGTCTTGCAGAAGCTGGTTTGTATGCTTACAATCATAATCTTGACACATCAGAAGAATATTATAAAGAAGTAATCTCGACTAGAGGTTTCGAAGACCGTTTGCAAACTATAGAGAATGTCAGAAAAACCAATGTTACCGTTTGTAGTGGCGGAATAATTGGTATGGGAGAAAGCATAAAAGATCGAGCAGGAATGTTAGTAGCACTTTCGACGTTGAATCCTCAACCCGAATCTGTGCCAATAAACGCTCTTGTTGCCGTTGATGGAACTCCACTTGAAGACGAAAAACCTGTCGAAATTTGGGAAATGATTCGAATGGTTGCAACAACTAGAATAGTAATGCCAGAAACGCAAGTTAGACTTTCGGCTGGTAGAATGAATATGAGCCGTGAAGGTCAAGCAATGTGCTTTTTCGCTGGTGCAAATTCTATATTCGCTGGCGATAAATTATTGACAACTCCAAATCCTGATGTTAACGAAGATATGAAAATGTTCGAAATGCTAGGACTAATTCCACAAAAACCATTCGTAAAAATGGCGCAACCAGAAACTGTTGAAGCCAATGATTCTCAATTTGAATCGCTTGGAGAAAAGCCAAAATGGACAAGACCAGAACACAAAATCGAAAGAAATCTCGAAGCTTCTGGAAAATTATAAATGGTATTTTCATCAAATAAATAAAAATCCCAATTAGAAATTTTCTAATTGGGATTTTTATTTATAGAAATTACTATTTCGCATTCAACATAATATGCAATTCTTTCAACTGTGATTCATCAATTACCGATGGTGCATCAATCATAACATCACGACCAGAATTGTTTTTTGGAAATGCAATAAAATCTCGAATTGTTTCTTGTCCGCCAAGTATTGCTACTAATCTATCTAAACCAAATGCCAATCCGCCGTGTGGTGGTGCACCAAACTGAAAAGCATCCATCAAGAAACCAAACTGATTTCGAGCTTCTTCATCGGTAAAACCTAAATATTTGAACATTAAAGCTTGAGTTGCTTTATCGTGAATTCTGATAGAGCCACCGCCAATTTCATTACCGTTTAAAACCATATCATAAGCGTTGGCACGAACCGATTTTGGATCAGTTTCTAACAAGTGCATATCTTCTGGTTTTGGCGATGTAAACGGATGGTGCATTGC
>JAYTMQ010000038.1:0-54185 GCA_043728355.1 Bacteroidota bacterium
CTGTAAAAAATTTTGAATTAAAAAAAATACGAAAAGGATCGTACGGGAGCTGGCAGTATAGTTAATAAAACACAATTTTATATCATTTAATGTAATAACAATAGTTGCTGTTTATTAATATTTTAGAGTTTAAAAAACCGCACTCAAGATTTAGTGGATTAGCAAGAATTTCAATTCCGATTTTTTAAAGTTGACAAATGTTATATTTCATCTGATTTTTTTGCACTTTAACTAAAATTAAATAGGTTATATTAATCGAAAACATATATATTTGTGTTTGATATAAAAAATAATTATGAATTTAGAAAAAGAAAATCGTAATCTAAAAACAGCTTTAATGGTTGCTTCAATTTTATTAATTGGTTGTTTTGTATATATATTTCAGTTTGCAAATGATACTAAAATTCTAGTTCGAACAATAAAAGTTGTAAAAACTGAACAACAAATAGTCGCAGAAAAGTTAAATAAATTAAAAACAGATTTTGACGAGGCGTTATTAAAAAAAACCAAGCTTTCAGGAGAACTTGAATTAGAACGAGATAAAGTTTCGCAACTTTTATTGCTTCTAGCTAAATCTGGAGAAGACCCAAGTGTTTTAGCATCTATTAAAAATCAATCAACTACTTTAGAAGCATCTGCGAAATCGCTTATTGCGAAAAATGAAGCAGCTTTTGCAATTTTAAACCCAAATTATAGAATTAGAATTGATAGTGTTGTTGCTACAAAAAACGACATCCTTGTTCAAAATCAAAATCTTGATAATCAGGTAGATGGTCTAAATAAAGTACTGCAAACTGCTTCCAAAATTGCAATTGTAAATGCAAACGTTCGTCCAGTTAGTTATAATACAAACGGTTTGGATCTTGAAAGTAACATTGCAGAACAAGTAGAACAATTAAAAGTAAGTTATACTATTCCAGAAAATATTTTGGCAAAAGCTGAAAACAAAATTATATACGTACAAATAAAAGATAAAAACGACAAGGTTATTGGTGAGGATAAAACCGTTACAATCGGCGATAAATCTTTGAATTATTCTTTTTTCAATGAATTAAATTATCAAAATAAAACCATGCAAATTTCCGAAACACTATTTGTAAGACGTAATTTAATCGCTGGAGAGTACACGGTAAGTTTTTATTATAATAATGTTATATTAAATAAATATACCTTTCTTTTAAATTAATAATTTTAAGAAAATCTACTTTTTTTATTTACTATGGTTATAAAAAAAAAATCTAGCAAAAGTGCGTTCGCTTTTTCTGTTATAAACTATATGGGAACAATTGCAGGTCTATATGCTGCACTTTTCTTTTATCCCAACGACAAGCAAAGTATTGGTACGATAAAATTTTATGAAGGAATTGCATTTATTATTTATCCTATTTTGGTTTTTGGTTCGTCGCAAGCCTTAATTAATTTTAGTACAAAAGCATCTGGTTCTTTAAAAAATAAAATTTATAATTTAAGTTTACTTACTGTACTTTTAACTAGCTTATTTTTTTTGTTATTAATTTTTATTGTTTCTCAATTTATTAAACCCCAACAATACAATGTATTGTATTTAGCATTTTCAATAGCTGTATGCAAAGCATTTTTAGAGATCTTCAAAAAAAAAGCACTTATAGAAAGAAAAATTACAATTTTAACTATTTTTGATATTGTAGCTACAAAATTATCAATTCCAGTTTTATTTTACTTACTAATTTTAAATAAAATAAGTTTTAACTTTTTACTTGAACTTTATATCTTAATTTTTACAGTTACAACTGTTTTATCTGGTTTATACTTAAATAAAAATTTTAAAAAAAATTTCGATATAAAGTTCATTAAACTATTTATAGAAATACCTAAAAAAGAATACCTCAATTATAGTATGTATGCGCTTGCTGGAAGTCTTGGAATAATTTTAGTAACAAAATTGGATTCTATAATTATTCCAATTTTTTTAACCACCGAAGATAACGGGAATTTCAGTATTGCTGCAAGTTTAGTTGCAGCAATTGCGGTGCCTGCAAACGGACTTTTTACAATATATACACCTGTAATTTCTAAATATTTTGCAGAAAACAATCTAAAAACTTTAAATATAAAATATAAAGAAATATCAATATTTTTATTTTTTATTGGCATTTTAATGTACAGTTGCTTGTTTGTTGGTGTTGAAAATTTATTTTTATTACTCTCAACAAGCCAAGAGCTAATTAAAACGGTTCCATTAATTTTGATTCTAGGCGTTGGTATTCTCATCAATATGGGCACTGGTTTTAATACCGAAATCATTAGTTATTCCAGTAAATTTAAATTTAATTTGTTAGCAATTTCAATATTAATTGCTTCTAACTTAATTTTAAATATCTTTTTTTTATATTTTCTTAAATTGGGAGTAAATTATGTAGCAATTGCTTCAATGATCTCAATATTATTATTTAATTTGGTAAAATTAATATTTATCTATAAAAAATTTAAGCTTTTTCCGTTTAATAGAAATTATTTTGGATTGTTTATAACCTCAATAAGTGTTTTAATTTTTGTTCATTTTATTCCAGATACTATAAGTATTTTTTTCAATTTGGTAGCAAAAATCACTTTGTGTCTGTCTTTGAATTTTTTATTGATTTACAGATTAAATTTCGTTAAACAATTTAATGAACTTATAAATAAATTTATATTAAAATAATTATATTTTAAAATTTGTAAATATCCAATAAAAACATTTTAATTATAAAAATAGCTTATTTTCCCTTTATTTCCCGAAATTTATTAAAAAATATTTGAAGCATTTTTTTATAAACTTCAAGAATAAAGTTACGTTGTTTGTAATTATACGTATTAACTTTTTTGTTTTTGTATCATTGTTCAATTGCATTTTTTGTATTAGCATTAAAGTTTCCAAAATAAGTAAAAAACTACTAAATTCTGTATATTTGTAAAAACTCAAAATAATGCCAGAAATCAACAAACGAAAAATACTTAACGATCCTATTTATGGATTTATAACTATTCCAAACGAATTAATTTATGATTTGGTGCAACATCCATATTTTCAAAGATTGAGACGCATTTCGCAAATGGGATTGTCGTATTTGGTATATCCAGGAGCAACACATACAAGGTTTCATCACGCATTGGGTTGTATGCACTTAATGCAAAAAGCGATTGAAGTTTTACGTTTCAAAGAAATTTTGATATCTAACGGAGAAGAAAATGCACTTTTAATCGCCATACTTTTGCACGATATGGGTCACGGACCATTTTCTCACGCAATGGAACACAGTATTGTCGAAGAAGTAAACCACGAATCGATATCGTTGTTATTTATGGAAAAATTAAATGCCGAATTTGAAAATAAATTAGATGTGGCAATAAAGATTTTTAAAGGTGATTATCATCGTAAATTTATGTTGCAACTTATTTCTAGTCAATTAGATATGGACAGATTAGATTATCTAAAACGAGACAGTTTTTACACTGGTGTGAATGAGGGAAACATCAATTCAGAAAGATTAATCCAAATGATGAATGTCGTTGATGATGTGTTGGTTATAGAAGAAAAAGGAATTTATTCTGTCGAAAAATTCTTGATGGCAAGACGATTAATGTACTGGCAAGCCTATTTGCATAAAACCAGTTTGGTTGCTGAATTAATTTTGACTAAGGTTCTAAAACGCGCCAAAGAATTAACCCAAAAAGGAATAATTTTGAATTGTAGTGAACCATTGATGTATTTCTTGCAAAACAAAGTTGAATTGTCAATTTTTGATGATTCTGTTTTAGATAAATTTGCTCAACTTGATGATTTTGATATTATTAGCGCATTAAAATCCTGGCAAATTAATGATGATTTTATTTTGAGTTCATTATCTAAAATGATAATCAACAGAGATTTACTGAAAATAAAACTAAGCCCAGAAAAAATTTCAAGTGATGAGAAAAATGATTTATTAGAAAAGCTTTCAAAACAAGAAAACATATCAATTCAAGATTCAAATTATTTTATTTTTAAAGGAAAAATAGTAAATCAAGCCTACAGTTCGATTTCTGAACCAATTAGAATTTTAATAAAAAACAAAACAATTGAAGATGTTGTCGAAGCATCTGATCAATTAAATTTAAAAGCATTATCTAAAGCTGTAACAAAATATTATATTTGTTATCCTAAGAATTTAGTATAATTTTTAAAATATTTACAAAAAAAACTAACTGATTTGTTACAGATTATTTATTTGTAATTTAACTCAAATTTACATATTTTTGCAATAATGAAACATGCAAAACAAATTGAATTATAAAAGTACAAATAATTTTAGCGAGTTCCATTTTATTTCGATGGAAAAACTGAATCAGATAAAATGAAATTTAAAGCATCACAAATAGCGGAAATTCTTGAAGGTAAAGTTATTGGAAATCCAAATGCTGAAGTTTTTAAATTATCGAAAATCGAAGAAGGTACAGAAGGTTCGCTCACATTTTTGAGTAATCCTAAATATTCGAATTATATTTATACCACACATGCATCGGTAACTATTGTAAACAATACTTTTGTTGCTGATAACGAAATCAAAACTACGCTTATACAAGTTGATGATGCTTATGGAGCATTTGCCAAAATACTAGAATTTTACAATCAATCCAAAAACAATAAATCAGGAATAGAATCGCAAACTATTATTTCTGAAAATGTAAAATTTGGCGATAATTTATATCTTGGAAGTTTTTCATACATAGGTTCAAATGTTACAATAGGAAATAATGTCAAAATTCATCAAAATTGTTTTATCGGTGATAATGTTGTTATTGGCAATAATGTAACTATTTTTGCTGGAGCCAAAATTCATTCAGAAACCGAAATCGGTAACAATTGTGCGATTTATTCTGGAGCTATAATTGCTGCAGATGGGTTTGGTTTTGCGCCTCAACCCGACGGTAGCTACACCAAAATTCCACAAATTGGTAATGTTATTATCGAAGACAATGTAGATATTGGTGCTTGTACAACAATCGATAGAGCAACAATGGGCTCGACAATTATCAGAAAAGGAGTAAAACTTGATAATCAAATTCAAGTAGCACATAATGTAGAAATTGGAGAAAATACTGTAATTGCAGCTCAAACTGGAATTGCTGGAACAACCAAAATTGGCAAAAACTGCATGATTGGCGGTCAAGTAGGAATAGCTGGGCATTTAATTATTGGCAATAATGTAAGAATTCAAGCACAATCGGGTGTAGGGAGAAATATCAAAGACAATGAGATTTTACAAGGAAGTCCAACATTTTCTTACAATGATTTTGCAAAATCCTATGTACATTTCAAAAATTTGCCTAAAATTGTATCCGAATTAGAAGAATTGAAAAAAATAATCAAAAATAAATCATAACCTATGGTTAAGCAAAAAACCATCAAAACCGAAATTTCGCTTTCAGGTGTTGGATTACACACTGGCAAGATTGTCAAAATGACTTTTAAACCTGCACCAATTAATAACGGATTTTCGTTTGTAAGAACCGATTTAGAAGGACAACCAATTATCGAAGCCGATGCCAATTATGTTGTAAACACGCAACGTGGCACAAATCTTGAAAAATTGGGTGTCAAAATTCAAACACCAGAACACGTTTTGGCAGCATTTGTTGGTTGTGATTTAGACAATGTAATTGTTGAACTTGATGCATCAGAATTACCAATTATGGACGGATCATCGATCCATTTTGTAGAAGCTATCGAAAAAGCTGGAATTCATGAACAAGATGCTGCAAGAAAATATTATGTAGTTAGAGAAAATATTTCATTTACAGATGAAGAAACTGGAAGCGAAATACTTGTAATGCCATGTGATGATTATCAAGTTACAACCATGGTAGATTTTGGAACCAAAGTTCTTGGTACTCAAAACGCAACATTAAAAAACATATCCGATTTTAAATCAGAAATAGCCAATGCTAGAACTTTTAGTTTCTTGCACGAACTTGAAACTTTATTAGACAATGGTTTGATAAAAGGTGGAGATTTAAATAATGCCATTGTTTATGTCGATAAAGAAATTTCTGAAAAAACAATGAATAATCTGAAAATTGCATTCGGGAAAGATAAAATTTCAGTTAAAGAAAACGGCATACTTGACAATTTGACTTTACATTATCCTAATGAAGCAGCACGTCACAAATTGCTTGATGTAATCGGAGATTTATCATTAATAGGAATAAGAATAAAAGGAAAAGTTATTGCGAACAAACCCGGTCATTTTGTAAATACTCAGTTTGCTAAGAAATTATCTAAATTAATCAAAATCGAACAAAGAAATCACGTTCCTGTATATGATTTAAATCTAGAACCGTTAATGGATATTCATAAAATTATGAGTATATTGCCACATCGACCACCATTTTTATTTATTGATAGAATACTAGAAATGTCTGAAAATCATGTTGTTGGAATGAAAAATGTAACAATGAACGAAGGTTTTTTTGTTGGACATTTTCCAGAAGCTCCAGTAATGCCAGGTGTAATTATTGTAGAAGCAATGGCGCAAACAGGAGGGATTTTGGTTTTAAGCACCGTTCCAGATCCAGAAAATTACTTAACATTTTTCATGAAAATTGATAATGTAAAATTTAAACATAAAGTTTTGCCAGGCGACACATTAACATTCAAATGCGAATTAATTACAGCAATTCGTAGAGGAATTTGTCACATGCAAGCCCACGCATATGCAAATGGAAAACTAGTTGCCGAAGCAGAATTAATGGCACAAATAGCAAAAAAACAATAAATTTGGTTTCAGGTTTTAAGTTTCAAGTTGCTCAACTTGAAACTTAAAACTTGAAACTTGAAACAAAATAAATATGAATCAACCCCTAGCATACGTTCATCCAGGCGCAAAAATTGCCAAAAATGTAGTTATAGAGCCATTTACAACTATTCATAATAATGTAGTAATTGGTGACGGTACATGGATTGGGTCAAATGTCACAATCATGGAAGGCGCAAGAATTGGTAAAAATTGTAATATTTTTCCAGGTGCAGTAATATCCGCTGTACCACAAGATTTAAAATTTGGTGGCGAAGATTCATTGGCTGTAATTGGTGATAATACAACCATTCGCGAATGCGTAACAATAAATAGAGGTACAGTTGCATCAGGTCAAACTACAATCGGAAGTAATTGCTTGATTATGGCAACTGCACACATAGCACACGATTGTCATATTGGTGACAATGCAATTATCGTAAATGGTGTTGCACTTGCGGGACACGTTATTGTTGGAAAATATGCAGTAATAGGTGGTTTAGCAGCAATTCATCAATTTATTCATATTGGTGATCATGCAATGATTTCTGGCGGTTCGCTGGTTAGAAAAGATGTTCCACCTTTCACAAAAGCTGCAAAAGAACCATTATCTTATGTTGGAATAAATTCAGTTGGATTAAGAAGACGTGGTTTTACAACCGAAAAAATTACAGAAATTCAAAATATATACCGAATTTTATACCAAAGAAATTATAACACATCTCAAGCAGTTGGAATAATAGAAGCCGAGATGGAAGCAACTCCAGAACGTGACGAAATAATAGACTTTATCAGAAATTCTTCGAGAGGAATTATGAAAGGATATACTGGCGGTTAAGATTTTAGAATATAGATTAAAGATTTAAGACTTCAGATTTCAAATAATTAAAACAAACAATAAATAATAAAATGGCATCTACATCAGATATTAAAAATGGATTATGTATAAAATTTAACAATGATATATATAAAATAGTAGAATTTCTTCACGTGAAACCTGGAAAAGGACCAGCATTTGTAAGAACTAAACTAAGAAGTTTGTCCAACGGACGTGTTTTAGACAATACTTTCTCTGCAGGACATAAAATCGAAGAAATTCGTGTTGAAAACCATAAATTTCAATTTCTATATCCAGAAGGCGATTTATTTCATTTTATGAATGTTGAATCTTACGAGCAAATTTCTTTAAACAAAGCTATTTTAGATTCTCCTGAATTATTGAAAGAAGGAGAAAGCGTAATGGTAAGTATTAATACTGAAACTGATTTGCCAATTTCTGTTGATATGCCAGCATCTGTAGTACTTGAAGTAACCTATGCAGAACCAGGAATTAAAGGAAATACTGCTACAAATGCCACAAAATCTGCAACTGTAGAAACAGGTGCAACCGTAAATGTTCCTTTATTTATTAATGAAGGAGACAAAATCAAAATCGACACAACTTCTGGAAATTATATGGAACGCGTTAAAGAATAGTGCCCCTTAACCCCCAAAGGGGGAATTATTATGAAATTTGAAAAACCACAAACATTAGAACAAATTGCCAATTTGCTTGATTGCGAATATTTTGGCGATAAAAACTTCGCTGTTCTCGGTATGAATGAAATTCATGTTGTAACTGCGGGAGATATTGTGTTTGTTGACCATCCTAAATATTATGATAAGGCATTGCAATCTGCAGCAACAATTATTTTAATTAATAAAAATGTAGAATGTCCAGTCGGAAAAGCATTATTGATTTCTGATGATCCATTTCGAGATTTTAATATTTTGACAAAACATTTTAGACCTTTTCAGTTTTCAAATGTTTCAATTTCAAGTTCAGCTAAGATAGGTCAAAATACAATCATTCAGCCAAATACATTCATTGGAAACAATGTTATTATTGGCGATAATTGTTTGATTCATTCTAACGTATCAATTTACGACCACACAGTAATTGGCGATAATGTCATTATTCATGCGGGAACAATTCTTGGAGCCGATGCTTTTTATTACAAAAAACGTCCAGATGGTTTTGATCAATTAATTTCTGGAGGAAGAGTTGTAATAGAAAATAACGTCGGAATTGGAGCTTTATGCACAATTGATAAAGGCGTTACAGGAGACACAACTATTGGCGAAGGAACCAAAATTGACAATCAAGTTCACGTTGGTCATGACACAATAATTGGAAAAAAATGTCTTATTGCCTCACAAACAGGAATTGCTGGTTGTGTAATTATAGAAGACGAAGTAACAATTTGGGGACAAGTTGGCACAACAAGCGGCATAACCATTGGAACAAAAGCTGTAATTATGGGGCAAACTGGAGTAACAAAATCTGTTGAAGGCGGAAAATCTTATTTCGGAACTCCAATTCAAGAATCTCGAGAAACATTGAAACAAATGGCAAATATTAAAAAAATACCAGAAATTCTTCAAAAATTAAAATAAAATGAATGCAAAAAAATTAGTTAAAGATTTTTATAAATCAGATTCTTTGTTGGATACAGAAGTTTTAAAAACTTTTTTACATAAAGATTTTATTTTAGAATGGAATGGAAGTACGGGTTTTTTAAAGCTTGATTATCAAGGTATTATTGATTATACCGATAACATAGCAAAATCGTTTATTAAAACAAAAACTAAAATAGTATTTATTCTTAATGAAAAAAACATGGTTTCTGTAAAATATTCTTTATCAGTAAAAACCATTGAAAACCATAGAGAAGAAATTAAATTAGCCAATTTTTTTGTAATCTGGGAAATCAAAGATGACAAATTATATAGAGGTTATCAAATGAGTCAACTTTCATAAAATATAAAATACATAAACCGCAATCGAAATCTAAAAACTTTTCATTACTTTTGCATCAAATTATAAAAAATCAACCAAAATAAAATTATATGAGCGTTTTAGTAAATAAAGATTCTAAAATAATTGTTCAAGGATTCACAGGAAGCGAAGGAACTTTTCACGCTTCGCAAATGATTGAATATGGAACAAATGTTGTTGGTGGAGTTACTCCAGGAAAAGGTGGATCAACCCATTTAGATCGCCCAGTTTTTAACACTGTTAAAGATGCAGTTGAAAAAGCTCAAGCCGATACAACAATTATTTTCGTTCCACCAGCATTTGCTGCCGATGCAATTATGGAAGCTGCTGACGCTGGAATCAAAGTAATAATTTGTATTACAGAAGGAATTCCGGTTGCTGATATGATTAAAGCTTACGAATATATAAAAACAAGAAATTGTAGATTAATAGGACCAAATTGCCCTGGAATTATTACTCCTGGAGAAGCAAAAGTTGGTATTATGCCAGGTTTTGTATTCAAAAAAGGAACAGTTGGAATCGTTTCTAAATCAGGAACTTTAACTTATGAAGCAGCTGATCAAGTTGTAAAACAAGGTTTAGGAATTACAACTGCAATCGGAATTGGTGGCGATCCAATTATTGGAACTACTACCAAAGAAGCAGTTGAATTATTAATGAATGACCCAGAAACCAATTGTATCGTTATGATTGGCGAAATTGGAGGACAACTTGAAGCCGATGCTGCGAAATGGATAAAAGCTGATGGAAATCGCAAACCAGTTATTGGTTTCATAGCAGGCGAAACCGCTCCAAAAGGAAGAACAATGGGTCACGCAGGTGCAATTGTTGGTGGCGCTGATGATACAGCAAAAGCTAAAAAGAGAATAATGAGAGAATGTGGCATTCACGTAGTTGATTCTCCAGCAGAAATTGGTAAAAAAGTAAAAGAAGTTTTGGGGTAGTTCTCTAAAAATAAAATAAATTGAAAAGTCTCAATAATTATGTTGAGACTTTTTGATTTATAAATTAAAAATTATAATCTTCACTTTGTGCCGTTGTGCCTTTGTGGCAAATATCAAATAATATGTACAAAGAATTAAAAAAATTCAAAAACCAAAATAGTTTTTCATTTACACAAAATGATAATCTTGAAACCGCTTGCAATACTTCAGAAAATGTTTCTGGCGTTTTCTTGGTTTATGATGTAAAAGAAGATAAAAAAGAATTAATTATGGTTGGTTCAACTGGAACAATCCAAAACGACGGTACTTTAAAAAGTAAAAATGGTGGTATGTTCGATAAAATCGTAAATGGACAGCAATTTGCAAAAACAGGACGTAAATATTCTTGGCCAGCACAAATGAAAATCGAAAATATCGAACGACTTGAAGTTTTTTGGTACGATACTTTCAATGATAAAACCAAAGTAATACCGACATTTGTAGAAGGACAAATTTTGCAACTTCATTTAGATGAGACTGGTAAATTGCCTCGTTGGAATGTTGCTTTTTAAACAATTTAAATAAAAAAAACGCTAATCAAAGCGTTTTTTTTATTTAAAATATTAATTGTAAAAAGTGCTATTCCAAATCGCTTCATTAAAATTTTTACCTTTCCAAAAGCTAAAATATAAAGCTACTGCAGAGAGAGATTTGAAAATAAACAAACAACAAACCACCTTAAAAATATCTTCATTTCCCTCACCAAACAAATTTCCAGGAGTTATTAATGCAATAAAAGCACTTATTAAAAATAAAAAAATCAATAAACTGCTAAAATCTCTAAATGGTCTAACTGCAATTTTTCTGAACGGATTTACATCATTTCCCCATTTGTGAATTAAATAATAATAATCATTTCCTATTGGAGCAAACAATAATGGATCGTCATAATTTTTTAGTTGAAAAAGTTTTGATGGTGCCATTATTTTAAAACCTTCAATATCAAGATTGTGATTTTTTTCAAGATATTTTATTTTAGTAATTGCTTCTTCAGGAATATCATTTTTAAAATAACTACTATCCAAAAATCTAAGTCTGTAATCTATACAAATTTCTTTAATTTGTTTTACATGATAAATTTTATCTGTTTCGAGTAAATCAAAGTTAAAATTGTTTAGTTTTGTTGAACTCGACCTTTTAATTTTATTATTAATCGAATCTCTAACTTTGTCATCACTTGCTAAAAAGGCTTTAACTTCGTTTAAAAAATTAATTTCGTTTGATTCTTTGTTGCGATAGTTTTGCAATTCTGTTTCTAGATTTCTTCTTTCTATTAGCATTATCAATTGTTTTATAGAAAATTTGAGTAATATCAAATCTTAAAACTAATTTAGTGAATAGAATTTAAAAAAAAAATGTAAAACTATTTATTTTTAGTTGAACTAATGTTAATCTTTTATAAGTCAATATTTAAGTTTTATCTTTCAAACAATCCTAAAGTTCCACCAACCCAATCTTTGTCTTTATTAAATTTTACACCAATCATTTCGCCACGGCTCAAACGAACTAAATTGCATAGTAGAGTAGGAGCAACATCGTGTTTTTTCCATACACAAAGTATTCGAACTTCAGCTTTTACTTTGGCATCTGGTGCTTGAACAATAGGAATATAATTTACTTTTTTCTGAAGAATGTATAATTCTTTTTCGACAACGGCCTCAATATCTTCTTTTTTGACGTGAAAAATTACTCCCGTTCCTGAAAATGAAAACAATGGTTTTAAAACATAATTTTCTAAATCTGTTGGTATTTCTTTTAAATCAGATAATAAAGTGGTTTCTATAAAATATTTTCCTTTAAGTAATGGCAAAATGAATTTTGAAATTCTGAAAAACCAATTAGGATGTCCAGCCCATTCGACATCTAAATTATCAGAAAAACTGAAATTTAGGTTCAAATCTTTTCTTAATTCTAATTCGTCAAAAATTACTCGATTGTAAATTCTTTTTATTTCAATTTTATTTCCATTTTCATTTTTATAAAAAAGTTTTTTTTCTTTTTTTAAGATTTCGGTAACGCATACAATCGGAATACCAATATCGCGTTTGCAATAATAGAAATCGATTTTAGTATTTTGCTTTTCGGGTTCAATTTCTAGAAGAATTACATTTTCTTTTGCATGATTATTGCAAATCGCTTCTTCGATAATTGACAAATAGTCGCTAGATGAAATTCCATTTATAAAAGGTGTCAACTCGTCCAAAAACGGAAAATGATTTTTGTATTTTTCGTAAAGAACATATTGATAATTATACAGAGATGGAAAACCTTGAACCTCAATTAATTTAGGAAGAACTTCTCCGTTTTCTTCGCAAATTCCAAAATCTATTGCTAAAAAAGTAGTGTGATTATCTTCGTTTGGAACTTTTAGATTTAACTCTAATGCTTTGTTTGTCAATTCATTGAAATTGTCTTGTTGAATTAATTTTATAACATCATTGCAACCTTCGATTAATTGTGATTTTAATTCATTTGATATAAAAAATGGTGTTTCTGCCATTCGAAATGTTGGCAAATAATCAAAATCTGATGCAATATCATCTTGAAATTCTTGGTATTTTTTAGATGAGAATTGTTCGTTAAAGAGTTTTCTATATTTGTCAATCATTGTTAATGTTGTAGGTTTTTTAAGTTATAGGATGTATGTTTTCAAGTTAAAGAATTTAGAACTTCGCTAAAAACTTACAACCTATAACTTACAACATAAAACTAATTAGAAAGTATTTTCCTAGTTTTCATTAAATCATTAATAGCTATTCTCAAAAAATTTGGTATTAAAGTTTCGTTTGTTTTATAGATTTTTTCTTCGTCAAGTAAATCTTCTAGCATATCACGAAACTTAGTTTTACCTTTCATTTTGATTATTTTTTCTCTGGCAACTGGATTTTTTAAGTTGGCAATAAAACTAATTGGGTCGGCTTCTGGGTGAAATTGTGTTCCAACAAAATAATCAGAAAAACGCACTGCCATAATTGCGCGTTCATATTGAACATGATCACGAATTTTTTCTAACGAAATTATTTTTGCACCTTTTTTCTTGAACATACTCAATTTTGGTTGAACTACTTGATAATCACGCGAATCAACTGCGTAAAATGGATCAGATAATCCTTCATAGATTGGATCATTAGAACTTTCTAGCGTTTTATGAATCTTCATTACACCAAATGAAGTGTCTTTTCTTTTGGTTATTTCTGCTAATCCAAAATGTTTACATGCCATTTGAAAAGAATGACAAATAAATAAAACGTGTTTTTTGACAACCATTTCTTTATTCCATTCTGTTAATTGGTCGATAAAATCATAATATTTCAAATCCCAATTTCCATCGCCAACCAATGGATTTCCTGGACCACCAGTCGAAATATAAATATCAAATTTTTTAATATCTGGAAATTCCGATTTTCCTCGAATATCAAATACTTTGAAAGTTACGATTTGATTAAATCGGTTTATAATATCTATAATACAACGCATTCCTTGATTGGGTTCGCCATCGTACATGTCTAAAATTGCAATTTTTATTGTTTGTTCACTCATTATGCTTGCAGGTTAAATCAAATTATATTTGCAAAAATAGTTAAAACGCATTAAAAAGCCGACGAATTACTTTTAAATTTAAATATCAATTATAATTTCAAAAACAATTTAAAAAAATCTCATTTAAAAACCGATTTAAAATATTTATAAATAAAAAGCTAAAATCATTATTCGTTATTTAATTGTTTGCAATCTTTAAAGTCCTTTAGTAAATTCACCAGTAATAAAATCTACAACTTTAGATAAATCGCCAGTTTTTTCGAAAACGGCTAATTGTTTATCAGCTCCAGTTCCTTCACGCATCATTGTTTGAACATAATTTATTTGCTCACGACTGCCTAATTCATCAACAACATCGTCAACAAAATCTAATAATTCACCAATCAAAAGTTTGGTTTCAATTTCTTTTTGAAGTCCAAAATCAATCATATTTCCTTCAATTCCATAACGTGCTGCTCTAAATTTATTTTCTTTTATTAAAGCAATTCTGTACATATTGAAACTTGTGTTTTGCACATTCAATTTGTAGAGTTTGGCTACAATTGCTTGAATAATGGCTACGATACACATTGCCTCGTCAACAGTCAAACTCATATCGCAAATCCTAAATTCAATCGTGTCGTAAAAAGGATGAAGTCGCAAATCCCACCAAATTTTCTTTGGATTGTCTATACAATTTGTTTTTACCAATGTGTCTAAATAATTGTCATAAGCCGAAACAGAATCGAAATATTCAGGCAAACCTGTTCTTGGAAATTTATCGAAAACCTTGGTTCTAAATGATTTATAGCCAGTATTTCGTCCTTCCCAAAACGGAGAATTAGTTGATAGTGCAAAAATATGTGGCAAGAAATAACAAGCTTGATTCATTAATTGTAAACCTTGTTCCCGATTTTCGATTCCGACGTGACAATGCATTCCGAAAATTAAGTTTGAACGTGCTGCATCTTGCAACTCGTTTACAATGTTGTGATAACGAGGATCATCAGTAATTGGTTGGTCTTGCCAACGTGAAAACGGATGCGTTCCTGCGCCACCAACTACTAAATCTTGCTTGGCTGCCAACTCAACAATTTTAGAACGTAAGAATTTAATTTCTTTTTCGGCTTCGGCGACATTTTGACAAATATTAGTGCCAACTTCAACAACCGACTGGTGCATTTCTGCTTTGACTTGCTCGTTGAGAATTATTTTGGCACCATCAACAATTTTTGACAAATGCGAACGCAAATCACGGGTTTGTGGATCAATAATTTGATATTCTTCTTCGACACCTAGTGTGAAAGTAGGTAATTTTTTTGACATACATTTTGTTTCAGGTTTCAGGTTTCAGGTTTCAAGTTGTTGTTTTTAATAAATTGGTAAAACTTGAAACCTTAAACTTGAAACAATTTTTATTTACAAGCATCTTTAATAAAAGTTCCCCAAGTAAGGTTCATTTTTCCTGGTTTTTGTTTTTTGGCTGCAGCGATAGCCATATTTGCAGCAGCTTCGACAACCCATTCGAAATTTTCGGCTCCGACAGATGTTAATTCTGCATCTGGTGCTGGATTTCCAAAATCGATTGCATAAGGAATTCCGTCGCGAACAGCGAATTCTACTGTGTTGAAATCATATCCTAAACCTTTGCAAAGTCTTAATGTATAATCTTTTACAGTTGCTAATAATTTTTTAGAAACTGGTGGGCCGTCAATTACATATCGCAAATGGTGCGGATTTCTTGGTTCGTATTGCATAATATGAACATCTTTTCCGCCAAGACAATAGACTCTGAAATATTCTGTGAAAACGATTTCTTCTTGCAACATCATTACTAATTGTCCAGTTTCTTGGTGTTTTTCCCAGAATTCTTCTTTGTTTTCTAACCTGTATACGTTTTTCCATCCACCGCCAGCATAAGGTTTCATATAGGCTGGAAAACCAATGTAGTCAAAAATTCCTTCCCAGTCCATTGGGTAGGCTAGATTTCTGAACGATTTTCCTGTTGTATCTGTTGGGTGTTCTGCAGATGGAAGTATTACGGTGTTTGGTAATGGAACGCCCAAAGTATCAGCTAAAGAATTGTTGAAAAACTTGTCGTCTGCACTCCACCAAAATGGATTGTTGATAACGTTGGTTCCTGTTAATGCTGCATTTTTTAAAAAGGCACGATAAAAAGGAACGTCTTGCGATATTCTGTCGATAATTACTGCATATTCGCCGTCTTTGTTTTGAACAACTTTGTCTATTGATACTGCTTCGGCAATAATATCTTTTTGGTTTTTAGAGTTTACTCTGTCAATAAATGCTTTTGGAAATGTGTCTTCCATTCCAAATAAAATTCCAATTTTTTTCATTTTAATTTTTTGATTTAGTTAATCTTGTCAAAGTTATTTTTTATTATTTTATTTATTTTTTGCTTTTTTTACGTAAGGGATGCCAGTGGAAATCTTTTTTTCAATTGCCACGGGTTAAACCCGTGGCAATTGAAAAAAAATTGTGAACGAACAGCCCGACCTCTTTTTTTTTAACGAGGTAACGCCCCAATTATTATTTCAATATTTGATTCTTGATAAATAATGCGGGAACATTTCTTTCCAGACTGGCCAATCGTGTTCGCGGTCTTGGCGAATGTCTAACCAATGGTTGATGTCGCGATAAGCTAGGACTTTGCTGAGTTTTAGGTTGGCGTCTAGGCAAATATCCCAGTTTGATGTGCCTAGACAAATGTCCATATTCCAAAGTTCTCGGTCGTCTAAACCGTATAAATAATCTTCGGGTGAGTTGTAAAAAACGTCGTCATTGTGAAAACCGTCCATAAAACTTTTAATGTTGAATGCGCCGCCCATAGAGAAAACGTGGCTGACATAACCTGGATGCCTGAACCCAAAATTGGCTGCGTGGTAACCGCCAAAACTGCAACCTGCAACGGCAACTTTGCCAACGTGTGTGTTGTTTTTGACTTTTTCGACAATTTCGTGGCAGAGCATTTTATCATACCAAGTGTGGTTTTGAATTCGGTGTGCGGGATGTATTTTTTTGTTATAAAAACTGTCTTTATCGATGCTTGATGGGCAAAAAACCTGAATTAGTCCTTGTTCTAAAAACCATCGTGCAGATTCTATTAAACCTTGGTCTTTATTTTCGTGATAACTTCCCATCGATGTTGGAAATAATATTACTGGATAACCAGAATGCCCAAAAACCAGCATTTCAACATCTCGATTTAGGTTTGGGGAATACCATTTGAAGTGTTCTTCTTTCATTAAATTAATTTTAAACAAGTTTAATGAAATTATTAAAATTTGCCTAATTAAATAATATAAAAGTATTAGTTTTATTATAATCTCAATAAAATGTTTTAAATATTGAATTATTGCTATTTAAAAGTTTCAAAAGATTTAAAATATTAATTTTTCGCAATAATATGTGATTTTTTTAAATCAATATTTAAAATTTATAAATTAAAGTTAAGCTTTTTTGGTTGATTAAGTCTAATTTTGTAACACTATTAATTGAACTTGACTTTTTACTCTTTCAATAAGCATTGTAATCATTCTTTTGTTAAGATTAGATGCATTCTGGGTGTATAATTTGTATTCATCAAGTGTAAAAAATGCGATTATAATTCCTTTTAAAAAATTTCGAAATTTTGTATCTTTTTGGATATTTTGTTCGATATAATCTAATTTTTTATTTTCGGATAGACTAAAAAATGTGTTTTTTTGTTTGATACAATATTCAATAAACACTTCAATAATTAACTCGTTTTGAAGTTTTAGAATCGGTCTTAAAGTTGCATTTTGAAAACTTTCTTCTAATGATGAGCTTTCTGAAATAATTCCTAATGGCAATCCTCTAAAATTATATATGAATTGGTTTCTCATTTTTTTTTATAAATGTACAAAAAAAAACCTCTGATTTTATCAGAGGTTTTTGTAAATAAATTATTATTTTTTAGTTAACAGAAAAAGTTACCTTTCTTACTAATCTTCTTGCGCCTTCAGAATCTTTATCCACTGATGTGTCTTCTCCGTTAGATTTAACGTTTAATCTTTCTGGTGCAATACCTGCTTTTATTAATATTTGTTTTACATTTTCTGCACGTTTTATTGAAAGTGAGTCATTAGATTCTGATTTTCCAATTTCGTCAGCATGTCCAAAAATATCAACAGTTTTACTTGGATTATTTTTTAAATAAGTCAACATAAAGTTAATGCCTTGTGTAGAAACATTTGTTGGAACAGGATTTTTAGTATCAAAATAGGCTGCAACGTAGCCATCATTTATGTATTTAGTAACCAAATCGGGACCAGCTGTTGTTTCTGAACCTTTTGTAGAAAATTTGGAATCTAAGTAACGTTCCATTTCGTCTGGTACACCGTTTTTATTTAAATCTACCATTTTTCCTCTTGAGTCAACTGCTACACCTGCTGTAGAATTGTTTTCTTGATCTAAATAATCAGGAACACCGTCTTTATCTGTATCATTCATTAGTGTTTCCATTTCTCCGACACGTTTTTCAAGTTCAAATTCTTTATCAGATTTAACATTTTTAATTTCTGCCCAATCACCATGAATATCATCGTCTCCGATTGAAAACGACATTCCACCAGAATAAGAAATCATAGATCCAGATAGGTTTTGATTGTCTTCGGAATAGAATCCATCCCAAGATAAGTGTTGTCTGTAATTACTTGTAAAACTTAAATCACCAGTTAAAGCTATTTTATCAGTAATTCTGTAAGTTGGTGTAATTCCAAAAATAAATCCACCATTGTACTCAGTTATTTTATTATTTTGACCTATAGCAGGGTTGCTAATATTTGGTGTCATTGAATTTACCTGAAGTCCACCATGAAATAATAAACCAATATTCCCAAGATTTTTTTGAATATCAACCAATCTTGCCAAGTTTACAACTGCTTCTGTAGATAATGTGTAAACATTCATTTTGAATGGTAAGCTTGTTGTATTCGAATTGTTTTTAACCTGATCAAAACCTAATCCAAATTTCAAACCCATTTTAGAACTAAACATATATCTACCCGCCAAATTTATATGATTTACAGAAAAAGAACCAAAATATTGACTTGGATTACTCGAAAAATAGCCGTTACGGTATGGAGCCACACCTTTACTTTGTCCAATATTTACGTCAAATGACCATCTGTTTATTGAATCATTTTCGAGTCTTTTAAAAATTGTAATTTGTGAAAATCCTGAAAAAGTAACTAATAAAATTAATATTAAAAATAATTTTTTGTTCATTATGGTAATGTTAAGTTTATACAAATGTAATTTTTTATAGTTATAATGCAAATTTTTTAATTAAATTTATTCAATTCCAATTCAAAATTTAAAAAAATATAAGAATTTCATAAAATATTATTCAGCCAAAATACTATTTCCATCTGATGGTAGTTCGAAAATTTCTAAGTCAAAAAAAGCAACAGAAGCAATTATATGGTCAAAAATATCAGACATTATAAATTCGTAGTTTTCCCATTTTTTATCTTTAGAGAAAACATAAACTTCTAACGGGATTCCTTGCGAAGTTGGTTGTAATTGTCTGCAAACTAATAGCATATCTTTATTTAATGCAGGATGATTCTCAAGATATTTGGTAATGTATTTTCTGAACAACCCAATATTTGTTAAGTTTCTTCCATTCAAGGATAGCACTTTATCTATATTATGTTCTGAATTATATTTTCTTAATTCTAAAGTTTTTTTATCAATATATTCTGCGAGAATTTGTATTTTCTTGAAATTTATTAATTCGTTGTCATTAATAAATCTAATGCTTTTGGATTTTATAAGAATATGTCTTTTAATTCTTCGTCCATTTGATTTTTGCATTCCTCGCCAGTTTTTGAAAGAGTCAGAAATCAGGCTGTATGTAGGTATTGTAGTGGTTGTATAATCGAAATTTCTAACTTTTACAGTTGCCAAATTTATTTCAATAACATCGCCATCGGCTCCAAATTTTTCCATTGTTATCCAGTCGCCTATTCTGACCATATCGTTTACAGAAACTTGAATACTAGCAACAAAACCAAGAATTGTATCTCTAAAAATTAATAAAATTATAGCCGAAATTGCTCCCAAAGTGGTAAACATATCGCTTATTTTGATATTAAATAATTGAGACAAAATTGCTGTCGAACCGATTATCCAAAGAACAATCATTATTACTTGAATATAACTGTCTATTGGTTTGTCGCTGTATTCTGGAATGCTTTTTAAATGATCTCTAAGTGCATTAAAAATTGTTCTAATTATCCAAAGCGAAAGACCTATTATATAAACACCAATCAATTTACTAAAAATACTCTCCCAATAGGTATAAGTCTCTAATATTACAGGAACCGATTTGTAAATAAATAAAAGCGGAATTAAGTAAGCAATGTATTTTGCAGTATTGTTAGAAATTAATAAATCATCGAATTTTGTTTTGGTTTTTCTGGCAACAACTGCCATTGCAGTTATCAATATGAATCTAAAAAATAAATAAATCATGTAAGATAAAACACTCAATAATAAAATGTTTATTATTAAACTAGAATAATCTGCAATTGTTTGATTAATTCCCCATTTTTTTAATAAAGGAAAGCACCAACCAAAAATAAGTTCTATAAATTTATGCATTTTTTAAATATTTTCTGTCTATATAAAATGTTCCACACGGAATTATCGAAAAAAAGAAAAATAACAATACTTTTTGTGAAGTCCATTTTTTAACAAATGCAAAATAAACTGTAAAAGCAATAAATCCAATAAATAAAGCACCATGTCCCATTCCAATTGGTGGCATAAACTGTTTGTTTTTCAGTATATATTTCATTGGCATAGCAAAGAAAAATAATAATATTGAAGAAATACCTTCGAGAACAGCAACAATTTTAAATAATTTTAGCATTTTTTTCCTTATATTATATGAATTTGCAAATTTATGAATTCTAAATGATTTTAAAATCATAAACTAACTTACTTTTGTGAATATTTTTAATAATAAAATGAGCAAAAGAGATTTAAAGAAATATTTAACAGATTTATCAAAAACTCAAATCGAAGAACAATTTATCGAAATGTATGATAAGTTTAAAGATGTAAAAGTGTATTATGATTTTGTTTTTAATCCAAATGAAAATAATTTAATTAAAGATGCTAAGATTAAAATTTCAAACGAATATTACCCAATTAGAGGTAAAAGACCAAAAATGCGTCGGTCTGTTGCCCAAAAATACATAAAACACTTTATTTCTTTGGGAATGGATTCTTTTCTAATAACAGATATAATGTTGTACAATATTGAAATTGCCCAAACTTTATCATCAGAAAAAATAATTACAAGCGAAACTTTCTATAAAAGTATGCTAACATCTTTTCAGCAAGCTATGAGTTTTATGATTGAAAAATCAATTTTATACGAATTTAAAAATAGGGCAGAGGCAATTAAAAATGAAACAATAAATCAAAATTGGCGCAATGCTGAAGATTTTAATACAATTATTGAAAGATTGGATTATTGATAAAACATAGAATTAGGTTCAACTTTTCAGGATCGATTTTGAAATTGTAATTAATTTTCGAATTTCGCTTATTTACAACTATTAAAAAGAAAATCAAGTATAAATATTAAATAAAATACAGTTTTTTATACTGTTTTTTAGTTGTACTTTTGCAAATTATAAAAAACCTCAATGCATACACAAGAATTAGAAGTTGAAGTAGAAGAAAAAAAATTGCTTTATGACTACCAACAAGTTGATATAAATGCTATTTTTGAGCGAATCGACAACGCACCTCAAAGCCATCATTTGCTATATCAATTACCAACTGGTGGAGGAAAGACAGTGATTTTTTCTGAAATTGTGCGCCGATATTTGTCACAACACGACAAAAAAGTTGTTGTTTTAACTCACCGAATCGAACTTTGTAAACAAACTTCCAAAATGTTAAAAGGTTTTGGCGTAAAAAACAAAATCATCAACAGCAAAATTAAAGAATTACCCGATCAAGACGATTATTCTTGTTTTGTAGCAATGGTCGAAACGTTAAAAAATCGATTGAATGACGAATTGTTAGAGATAGAAAACGTAGGTTTAGTAATTATCGATGAGGCGCATTATAATTCTTTCAGAAAATTACTAAGTTCATTCAAAAACGCATTTATTCTGGGCGTTACTGCAACGCCATTAAGTTCGAATATTACGTTGCCAATGCACGAAAATTATTCTGAATTAATAGTTGGCGACACCATTCAATCTCTTATAGACAAAGGATTTCTTGCCAAAGCAACAACCTATAGTTATGATGTTGGTTTGACTTCATTAAAAGTAGGAATTAATGGCGATTATACTGTTAAATCTTCTGATGATTTATATACAAATATGGCAATGCAAGAAAAACTTTTGCATGCTTATACTGAAAAATCATTAGGCAAAAAAACATTGATTTTCAACAACGGAATCAATACCTCGTTATATGTTTACGAAACTTTTCGTGAAGCTGGATTTGCAATTCGTCATTTGGACAATACCAATAATGCAGACGAACGTAAGGATATTCTAAGTTGGTTCAAGAAAACTCCAGATGCAATTTTAACATCGGTTGGAATTCTTACAACTGGTTTCGATGAACCAACAGTTGATACAATAATTCTAAATCGTGCCACAAAATCATTGACTTTATATTTCCAAATGATAGGTCGTGGGTCTCGAAAATTAGAAAAAAAAGATAATTTTACGGTTATCGATTTGGGTAACAATGCGGCAAGATTTGGACTTTGGAACGAAGCTATTAATTGGCAACACATATTTAAATCGCCAGAATTTTATCTTGAAAATCTTCGTGACGATGCCGAAATCGAAACCCATTTTAAATATGTAATGCCTGAAGAATTGAGAAAAAAATTCGCCAAAACCGAAATAGTAACTTTCGACGTTGACGAAGAGCATAAATTGGCAATAAAACTCAACGAGCGTTCTAAAATTGTTCTCGAAAAATCGATGGAACAACATTCGGCAATGTGCGTTGACAACACCGAAACATTGCAAGAAGCCAAAGGTTTAGCCAAAGAATTGCAAGCCGATATCGAAAGCCGAGTGAAACGATTCTCGAATTGCTTGAGCCAATGCAGCAAAAATTATCGCGAATGGTTAATGGACGATTACAACCAAAAATTAACCTTATTAATAGGTAAAAAATACAGAGAAAAAATAATGAACGAAGCGGATTAGATTCTAGATTGCATAATTTAGATTTACTTCGCTATTCGCTCTTTCAGGCTCTAGTCAGATTTTAGATTTTTTTGGAGCTAATCCTGCTGGCATTTAAAAAAATTTCAGCTTTGTCAAAGTTCGAAACTTTGACAAAGCTGAAAAAATGTTTTTCCCTTCCATCAGGGCTATGGTTTAGAAACTCTTAATATTTTTTCTTTAAATTAGAAAAATCTGTAAACCTTTAAACGCTGTATTTTAAAATAATTCTTAATTCTTTTTAAAAACTATATAATGCAAAATAATTTCTCTAAATTAGAAATTCAAGAACCAATTCTAAAAGCAATTTCTGAATTAAAAATCGATATTCCAACCGAAATTCAATATAAAATTATTCCTTTATTATTAGAAAACAAAACTGATATTGTCGGATTAGCCAAAACAGGAACAGGAAAAACTGCTGCATTTGGATTGCCATTATTGCAATTAATAGATTCAAAATCGACTGATATTCAAGTTGTTATTTTAGTTCCAACTAGAGAATTAGGACAACAAATTTTCAAAAACCTTGAAAGTTTCGCCAAATATTTACCCGAAATTTCAACAGCTTCAATTTGTGGTGGCATTCCAATAAAACCTCAAATCGAACGATTAACAAGTAAAACGCACATTGTTGTTGCAACTCCGGGACGATTGATTGATTTAATCAAGCGCAAAGCAATAAATTTAAAGGAAACTAAATATTTAGTACTTGATGAAGCTGACGAAATGGTTTCGATTTTAAAAGAAAGTTTAGACGAAATAATTGCTGAGTTACCTAAAAATCACAGGACTTATTTGTTTTCGGCAACAATGCCAGGAACAGTCAAACAATTGATTCAGAATTACTTACATAAAAACGTAATTCAGGTCGAAGCCAATATGGAAACAGTTGGAAACAATGCAATTGACCACGAATATATTGTTGTAAATCCAGAAGAAAAACTTGATGTTTTGATGCATTTTTTATCATCAAAAGACGGACAACAAGGTATTATTTTCTGTAAAACCAAAGCTTCGGTTAATAAATTAGCTAAAAATTTAGCAATTAATAAGTTTTCATCTGGCGCACTACACGGCAGTTTAACGCAAGGAATTCGTGACAGAATTATGGAACAATTCCGTGAAGGATATATTAACATATTGGTAGCCACAGACTTAGCTTCTCGTGGAATTGATGTTGCAGCAATATCTTATGTTGTAAATTATCATTTGCCTGACGTTTACGAAACTTATGTTCACCGTAGCGGACGAACTGCAAGGGCAGGAGCTAACGGTTTATCATTGACGGTTTTACAACAAGATGAAGTTCAGGAAATTCCTTTATTTGAAAAAGAATTAGGTATAAAATTTAATAAATTTCAAAAACCAACTTTAGAAAGTATCGAAGAAAATAATACTTTGTTGTGGGCAAAACAAATTTTTAAAACCAAACCAAATCAAGAAATTTCAAAAGAATTTAAAGACAAAATCAAAACTGTTTTTCATCATTTAACCAAAGATGAATTGATTGAGAAATTATTGGCTCATCAAGTTTTACAGAATAAAAATGAAATTGCTGCAAAAAAAGAATTTATTGTAAAAAAATTGAAAAGATAGTTTTTTGGCAAATTTATTTAAGTTTTAAAATGTAACTTTATTGCACTATAATTTATATTATGTAAAATAGAAAATTTAGTAATCAATACATTTATTGCTTTGTTGAAAATAATTTGTAATATAATATTCTCTATTCATATTAAAAACTTATTTTTACAAATATAAACTTATTTGTAAATTTATGAATCCTATTGCTGAACGAATTGCGGATTTCTTGAAAGAATTTCAACCTTTTAATTCATTATCTCACGATGAATTAACTGAAATTGCAACTAATATTCGTGTTATAAATCTTGAAAAAAACAAAAGTTTATTTCAAACTAACGATGTTTTGCATGATACTTTTTATGTTGTTGCTTCTGGGATAATCAGTTTGACAGTAGTTTCTGATGCCGAAGAAACATTATTGAACAAATGTAATGTTGGCGATGTTTTTGGTTTGCGTCCATTTTTTGCTAAAAACAATTATATGATGACTGCCAAAGCTCGGGAGGAAAGCATTGTTTACGCTATTCCGATTGCTACTTTCAAACCATTATTGGCCAAAAATAACGAAGTTTTGGACTTTTTATTAGAAAGTTTTGCATCAACAGCACCTTCTTTTAAAGAAAAAGGGAAAAGTAAATTTATTGAAAACGTTCAATTTGCTGATAATCAACAAGAAAATCAGTTTTTTCAAACTTTAGATTATTCTAAAAAACCACTGACAACCAAATCTGATGTTTCGATTAAAGAAATAGCACAATTAATGACCGAAAATTTAAGCGATAATATTCTAGTTCTAGAAGATAAATTACCAATCGGAATAGTTACCGATCAAGATTTTCGTTCAAAAATTGCTACTGGAAAATATCCGATTTTGTCATCAATTGATAAAATTATGTCTTCGCCAGTAATTACAGCATCTGAACATTTATCACTAGCCGAAGCACAATTATTGATGCTAAAATATAATGTCAGTCATTTGTGCATAACAGATGATGGTTCTGATAAATCAATTGTAAAAGGAATTATAACCGAACACGATTTGGTTGTTGCCCAAGCAAACAGTCCAGGCGTTTTGATTAAAGAAATCAAGCGTTCGCAATCTGCAAAAGATTTAAAAATTGTAAGAGAAAGATTGTCAGAATTAGTCCAAAGTTCAATGACAAAAAATATTCCTTTGACTCATATTTGTATGATTTCAGGAGAAATTATCTTTGCAATTACAAAACGTGCCATTGAATTGGCGATTTTAGAATTGGGCTCACCTCCTACCAAATTTGCTTGGTTAAGCATTGGTAGTCAAGGTCGTAAAGAACAAGTTTTGTTAACAGATCAAGACAGTATTTTAATTTTTGAAGATGTTGATGCTTCAAAATATCGTGATGTTCGTGATTATTATTTAAAATTAGCCAAAAAAACTACAACTACTTTAGAAAAAGTAGGGTTCGAATTATGTCCAAATGGACATTTAGCAAGTAATATGATATGGTGTAAATCATTGATTGACTGGACAAAACAATACACAAGTTGGACTAATACTCCAGGTGAAAACACTGAAGAAATTAGTAGTATTTTCTTTGATTATGATTTGGTTTATGGTGATATACAATTAGAAAATGCATTATCAGAAATTGTATTTAAAGACAGAAAAAGTAGTTCGTTATTATATGATTTTCTTGGAAATGATGCCTTAAAAAAACCAACTCCTTTAAACTTTTTCAAGAAGTTTAATGTTGAAGAAGAAGGTGAAAACAAAGATTTGTTTGATATAAAAACTCGAGCACTTATGCCACTAATTGATGGTGCAAGATTGTTGGTTTTAAGTCAAAGTATCAAAGGAATTAATAATACTTATTTAAGATTCAAGCAATTAGCCATTGTAGATACTAAAAACGCTGAACTTTATAGAGAATGTGCCGAAGCCTTTTTGGAATTGTCAAGATTTAGAACTTTATCAGGGTTAAAAAACGATAATTCAGGGCAATATATTAATGTTGATGAAATGTCAAAATCGGATAAAGAAAAACTTAAAAGCGCATTTGAGCCGATGAAGGATTTGGAAGATTTAATAAAAAGTAAATTTCAATTAACCCATTTTTCTTAATATATGCTAGATTGGTTAAAAAATATCGGAGGAAATTATCCTGATTTTTATAAAGATTATGTATCTAAATTTGATAAAAAATCAAATAGATTTGTCATATTAAGTATCGAAACAACTGGTCTAGACAAAAACATTGATCAAATTTTGTCAATTGGAGCAATTGCTGTAGTTAATAATAATATTGTTGTAAAAGATAGTTTCGAAATTTCTTTTGTTAAAAATGTAGATATTAATCCTGATAACATCAAAGAAGTCGAATATGAAAAGAAAGTTTCTGAATCAATTATTCCAAATGCAATTCAAACTTTTTTAGAATATTTAGAAAACGCTGTATTAGTTGGTCATCGAATAGCATTTGATGTCGATATTTTGAATGAATATCTTGAAAAATTGAAATGCGGAAGGCTTAAAAATGAAGCACTTGATGTTGAAGTTATGTACAAAAAATTAGAAGACATCAATGACAAACAATTTACACTAGACGATTTGTTAAATAAATTTAAAATTGAAAAAAGCGAAAGATATTCTGCTTCTGAAGATGCTTTTTCAATTTCGTTATTATTTTTAAAATTGAAATCACGATTAAGAATTTCTTAAACCAACAACAAATTCAAATTGTCCATGATGACTTTTGGAAATTGGTTTTTTTTCTAAATTATCATTATTAATAAATGGAATTCCGTTTTGTTTTATAGTTTTTATCGAATTATTCAAAACTTCAACATTATCAAATTCTAAAAAACTTGAAACTGAAATTGAATGAATAAAATCATCTGTAAACACTGTTTTTGTATAAAAAATTAAGTTTTTGAATTGAACTTTTCCAATTTCTAATTCTAAATCTAAACATTCAAATTGAATTGGATTATATTTTCGGATTCTTGTGTTTCGATTCCATATTTTGTAAGCCGCTTCCTTCCTACTCCACAAATTCCAAATTGCAAGTTCTTGATTTTTTGATTTTTGAATTAAAAATTGTTCGTTTTTCGTAAAAATTTTATCTAGAAAACCCTTGCGTTGCCAATTGCTTTCTTTTCTTGCTAATTGCAAATCGACAACATCGTTTCCAATCATTTTTTTTCAGATAATTTAGTTTCAATAATTTCTAAAGCTGCTTTTACATCAAGCATTTTTTCCATCGATTCATTATCGATAACAACATCAAAAACTTCTTCAATATCTAATATAACATCAACTAAATTGGCTGAGTTTATTTGTAAATCATTAATGAAATCAGTGTTTTCAGTAAGATTATCAAATGCATCTTGATTTTTAATATATGGTTTTACAATTGTTTTTAATCGTTCAATTATTTCGGGTTTTGTCATATTTAATAGCGTTTCAGAATGCGTTTTTATAGTGTTTTTAATAAATTGTTTTTCATAATGCCTGTCTCTTCTTGTTTTTTTATCAACGGCACGTTTTGCATTTCTTTTGTCGTAAACAATATCTTTTAAACGATTCAAATCATCGATTTCTTTAATATCATTTGGAGAATTACGTTTTGGCATTTGCTAAAGTATAAATTTCTTGAATATTACACAACCATTTACATCGCCGAATCCAAAACTTGCTTTGGCAACAATATTAACTTCTTTTTCGATTAATTTTTGAGGAATTTTTGAAGCATCAATTAAATTAGTAATTTCAGGATTTAAATCTTCACAATTTATATTCGGAAAAATAAAATTTTGATGTATTTGTAATATCGAAGCCACGCTTTCAATACTTCCAGCAGCCGATAAACAATGTCCAACCATTGATTTTAAGGAATTTATAAAAGGAAAGTCTGCTCCACTCCTATTTAAAGCCTTTGTCCAATTTTCAATTTCTAGACTGTCTTTTGAGGTTGCAGTCAAATGACCATTAATTATATCAATATCATTTGCAGAAATTCCAGCATTTGCAACAGCATTTTCAATACATTTTTGAACGGCATTTGGGTTTGGAGCAGTCATTGTTCCTAAGCCACGTTGTCCGCCAGAATTAATATTTCCACCCAATATTTCACAATAAATTTTGGCACCACGTGCTCTTGCTGATTCTAAATCTTCAACGACAAATGCACCTGATCCACTACCAGGAACAAATCCAGAAGCAGATGCTGACATTGGTCTTGAACCTTTTTCGGGTTCGTGATTGTGTTTGAATGTACAAACTTTCATGGCGTCAAATCCGCCCCAAATATAAGGTCCAGAATCGGATGTGCTTCCTGCCAAAATGCGTTTTGCTTGACCAGATTTTATACGATCGTATGCCATTAAAATACTTTCTGTTCCAGTTGTACAAGCTGATGAATTAGTGGTTACTTGGTTTCCTAATCCTAATTTTCCGCCCAAGTAGGCACTTACGCCAGAGTTCATAGTTTGTGCTACAGCTGTACTTCCTAATCTTCGGGTTTGAAAATCATCGATTTTATAGATGCTTTCTCTAAATTTATCAATTCCTGATGTTCCAGTTCCGAAAATTGTTCCTGAATCCCAATCTGGGTTTTCTTGAATTTTCATCGACAATCCTGCATCTTTCCAAGCATCTATTCCAGCGATAACACCATATAATATTCCAGTTGAATTGAAATTTCGTAATTCTAATTCGGTAAAATATTGCAATGATAATTCGGTTGAAATTTCAGGTTTTCCAGCAATTTGACATGAAAACTGTAATCTTTCGAGTTCTGAATCGTGTTTTATACCTGAAATCCCTTTTTTTATTGCATTTTCAAATGCATTTAGCCCAACTCCATTTGGAGATACAACGCCAAGACCAGTTATTACAACTCTTTTCATATCATTTTGTATTTTAGAATTTCTTACATTTAATAAATAAAGTTCATAAAATATAAATTTCTTTTATTAAAGTGATTCAAATCAAATAATCTAATCAACAAATTCTAGTGCTTCTAAACTCACTTTTGAAGTAAAAACTCCATAATTAACGATGGCTTTATTTTTTTCGATTTTGTCAATTGTTCCAATGGCTTTTCCATCGAACATTCGAACTCTATCGCCAAGTTTCAATGGCTTCTTTGGTTTAACAAATATAACTTCGGCTTTTAATTTTTTTTCTTTCTTTTCTACTCGAATTTCTTCGACTTTGACTTCAATTTCTTTTTTGATGGCAATTTCTTTTTCTTTTTTGACAATTGCATCTTTTACGGTTGCTTTTCGTCGCTTGGAATTGTCCATTTCGACAATTTTTAAGAATTCGGCAACCAATTCTTTTTTGTTTTTATTATTGAAATATTTTTCAGAAATTGAATCTACTTTTTGACCGATATAAATCAGTTTTTGATTAGAATCGTATAATTCTTGATAACTTTCTAGTTTTTCTTTGATTTTGATGTTGGTTTTTTCCATTAATTTGCTTTCCTCTCTGGCTTTGAATTCAACTTCTTTTAAATCTTGCGAAGTTTTTTCCATTCTGGAGCGTTCTTTTTGCATTTTTGCTATCGTATTATCAAAACGGACTTTTCCTGTTTCGATTTTCTTTTTGGCTCTATTTATCAATCCAAACGGAATGCCATTTTTTTGTGCAACTTCAAATGTGAATGAACTTCCTGCTTGACCCAAAGCCAGTTTATACATTGGCTCATAGGTTTTTTCATCAAACAACATATTAGCATTTGTAGCAAAAGGCAATTCATTAGCCAAGATTTTTAGGTTTGAATAATGAGTAGTAATAATTCCAAATGCTTCACGATGATAAAACTCTTCCAAGAAAATTTCTGCCAATGCTCCACCCAAATCTGGATCGGAACCCGTACCAAATTCATCAATAAGAAACATCGTTTTGGCGTTGCATTTTTTCAAGAAATAATTCATATTCTTCAATCGATAACTATATGTACTTAAATGATTTTCAATAGATTGATTGTCGCCAATATCAGTTAAAATTCTATCGAATAAAAAAGTTTCACTGCGTTCGTGAACTGGAATTAAAATTCCAGATTGCAACATCAATTGCAATAATCCAACGGTTTTTAGCGAAATTGTTTTTCCGCCAGCATTTGGTCCAGAAATAACAATTATTCGATTATTTTGATCTAATTCAATAGTTTGTGGATGCGTAATTTCTTTCTTTTCATTATTATTCAATAGCAAAATAGGATGAAAAGCATCACGAAAATACATTCTACGTTCATTAGTAATTTTAGGAAGAATTCCGTTTATTTTTCTAGCATATTTTGCTTTTGAAGCAATCACATCAATATCGCTCAAAAAATCTTGATATTTTATAATTAATGGCAAAAAATGCCGAATATTATCAGTTAAATGCTTTAAAATTCGTTGAATTTCTTCTTTTTCTTCATACTCCAAATTACTCAATTCACGAGAATATTGCAAAGTTGTTTCGGGTTCGATATAAGCAATACTTCCTGTTTTGGAATTTCCTAGAATAGAACCTTTTACTTTGCGACGGTACATTGCCAAAACTGCTAAAACCCTACGATTATTCACAAAACTTTCTTTGATATCATCTAAATATCCAAGAGAATTGTATTGCGACATTGCAATTCCAAAACTTTGGTTGACTTTTCCACGAACTACACTCATATCTCGACGAATGTTCAATAAATCTGGACTTGCATTGTCTTTAACCTCACCATATTTGTCCAAAACATCGTCAATCATATTGATAATATCTTTGGTATATTCTACTTGTAAAGCTCTAATATTCAAGTTTGGATAATATTCGTCGAATTTTTTTAAGTATAATAATAAAAAATTTGAAGTTGTAGAAATAGCATGAATTTTTCTAAAACTACTAACTTCTAGAAAACTATCTTCGATGGCAAGAAATTTGATTTCGTGCGATATGGTTTCAAATCCGTGGTTTGGAATGGCATTATTGTTATCAAACGACGAACGGTATTCAGAAGTTTGTAACAATGCTTTTTCTAAAGTAATTGCATCTTGAAATGGAATTATTTCTAATGCTTTTTGCGCACCAATTTCGGTGTTGCAACCAGAAGAAATGGTTTCAAGAACGGTCGGAAATTGTAAATCTTGTAATGTTTTTTCGGTAATCGAGATCATATAAAGTTATAAAGTCTCAAAGTTACAATGTTTAGTTTTAACAAATAAATATTCTTACTACATTTGTAGAAAATTAACTTATGTTTGAGTCTGACTTTCTAGTTTCTTGGAAAAATGTTTTAAATTCTGAAATCGAAAAAGAATATTTTAATGATTTACTTAATGATGTTCAATACGAATATGAACATTACACTTGTTTTCCGCCAGAAAAATTAATTTTTGCAGCTTTCGACAAATGTTCATTTGATGATTTAAAGGTTGTAATTATAGGTCAAGATCCTTATCATGGCAATGGAGAGGCTAATGGTTTGTGTTTTTCGGTCAATGATAATGTGAAAACTCCACCATCATTACGAAATATTTTTAGAGAAATTAACGATGATTTAGAACAAATTATTTTGCCAAATTCTGGCAATTTAGAACGTTGGGCAAGTCAAGGTGTTTTGTTATTGAACAATACTTTGACAGTTCGAAAAGACGTACCAAATAGCCACAGTCATTTAGATTGGAAAATTTTCACGGATAATGTCATTCAATTAATTTCTGATAAAAAAGAAAATGTGGTTTTCTTGCTTTGGGGCAATTTTGCACAAAAAAAAGGTACCAAAATCGATAGAAATAAGCATTTGGTTCTTGAATCTGGACATCCATCGCCAATGAGTGCTAACCAAGGAAAATGGTTTGGCAATAAGCATTTTAGTAAGACGAATGAGTATTTAAAAAATAAAAATAGGAAAGAAATTGTGTGGTAATTTAAAATTGTATTACTTTTGCAAAAAATATAAAATATGAAAAAATTACTACTATTACTTGCTTTTACAACTTATTTTGGATTGAACGGTCAAGTCTTATCTCTTGATGATCATTCAAATTTAACAATTGGTAATATTGGTACTGACATTACAGGTGTTATTTCTGGACAAGATGGATATTTGACTTATTCAACAACAACAACACCTATTACATCGAATTCAAATTTTCAGATTGTAGATAAAGGTGTTGATTATGGAAATGCGATTCAAATAACTGGTTCAGCAAATTCTCAAGGGAGTAGGGTTTTGAATAAAACAAATTTACAAACTTTATGGTCAACAAGAAATGTTGGAAATGATATAATTGAAGTTGAATTTGACTTTTATTTAGGTCCAGCAACAACTAGTAGAAATAGTTTTAAAATAATGTTGTACACAGATGAAGCTATACCAAGAGTATTATCAGGAATAATTTATAATAGAATCTTGTCGACTAGGTCAGGAGTTGCTCCAAACATAATTGTAACAAATTATGAAAATGTTTTAGTTGGAATTTCTTTTAATAATAGTTCTCCTGAATCATTCAGATTTTTCTTGCCTACAGGATTAAATACAACAACACCTCAATTACCCTTTATTGATGATTCTTGGGTAAAATTAGGTTTTAGTTATAATAAGTCAACAGGTCAAACAAGATGGAAAGGATCTGGAGTAAATGGTGTTACCAATTCACCTGCTTCTGCAATAGCATTAAATATGACTCCAGGAAGACTTGTTATAAAAGTAGATACTAATAATTTTGGACAAGTTACCGATGGTGGAACTCCTCCAGTGGTTCTTTATCCTGCAATACTAAATGCTGCATCTGCTATTTTTGCAATTGATAATATAAAAATATCAGCAACGTCAGTGGATAATTTATTAAGTAACTATTCTTTCAATGAATTGAATAAGGATTTTCTAGTTTTTCCAAATCCAACAAATAGTATTATAAGTATTTCAAATACTGAAAATGTGACTATCAATAAAATATCAATCACAGATGTTAATGGAAGAATTGTTAAAGCAGACAACTTTGTAAATATTTCTAATATTGAACTAAATATTTCGGATTTGAATAATGGACTTTATTTTATAAATATTTATTCTGAAAATGGATTGACTACTAAAAAAATAGTTAAGTATTAGTTTTAATTAAAACTCTAGAATTGTATTTGAAATTTTTTATTTTTTTTAGAAAAATAAAACTTTTGAAACAGCCCTGATGGAAGGGAAAAACATTCCAAATAAAACAATTTTTCTTTGTTTTATTTGGAATTTTTGGAATGATAGCAGGACTTAATTCGTAATTAAAACTGATTTTATGCTCCAAAAAAACTACTCCAAAGTCAATGCACCCAAAACTTCTTTGTGCATAAATTTTCCTCCTGGATACTTATCAGTATAATCTAGATTTAGCCAAACATTGCCACGTTCATCGATATGATAATTCAAATGTTTGCCCTCAGATTCTTTTGGGAAAAGTACTTTTTTTATTAGATAATTAATGTTTTCTAAATCACCTTTTCGACCTATAAGAATTTCTGGATACATGTGTCCGTCTGTATGAATAAGTCTAGGTGTACCACCAATTGATCGAACACATGCTGCCATAAAAATAGAATGATCGTCGCAATCGCCAGATAAATATTTGGCAGATTCGCTTGCTTTGGCAATATAATCGCTATTTTTTGGATCGGAAACATAATTCCAACGTGAATTTATTTCTTTAAATACGGCAAAACATTGTATAATTATTCGGTAATTTCCTTTGTGGATTTTTGTAAAATGTTTAGTAGTTGCCATAATAGCAAATTCACGAACACGTGGATTTTCGTATTCAATAGCTTTTAGAATTTTGGATTTATTAGGGAAAGGCAATAATTTTTCGATAATAATATCTTGCGGATTTGGATTTTCATTCATTGTGTAAATCATTGACTGATAATCATCTACAACACTTTTGAAACCATATTTATCAAATATCGTACCGAAAACTAATGCAATTAAATAAAGAAAAACACTTAATAATGTAACCCTTCTCATTGCACGAAGTACATATTGAATTATTAATAGAATTAAGATAAAAAGAAAAATTCTATCTATTTGAAAAAACCAATTTAAGTCAACTATATTTTGATGAATAATTATAAATAAAGGAATAGCAATCAGAATATTAAGTATAAATATAATAATTGAATCCCAAGGTTTATTGACTTGAAATTTAGTATATAAATACCTGTAAAATAGTTTTGCTTTATCTATCATTGAACAATGTTAATCAACTAAATTGATTGCACGATTGTTGCAAAAGTACTCATTTTATCAATAATTTTTAATTCAAATAATTGTTTTTGAATTTTGTTTAACGTTTTTTCGTCTAAATTTTCTTGAGACCATTCGGTAATTGACAACCATTGTCGAATATCTTCGATTTTTAGATTGTATCGTTTTGCTAAAATTTTATCAATATTTTTAATTTTCTTGAATTCAATAGTTTTTTTATTGATAATATCTAAGATTGTACGAATTGTTTTTGGATGTTTTTCCAGAATTTCTTTTCGAACTGCAATTACAAAACAAGGCCAAGGAGTTGGGCAATCTGCAATTTTTCTAAAAATTCCAACATCTACAAGTGGTTTGGTCATAAAACGTTCCCACATGAAATAATCTGACTTGCTCGAAGTTAAACTTTCTACTGCGCCATCTATTGTATTTACGATTTCGAATTCGAGATTATCTGTTTTCCAACCTTGATTTTTTGCATTGACATAAGCCATTAATTGCGAACCCGAACCTAATCGAGAAATGGCAATTTTAGTGTTCTCTAAATCAGAAATTGTTTGGTATTTTGAATTTGCATTAACATGAATTCCCCAAACGAGTGGACTTTTTACATAAATTTGTACAATTGAACAATCATTTCCAGCAACAATATCTTTTATAATTCCTTCGGTTAGAATTACCGCAATGTCAGTATCTGAATCACGAAGCATTTGACACATTTTGCCAGTTCCTTCGGGAATATTTGTCCATTGTAAATCGATATTTTTGGCATTGAATTCGTTATTTTCTATACACAAATGCCATGGAAGATTGAAATGTTCAGGAACACCAACTATTTTTATTGTTTTCATTTATGCTGAAAAATAATTAATCTTTCTCCCATTTTCCAACTACACTTGTTGCTAATGCATTTCCTAAGACATTTGTTGCACTGCGAAACATATCACAAAAATGGTCAATTGGCAAAATTAGTGCAATTCCTTCAACTGGAATATCGAACATGCCACAAGTTGCAGCAACAACCACCAAACTTGCTCTTGGCACACCTGCAATTCCTTTACTAGTTAGCATTAAAACCAGCAACATTGTCATCTGTGTTCCTAAATCAAGATGAATTCCTGATGCTTGCGCAATAAAAATACTTGCAAATGTCATGTACATCATTGAGCCGTCTAGATTGAATGAATAACCTAACGGTAACATAAACGAAACAATTTTGTCTTTAACTCCAAATCGTTCTAACTCTTCGGTCAATTTAGGAAAAACTGCTTCTGAACTTGTTGTTCCAAATGCAATGACTAACGGACTAACGATGTGTTGCAACAAAACTTTCATTCTACTTTTTAGAAATATAAAACCAACGACTAATAGAAATACCCACAACGACCCAATTCCTACTAAAAATGAGCCAAAAAATTTGGCATAGGTCAACAATAAATCATCGACATCTTTTACTGCAAAAACGCCTGCAATTGCACCAAACACTCCAATTGGAGCAAATTTCATAACATAATTGACCATTTTTAGTACAATATGCGAAATTCTGTCAAATGCATTAACTATTGGTTTTGTATATTCACCCATTGAAGCTGCAGCCAATCCAAAAAAGATAGAAAAAATTACGATTTGCAGTATTTCATTGGTTGCCATTGCTTCGAAAATACTTTTAGGAATAATGTGTTCAATGAAGTTTTGTGCTGAAAAATTCTGAGTTTTGTCTGTTACTTCGTTTACTGTTGATAAATCGATATCGATTAATTTTAAACCAACTCCTGGTTCGAAAAAATTGACCCAAAACATACCTATTAATAATGAAATAAATGAGGCTGTAAAAAACCAACCCATTGCTTTTCCACCAATTCGACCAACTGATTTGATGTCGCCTAATTTAGCAATTCCGACTACTAATGTTGTGAACACTAAAGGTGAAATTATCATTTGAACTAATCTAATGAAAACTGTTGCCAACATTTTTATGTAACCGCTGAATGCTTTTGCATTTTCTACAGTATAATTATTGTGAATAAAAATTCCGAGAATAGCTCCGAAAAGCATTGCAATTAGAATTTGAACTGTTAAATTGCCTAGTAATGATGGTTTTTGAATTTTATTTTCCATTTTTTTAAGTAAGTTATTCCACTTCTTGTATTTGATTAGTAGAACAAGAATAAAATTATTTGTAAGTTTTGTTTAATAAGTAAAAATCGGCCAAGACAATTGCTGCCATTGCCTCGACAATTGGTACTGCTCTTGGCACAACGCAGGGATCGTGTCTCCCTTTGCCTTGTTGCTCTACAATTGTATAGGTATTGGTTAATACTTCTTGTTTTTGGATTAATGTGGCAACAGGTTTGAATGCTGCTCTGAAATAAATATCCATTCCGTTGCTTATACCACCTTGAATACCGCCTGAAAGATTGGTTTTGGTGGTGCCATTTTCGTTGTACAAATCGTTATGTTCACTTCCTTTCATTTTTGCACCATCGAAACCTGAGCCAAATTCGAAACCTTTGACAGCATTTATTGATAACATTGCTTTGCCTAATTCGGCGTGTAATTTATCGAAAACTGGTTCGCCAAGACCTATTGGGACATTTTGAATCACACAAGTAATTACGCCACCAACTGTATCACCTTGTTTTTTGATTTCCTTAATATGGTTAATCATTTTTTCGGCAGTTGCAGCATCTGGACAACGAACATCGTTAGATTCAATTAGCGAAAAATCAAGGTTTTGGTATGGAATATCAAGATTAATATCGCCAACAGATGTCACAAATGCATTAATTGTAATATTTTTAAGTATTTGTTTTGCAATTGCACCAGCTACTACCCTACTTGATGTCTCTCTAGCTGAGCTTCGACCACCACCACGATAATCTCTGATTCCGTATTTTTTTTCGTAGACCAAATCGGCATGACTTGGGCGATAACTGTCTTTTATATGTGAATAATCGTCAGATTTTTGATTGGTATTTGGAATGATAAATCCAATAGGTGTTCCAGTAGTTTTTCCTTCAAAAATTCCTGATAGAAATTGTACTTCATCAGCTTCTTTTCGTTGAGTTACAATGGCAGATTGACCAGGTTTACGGCGTTGCATTTCGAGTTGAATAGCATCAAAATCTAGAGAAATATTTGGAGGACAACCATCAATAATTCCGCCAAGTGCTTCGCCATGCGATTCTCCAAAAGTTGTTAATCTAAAAAGTGTTCCGTAACTGTTACCTGCCATTGTTTTTTGTTTGAAACAAATATATGTTTTTTTGTTTATAAATGAGTTATTCGTATGTAATAATTGAGTTTAATTGTTCTAAAAAAGTTAAAAGATTCGATTGAAAAATAGTATATTTTATATTATTTTCAAAAAAAAACTTAAATTTATAAAATTTTCTTATTTTAGCTTTTTAAATAAAAATATATGAAAACCCAAAACCTACTTTATTTGATTTTTTTTGCAATTATTACTTCATGTTCAAAAAATGATGAGCCAACAATTATTCCAATTGATGAAACACCCACAGTTGGAGATAATGTAGTAACTACATTTATGCCGATTAATGCAATGAATACTTGGAATTATGCTACCGAGAATACAGTTACAACACCAACACCAACTTCTGGAACTGGAATTACAACTGGAGCAGATGTTCTTAAAGTTGATAGCGAAGTTGTCGAAAACTTAATTTCTTATAAGTTAATGAAAACTTTACCTATAACTCCAACTGGTTTTTATTGTAATTCTGTAAACAATAATAAACTTAGAGTAGATGGAAGTTCGGTTAAAATGACTGGAAATATTTCTTTTAATTTAGGGACAAATGTACTTAATTTTGGAGTAACTGATTTTGTACTATTCAAAGAAAATGCTTTAGTTAATACAAATCTTGGTAGTCCATCAACAGGAAGTACTATTCTTACAATTCCGCCATCAACAATTCCAATAAATGTAAATTATACAATAAAAGCTGTAAGTGGCGGAGATTCTTCGCCTATAACTATTGGCACAACAACTTATAATAATATTAAAATTGTAAAATTATATGTAACAATTGATGCTAGCATAAATTTAGGAGCAAACTCTGCACAAGTCTTTAATCCAACAATGCAAGATGTTATAATTTCTACACAATATTATGCAAAAAATATTGGAGTAATTAAAGCTGATACCAAAATCGAATATCATTTAAGTTCAATAATAGGTTCTTTGGCACCAACAATACCTGTTGATGGGTTAAGTAATGTTTCTGAAAAATTGACAAGTAAAAATTTTTAGTTAAAGTGAATACAATTTTAAAACACAATAACTTTTAATTTTTTACGTTTTTTGGAACATAGTAATTATGTAAGTTTTAAAAAAAAAATATAAAAAAAAATCTTGTAAATTTGTAAAAACAAAAAAATATGAAAAAATTATTTATTGCAGCAATTGTTGGATTAACTTTTAGTGCAAATGCACAAAACATTTCTAAAAATGCTTTAGGACTTAGATTTGGAGATAATGACGGTTTTGGAGCTGAAGTTTCTTACCAGCGAAAATTGAAGAAAGATAATAGGTTAGAAATCGATTTAGGATGGAGGAATAATGACAACTTCAACTTTATTAAAGGAACTGGTTTGTACCAATGGGTATGGAATATTGATGGTGATTTTAATTGGTATGCTGGAGTTGGTGGTGGTTTGGGTAGCTGGAGTTATGGTGACAAATACAAAAAAAACAATCCTTTTTATGATAATAATCTGGGTGGAACTTTTGCTTTTTTAGCTGGCGATATTGGTATAGAATATGATTTTGATTTTCCGCTATTAGTTTCATTAGACTTTAGACCAGAATTTGTTTTAAGTAATGGTTTTGGTCGAAACTATGGATCTGATATTGCACTTTCATTGAGATATCAGTTCTAAAATTACTAAAAATTTAATATAATCCTGAAAATTAGCTTTTTCAGGATTTTTTTTATTTAAAAATTATTTCTTTTTTGGAATTTATTTTTAATATTAAGTACGGATTTACTGTTCCTAATTCAATATCAACTGGTTTATTATTTGTGTTTTCTTTTAATTTTACAATTATATTACTTGTAGTTTCTTCAACAGATTCTATTTCGATTTTATTATTTCCTTCGTTTTTATAACCTGAATTTAAGATTATAAAATTACTGGTTTCTATGTCTTTTTCTTGTATTTTATTTTTTAGATTATCATCGCCAAGTAGCATTTTTATTTCTTTGGCTTCGGTCAAAATTTCATAGAATTGGATACTTGCGCCGCCATCATTTTGTTCGGTTAATACTTCATACAAAGTATTTGTCGAAACGACTTTTTTTGTACCGCAGGAAATTATTATGAGTAATGTCGAAACAAGGAATATTTTTTTCATTTTTTAATTTTTAATGATTTTTGATTGAAAGGTCTGGTTTTCATTCGTCAAAATTGAAAGTATATAAATTCCATTTTCTAAATTTTGCAAATCGATTTTATTGAAGTCAGTATTTTGTCTTGAAACAATTTTACCTAAAACATCAATAATTTTGATTTCTTGAATTTCTATATCTAAAATAGTTTCAATACTCAATTCCTCTTTTACAGGATTTGGATAAATTTTAAAATAATTAGCAAGTTCAATAAAATCAATATTTAATAGCGTTGTGCAAGTTTCAAGTCCAACAGGAATTGAACTATTACCATCAACACCATTACCTAAAGCATCTTGATTGTCTCGACCCCAAGTCCAAACTCGATCATTATTGGTTTTTGACCCGATAGAAAAAGAATAACCAGAAGATATTGATTTCCAATTGGTTAAAGTTCCTATTTGAAGTGGAACAAATGAAACACCAGTTGTATTATTGCCATATTGCCCATAATCATTTTCTCCCCAAGACCAAAGTGTTCCATTGGTTTTTAATGCCATCGAATGGTTTTCTCCAGCAGCAATAGCTTTCCAATTAGTAGCAGTACCGATTTGTGTTGCTATATAATTATTAGCATTGTTTAAATTATTTCCTCTGCCTAATTCGCCAGAAGAATTACTTCCCCAAGCCCAAATTGTACCATTTGTTTTTAATCCAATTGCGTGAAGATAATTCGAACTAATATCTGTCCAAGTGCTAGTTCCGACTTGAGCTGGAAAGTTGGTATTAGAAGAATCAGAACCATTCAACGATCCACCCCAACTCCATAAAGTTCCATCTAATTTAATTGCAAATGAGTTAACGCTTCCTGCCTCGACTTTTGCCCAATTATTTGCTGTTCCAATTTGGATGGGTTGCAATTGATCTATAACTGTTCCATTTCCTAATCGCCCACCAGAATTGGAACCCCAAGCCCAAAGTGTTCCGTTGGTTTTTATTGCTAAAGTATAATTGTAACCAGCACTTATCGTTGCCCAAGTACTTTGAATTCCAATTTGAGTCGGAACTGTTTTAGAAACTGTATTCCCAATTCCGAGTTGTCCTTCATCATTTTTTCCCCAAGACCAAAGTGTTCCTGTTGTTTTAATTGCAAAAGAGTTATTAAAACTGCTTGAGACTGACTTCCAATTTGTTGCAGCTCCAATTTGTATTGGCTCTTCTTTATTGATTAATGTATTATCGCCTAATTGTCCTGAACCGTTAAATCCCCAAGTCCAAAGTGTGCCATCGGTTTGAATTCCTATACAATGGTAAGAATGTTTAGCTTCAACAGTTCGCCAACATTGAGAATAGATTAAATTCGTAAACAAAAATAATAATAAAAATTTTTTCATAACAAATTGATTTTTAGGATTAATGAATTTCAAAATTACAAATAATTACAAATAATCTGAAAAATTATTTCATTTTATTTATGGCTTTTTGATATAAATCTTCATACAATGGCAAAATATTTTTTATGTCGAATTGCTTGGCAACTTCTAACGCATTTTTCTTAAATTTATTTAATATCTCATCATTTTCAAGAATTTTTAAAGCGTTTTCAGCCATTTCGTCAATATTGCCAACATTGCTTAAATAACCAGAAACACCATCAAAATTAACTTCTGGCAAACCACCAGAATTACTAGAAATTACTGGAACCGACCAAGCCATTGCTTCGAGAGCTGCAAGTCCAAAACTCTCGGTTTCTGATGGCAAAAGAAATAAATCTGTATAACTTAAAATTCTATCTATTTCATTGCTATTTCCTAAAAAAATAACTTTGTTTTCAATCCCTAATTCTTGACATAAATTTTCGGCTTTGACTTTTTCTGGACCATCGCCTACCATTAACAATTTGGCTGGAATTTTTTGTTGAATTTTATTAAATATCGCAATAATATCTGGAATTCGTTTTACTTTTCTAAAATTCGAAATATGTGTTATTATTCGCTCATTATCATTGGCAATAACTGAACGATAGCATTGAATTCTTGGATCATTAGCATTTTTATCTAATTCTATAAAGTTTGGAATTACGACAATATCATTTTTAATGTTGAATAATTTTAAAGTATCGTCTTTCAAACTTTGCGAAACCGAAGTCACAAAATCTGATTTATTGATTGAGAAAGTAACTGCAGTTTTATAAACAGGATGATTGCCAACCAAGGTAATATCTGTGCCGTGAAGCGTTGTTACCATTGGAATATTTATGCCCTCGTCTTTCAACATTTGCTTGGCCATATAACCTGCATAAGCGTGCGGAATAGCATAATGTACGTGCAATAAATCTATTTTATGCAACTTAACCATATCGACCAATTTGCTTGACAATGCCAATTCATAAGGCTGGTATAAAAACAATGGATATTCTGGAACATTGACTTCGTGGTAATGCACATTTGGATTCAAAAGTGCTAAACGTACTGGTTGACTGTACGTTATGAAATGAATTTCGTGTCCACGTCTTGCTAATTCTAAACCCAATTCGGTTGCAACTACTCCACTACCGCCAAATGTTGGATAACAAACTATTGCTATTTTCATTTAAAATAAGTTTATATTTCTTTTTTATATTCTAATCCGAATAATTTTCCTGTTTTCCAAAGTTTTAAATCTTTCTTTAAAAATTTAGAATTTCTGTCAGTAACTTCTTTATTATCAAGTTTACTTAAATCTGGTTTTCCTGCATTTACCCATGCCGTGAACCAAAAATTTGCTGTAACTTGAATTGATTTTCGCATTTGTTGTTCTACCATTCCATTCAATTTTTCATTGAATTTAATAATATATTCTTTGCTGAAAACTATATCTTTAGGTTTGCCTGATTGTAACTTTTCCTCGGTTTGTTTTTCATAAATTTTATCAGATGCTAATGTAGTTCTCAGTTCTTTTTCGATTGATAATAAACTGTGGCTTAAATCATTAGATTCTTTCATTATCCGCCAAGTTTCTATCTCAATATTATCTATAAATTTAACTTCGCCTGTATAAAAATTGTATTCGTTTCCAAACATATCAGGAATTTTTGTTTCCCAGAGTGAATGAATTCCTTTTTGTTCGGTCAATTGCCCATCATGGTTTGCAGAGGTGTGCAATGGCATGTGCGCATCGGCAAGATAATGAGCTAAATCGCCAGCAATAAATAAGATTTCGGTTTTACGTTTTTCTTTAAATGCTTTGGTTAACTTGGCAGTCATTTCTTGAATATACCAAGGAAGAATTCCATTATTTTGAAGAAATTCGGCATTATAACGTTTTTTGATAACTTCAAAATCGCGAGGAATTGTATCGAATGCTCCAAAATTTTCGACATCAAAATAATGTCTTGGATTTTCGGTTTTATCGTTTAATGTTGATTTTCGCAAATCAGGAATTGTAGATTCTAAGGTTAAAAAATCTATATGATTATAGAAAAAACTTTGCAAAGGTTCAGGCAAAGCCATAACTGCCGACCTATTTATGTGTTCGTGCCCAAATCGTCCCCAAGAAATAATTACGAAACTTATAAATAGACAAATTATTGGAAAAATTATTTTTTTTGACATAAATTGTAGTTGATTTTTTTTGTAAAGATACATTTTAACCAACTTCTTTGCTATTTATTTAACAATTGCGTCTTGAATAATTTTCTGAATATCTTCGCGAATATTATATTTTGACAGCAAATTTGGGGCATTAGAATCTGGGAAAGTTCGGTTTGACATAAAAACATAAACCAATTCGGTTTCTGGATCAGCCCAAGCCATAATTCCTGTAAAACCAGTATGTCCAAAACTTGATTTAGAAACGCATTTACAAGTTGGTCCATCGCCAGAAATTTGTGGTTTGTCAAATCCTAAACCTCGACGATTGCCTTCTGAACAGAAATAACAAGTATTAAAATCTTCGATTGTTTTTTCTGTAAAATACTGAATACCACCATAATTGCCTTTTTGTAGAAACATTTGCATCATTTTGGCAACATCCATCGAGTTGGAGAATAAACCAGCGTGACCTCCAATTCCACCCTGCATAGCAGCTCCCATATCATGAACATATCCTTGAATAATTTGTTGACGAAAATAGTTATCATTTTCGGTTGGTGCAATTACTGATTTTTCAAATTTTGCCAATGGATTGTATAATGTATTTGTCATTCCGAGTGAACCATAAAAATTTTCTTGACTCAAAACATCAAGAGTTTTCTGGGTCATTCGCTCCAAATAATCTTTCAAAATTATAAATGTAAAATCACTGTATTTATATTCAATTTTTGCAGATAATTTAGAATCTCCGATAATTTTCATTATTGTATCATTATAATTGTCAGTTATGAATAAATTATCGGCAACTTTTTTAGAAAATCCTGTTTCAAAAGTTTTTCTATAAAATTTATTTATTGGAACTTTTGCTGAATCTAATGTAGATTTGTAAAACGGAATCCAAGCTTGGAAACCAGCATAATGCGACATTAAATTCTTAAAAGTTATAGCGTTTTTGTCAGTATTTACAAAACTTGGAATCATAAATCCTAATGTCGATTCAAGGTTTATTTTCTTCTCGTCGTACATTTTCATTACGTTTGGTAACGTCGAAATCATTTTTGTAACCGATGCAGCATCATACAAATCTGAGTTTTTAACTTTCACTAAATTCTCATAAGTTTGGTAACCAAACGATTTTTGATAAACTACTTTTCCTTTTCTGGCAACCAAAACTTGCAATCCGGGTGTCATTTTTCCGTCGATTGCTTTGTTGGCAATCATTTCTATTTTAGATAAAATATCGCTTTTCATTCCAACATTTTCTGGAGCAGTAAAGCCCAATCGATTCAGTTTTTTAGTTGATAATCCAGTATTTATTTTAAAATCAGTATTTATAGAAACAGGCAATTTTCCTTTAGATTCGAATGCGCCGAATAATAATTCTGCCGAAACAACCTGAGCAACATCGGTATTTTGATAAGAAACAACAATCGATTTAAAATTGTCAAAATTTTTAATTGGAAGCAACGCATACGGTTTTGCAAAAACATCTAAAATAACGTTATTGTTTTTAGATATTTTATCCAAATCAGACAAATCATCTTTGCTAAATTCTTGAATGCGCCAATTTTTATCGGTTTTATGTAAACCACAAATTACGGTTGTAAATGGTTTTAATTTGACCAATAAACTGTCAATATTTTTATGAGAAATTTCAGTAATATCAGCGTATTTTTTCAAAGTGGTAACAAATGGAATATTTGAATCTTCGCCAAATTTTACATAAGCAATTTTCTCTTTTTCAAGATTTTTAATTGGTAAAATTTCGTCTTTATTTTTAATAACCGTGATTGCATTTTCATATAATTCGTATTGTAAAGCTTCATTTTCGATTGAATTAATATCGCTAATTAAATTTGCTTTCTGAATTGGAAGCCATTTATTAAGACCTATTTTGTGTTTATATTTCAATATTTTCTTAACCGAAAAAGCAATTCTATCATCAGAAAATAAAGTATCGTTATAGGCTTTAGTTAATTTTTCGATTGCTATTGGGACATCTTCTGCAAATAACAAAATGTCATTTCCAGCCAAAAATGCTTCTAAATCAATTTCTCCTGGTTGCTTGAAATTGCTTGCACCTTTCATATTCAGTGCATCTGTAAAAATTAAACCTTTGAATTTCAAGTCTTTCTGTAAAACATTTGTAACAACATTATAAGAAATTGAACTCGGATAATTTTCGCGAGTTTCCAAACTTGGAACGTTCAAATGCGCCACCATAACCGAAGCCAAATCTTCAACGAAAAGTTTTTTGTATGGATACAACTCAATATCGTCAATTCTTTCTTTCGATAAACTCAACGTTGGCAGCGTATAATGAGAATCTTTGTCAGTATCGCCATGGCCGGGGAAATGTTTTCCTGTCCCGAAAATACCTTCGCTTTGCATTCCTTTAACCAATTTTGATGCACGTTCGGTAACTTGAAATTTATCTTCCCCAAAAGAACGTACGCCAATAATTGGATTTTTCGGATTGGTATTGATATCAATTACTGGTGAAAAATTAAAATGTGCACCGATTCTTTTGGTTTGTTTTCCCATTTGTTCTCCCACTTTTTCAAGAAATTTTAAATCTTGAATGGCGCCCAATGTCATATTAAACGGAAAACGATTTACAGAATCAAGTCGCATTGCCAATCCCCATTCTGCATCGATGCCAATAAACAATGGCACTTTTGACTCAGATTGATAACGATTTGTCAATCTGGCTTGACGCACTGGTCCACCTTGCATAAAAATTAATCCACCAATTTTTTTCTGTACAATTAATTTATCGATAGCATTGGTATGAACTGTATCTTTATTAGAAAAAGCAGCAACCATAAACAGTTGTCCTAGTTTTTCTTCAAATGATAATTGGTTATAAATACTATCAACCCATTTTTTTTGACCTTCGGTTGCATATTCAGTATCTGCAAAAACTGGTTTTTCAGGTTTTATTTCAGGTGTAACTACATTTTTATTTGCCGAAAGGTTGGTTGTATTTATTTTTTTTGTTCCGCAATTACTTGCAAATAAAATAATTAAGCCAAATAGAAATATTCTGGAGAATGAAAACTTCATTACTATATTTTTTAAAAGAAACGACTGTGCCAGCTTTCGCTTGCAATTGTTTCCCAAGATTCGTTATATTCTTCGATATTATTTACCAAATTATTAAAAATAATTGTATTTTCGGTTACCGCTTTGTCTTTTGCCATTTTCTTGAAATCAATCAATGATTTGTGTGCTATATGTTCGCCATTTTTGAAAGTTACATTCATTTTATCTAACAAATCAACTGAATATTTGGCTTCTAAACTTTGAATAAATTGAACAGATGTATCAATAGAACAACCAGTTGCAGCTTGATTTTCTTGATCGACTGCAATGATTATAAAACGGTTGTATTTCAATTCATACCCACATTCTAAACTTGTGCCGTGTGCTGACCAGCTTTCAAGAAAAGTTTGTAAACTGGTTTCTATTTCAAAAAATTCTTCGTCAGAAAATTTTCTGTTGGATTGATAAATCCAAATTTTGGATTCTTCTGAAAGTTCTATAAATGGTTTTAACATAATAAATTTTAGTTATTGGAAATTAAATTTTTGAAAATTTGAAATCTATACGAATCCAATTTGGTTAATTTCATTTTCGAATCCAACTGCTTTGTTTATTTTATTGTAAGTCAATTTGTATTCGAAAATAGTGAGAAAAAAAATCAAAGCTAACATTGATAAAAATAAAATAATGTCAAAATTAAAATTACCATCTATTAAATTGATAACAATTGCTGAAATACATATAAAAACTATTGGCAAATATAACAACATACTTAAAATACCTAATCTGACAGAAAAACATTGAAAATTATCTTTTTCAAAAGAGAAAATAAGTTTAGGGAATATAAAATTTAGTGGATTTTTTATTCTACAAATTTTAAGTCTATTTTTATTTTCTGTACCATAAAAAAATCTATTGTTTTGATTTTCAAATAAAACATCTTTGCATAAATCGAGAGAAATAGTTTGTCGAACACTATATTTTCGAATCGAATTTTCTACAATTAACTTATCAAAATTTAATTTTTTTTTAATCATTTATTTAAAAATTTGATATTATAAATCCTGGGCATTTGCAATTAATTCGGCAATATCCATAACTTTTACAGTTGCTTCTTTTTCTTGATTTTTAACTCCGTCAGTCATCATTGTGTTGCAAAACGGGCAGCCAGCGGCAATAATATCGGGATGTAAAGTTAGTGCTTCTTGGGTTCTTTCAATATTAATTTCTTTGTTTCCTGATTCTGCATCTTTAAACATTTGAGCTCCACCAGCTCCACAGCATAAACCATTGGCTTTTGAACGTTTCATTTCGACCAATTCGGCATCGAGTTTCATTATTAAATCTCTTGGTGCTTCATAAATATTATTGGCTCTACCCAAATAACAAGGATCGTGAAAAGTTATTTTTTTGCCTTTAAATTGTCCACCTTCGATAGTCAATCTGCCATCGTCAAGTAATGATTTTAAGAATTCTGTATGATGAATAACTTCGTATTTTCCGCCTAATTCTGGATATTCGTTTTTTAAAGTATTGAAACAATGCGGACAAGCCGTAACGATTTTTTTGGCTTCGTAAGCATTCAGCACTTCAATGTTCATCATTGCTTGCATTTGAAATAAAAATTCGTTTCCTGCTCTTTTTGCTGGATCTCCAGTACAAGATTCTTCAGTTCCAAGAACTGCAAATTCGACTTTTGAACGATTAAGAATTTTTACAAATGCTTTGGTTATTTTTTTGGCTCTGTCGTCAAAACTTCCAGCACAACCAACCCAAAATAAAACTTCTGGTTGCTTGCCTTGAGCTAACATTTCTGCCATTGTTGGCACATTTAGTGTATTTTCCATAATACTTTATATTTTATGCCACAAAGGCTCCAAATCTCTAAATTTAATACTTTAAAAAAATATTTTAAATAATTATTTTTTTCGGTCTGAGACCGAAAATCGCAATCACGAAGTCGGAGACTTCGCTTAACTTAAGGTACAAGATATTAAATATTAGTTATATTGTATAGCAACTTTAATATTTAAAATTTAATATCTAATATCTAATATTTAATATTATTCATGTTTCCCGTCGTCGAATACTTGAATTGTAACTTCTTTTTCAATTAAATCTGTAAAATGTCCTCTATAACGAGTAGCTTTAACTAAGTGATTGTCAATCCAATGGTAGTTTCCGCCACGTGGTTTTCCCATTACCATTCCGTGGTATTTGAAACCATGTTTTTTTAACCAAATTTCTGTATAATCTCTGTGCGCTTCGGTTCTTGATGTAAAAAAGAAGATAATGTGTCCTTCGTCATACCATTTATTTAATGTGATTAATGCATCTGGATAAACCTCGGCAGTTAACATTCTTTCTGGTTCTTCGTTTGGAATGTCGTCGCAAACGGTGCCGTCAATATCGATTAAATAATTTTTTACGCCTTCGGGTAATATTGGAGAAATGGTTTGACCGTTTTCGGTTGTGGCTACTAATTGTTTGTCTAAATCTTGTAAGTTCATTTATTTTAATATTTTCTCCTCGTTCCGAAATTTCAGGAGTGCTCAGGGTGACGAGTTTATGAAATAATCTAAAGCTTTTATATATTTTATGTGCGTTAGGGATGGAAAGGAAATCCTTTTTTGAAATTGCTTTTTTCGGCAATTTCAAAAAAGATTGGAATGAGAGCCCGACGGCTTTTTTTGCCGTAACGCCCAGATGTAATTATTCATTTTTCCAATTCAATCGGTCTTGTTGGTTGTATTGCCAAGGCGCACCGTTGTTTTCGATATTGCTCATCATTGCGTTAACTGACTGTGGAGCTGCTGATTGCTCCATTACTAAATAACGTCTCATATCAAGAATAATTGACAACGGACTGATGTTGACTGGACATTCTTGCACGCAAGCATTACAAGATGTACAAGCCCAAAGTTCTTCGGTTGTTATGTAATCGTTGAGCAATGTTTTGTTGTCTGGAATGAAAATTCCTTTATTGGTATCGATGTTTTTGCCAACTTCTTCGAGTCGGTTTCGAGTATCAATCATGATTTTTCGTGGAGATAATTTTTTGCCAGTGATGTTGGCTGGACAAGCATCGGTGCAACGACCACATTGCGTGCAAGTATAGGCGTTGAGCAGCTGAACCCAATTTAAATCTTGAACATCTTGTGCTCCGAATTTGCTTGAAACAGCATTTTCGTCGACTGGTGCTGCTGCAAATGGATCGGCGTTTGGATCCATCATTAGTTTTACTTCTTTTGTTACTGCTGGCAAATCGTCAAGTTGTCCAAGTGGATTTAAGTCTGCAAAATAGGTGTTTGGAAATGCTAATAATATGTGCAAATGTTTAGAAAAATAGAGATAGTTGGCAAAAATTAGAATCATTATAATGTGTAACCACCAAAATGTTTTTTCTAGAATCATAACTTTATTTTCGGCTAATCCGTTAAAAATCGGTTCTATGAATTGCGAAATCGGGAAACTTCCTGCTTGATGATAATGTCCAAAATTAAGCATTTGAAGATGTAAATCGGACGCGTTCATCAATAAAAACAATGTCATAATGACGACTTCGAAATACAGAATATAATTGGCATCAGATTTTGGCCAACCTTTTAAATCAGAGCCTATGAATCGTTTTAGTTTAATTACGTTTCTACGAATCCAGAAAATAGTAACTGAAATTAAAACTAAAATCGCTAAAATTTCGAATGATGCTATTAAGAAATTATAAAATCCACCTAAAACAGCAAACACTCGATGCGTTCCGAAAAGTCCATCGATTACGATTTCTAATAATTCGATATTGATGATGATAAAAGCAACATAAACTATCACGTGAAGTACACCCGATATTGGTTTTTTTACCATTTTGGATTGTCCAAGTGCGATGTATGCCATATTTTTCCAACGTTCAGAACTGTTGGATTTTCTATCTACATCTTGACCAAGATTGATGTTTCTGATGATTTTTTTAATATTCAATGCAAAAAAACCGAATCCGAGAATCAGTAGAATTGCAAAAAAAATATTGTCTAAATAATTCATAAATGTAAATATTATTTAATTGAGTCAGTTGGCGTAATGTATGGTTTGTTTTTTTTACCAAAAAGTGAAACATTGACATATCTTGTTGGATAAAGTCTAACATCTTGCAACAACAATTCGAGTTGTTTGGCCGTTTTATTGAAGTTGTTATATAATGTTTCGTCTTTAAACATTTTGCCCATTGTACCTTTTCCTGAATTTAACCCTAACATTATTTTATCTACACCAGCAAGGGTGTTTTCTAATCCTTTAACTGTTTTGCCTAATTTTAATTTTGATAACGAATCTGATAAAACTACAAAATTGGCAGAAGTTTTATTAAAATTTGTCATTGTTGCTCCTAAACTTTTCTCATTGGCATCGATTAAACTATTTGCGTTTTGTGCTGTTTTGCTAAACTCGGCTAATGTTTTGTTTAATTCTACAATTGTATTTTTTAAATTTTGTTTGGTTTGTTCGTCTAAAACCGTGTTAATGTTGGTCATTAAAACATCTGCATTGGTAAGTAATTTATTCAATTTGGCTTGAGTTGGTTCAAGTTTATCGCCAAAAGAAGAGATTAGTCCAAGTTTTACTTCTGATTTTAATTTATCTCCCGAAACTGCAAGAACGCTGTCATTATAGTTTGGAATAATTGCTATTTGCTTGCCACCAATCGGACCAGGTTCGTAAATTTGTGCCAAACTTGATTTTTGAATAGGAAAATCTTCTTCATTTATTTGAAGTTCTACTAACAATTTTCCGTTAGGATTTAAAGTAATTGTATTTACTTTTCCAATAATTTTTCCGCTTATAGTTACAGGCGCAGAAGCAACTAATCCCTCTACATTATCATACTCAACAAATAATTTTTTGTGGTTATTAAAAAGATTTTGACCTTTTAAAAAGCTATAACCCCAAATAAACAATAATATGGAACAAATTACAAGTATCGATGTTTTGATTTCTCTAGTGATTTTCAAGATATTTAATTTTGAACAAATTTAAAATAAAAATTTCAATTTTGTAGGTTTTTATTTTAAAGCTTAATTTAATTTTATTCCGTTTTTAAAAGTTACAACATAAGCAGATTTATAGCCTTTAGCCTTAGCTTCGTTTAATTGTAATTTTATTTGGTCAAGGTTTGCAGTATTCGAATAAAAATATTTATACGATTTGCCTTCTTTTGTCATTGAAATATCATTTAAACCTTTGAAATTTTTTGAATTTAATGACAGTTTTTTGGAGCTGACAGAAAGTTGAATTTTATATGTTAAATCAGATTTTATGATTTCGCTTGTGCGATTTTTGGTTTTTGAAGTATCTATTTTAACTTTAGGTGTGTCTTTAATAACAGGTTTTACATAAACATCTTTGTCATCAGAAACTTGTCCATCGCCAAAATATTCTTTTTTATAACTTATTATAGCAGCTGCAATAGCTCTTGCAATATCGTTTTGACCTTCCTCAGAATCTAAAGTATTTCCTTCGATTTCGTTAGATATAAAACCCATCTCTATCAATACTCTTGGCATATACGCTTTATGCAAAACCATAAACGGAGCTTGTTTTACACCACCAGCTCTAGATTTTTTGCCTAAATCGATAAATTTATCTTGAATTTTACTTGCCAAGGCAATACTGTTTTCCATAAACTCTTCTTGAATTAATGTTGTTCCAATAAAAGATTCAGGAGAATTTGGGTTATAGCCTTTATAGTTTTTCTTATAATCTTTTTCGAGTGTTACTACTTCGTTTTCAGATTTTGCAACTTCCATACTTGACTTACTTTTTGAAAGTCCCATTACATAAGTTTCGGTTCCGTCGGCTGCTAAGTTTTTATTAGCATTGCAATGTATTGATACAAAAATGTTAGCATCTACCCTATTTGCAATGTTGGCTCTTTCTACCAATTCTATAAACTCGTCTGTTTTTCTTGTATAATTTACAGAAACACCTGGATTATCTTCAAGAATTTTACCCACTTTTAATACAACTGCTAAAGAAATTTCTTTTTCTACACGTCCACTGTAATTGGCACCAAAATCTTTACCACCGTGACCAGCGTCAAGTGTGACTTTGAATTTGGATTGCGCTGTCGCAAATGTCGACACAAATGTGAGTATATATATAAGGAAGGATTTTATTTTGAAAGGGAATTTCATTGTAAAAGTTAATTTTAATAAAATGATGTATCTAATTTTTAATATTTCATTATTTTTGACCAAAAAATAATAGTAGGTTTGCAACCACAATTATTGAGCCATATTTTTACAAAAATAGTATTTAAACCTTTGCGTACAAACTTATTTCATATCGTTTTTTTAGCTTTTTTTTTAACAATGAATTGTTCATTGGTTTTTTCACAAGATATTAATAAAAAAAAGACCAAAATTCCTGCAAAAACAAATGTTAAGCCAGATCAAAAAGCAGATTTAAAAACTACTGAAATCAATCTTTTGGATATAGTAAAAGTTAAAGATACTATAAATAAAGATACTTTAAAACCAAAAAAAGCATTTCTAGAAGCCAAAATTATTTATAAAGCTACTGATTATGCAAAAATTGAGCAAAAGAAAAAACTAATTACCCTTTATAATAATGCTGAATTGTACTATCAAGATGTAGAACTAAAATCTGGAATAATTGTTATGGATTATGACAAAAGTGAGGTTTATGCAGGTAGAATAAAAGATTCAGTTGGAAAATTCATACAATATCCAAATTTTAAACAAGGTTCGAATATTGTTGAGCCAGATTCTATTCGTTTTAATTTTAAAACTAAAAAAGCACTAATTTGGAATTCAAGATCTGACCAAGGGGAATTTAAAATAAAAGCAGAAATCACAAAAAAAGAAAATGACTCTGTTTATTTCTTGAAAAATGCTCGATTTACCACATCAAAAGATGTAGATAATCCGGAATATTATTTCCAAACAAGAAAAGTAAAATTTATTCCGGGCAAAAAAGTAGTCACGGGACTGACTAATATGGTTATCGCTGATGTTCCAACACCAATAGC
>JAYTMQ010000039.1:0-17581 GCA_043728355.1 Bacteroidota bacterium
TTCAGAATTGAAAGATAAAATCATCGAACAACTCGAAATAAGGCTAATAGAAAAAGATGAAATGATTCAAATTTTAAAAGCTTTAAATTAATTAATTCCGAATCGCATAAAGTCTCGATACATATTTACCAATAACATCAAACTCAAGATTTATTTTGGTTCCAAATTTAAAATCTTTAAAATTAGTATGCTCGTAAGTATATGGAATAATGGCAACCGAAAACTCATTTTCTTTAGAATTCACAACTGTCAAGCTAACGCCATTTACGGTTATTGAACCTTTTTCGATAGTAATATTATTCAAATTTGAATCATATTCGAAAGTATAATACCAGCTTCCGTTGGCTTCACGAACTTCTTTGCAAATTCCAGTTTGGTCAACATGACCTTGCACAATGTGACCATCAAGACGAGAACCCAGCAACATTGCGCGCTCCAAATTCAACGAATCGCCAATTTTCCAATCACCAAGATTGGTCTTTTGAATCGTTTCTGAGATTGCCGTTACCGTATAAACATCGTTTTCGATAGCAATAACCGTCAAGCAAACACCGTTGTGCGCAACACTTTGATCGATTTTCAATTCGTTTGTAATTGATGATTGCACCGAAATATGTAGGTTATCATTCTCATTTTTAACATCTTGAACTTTGCCAAGTGTTTCTATAATTCCTGTGAACATTGTAGTTTTATTTTACTAAATTTGCACAACGAAATTAGTGAATTAAAAATAGATTTTCATTAGTGGAAATAATAAAATATTATCAAAATTGAACCATTAAGAAATTAAGTTAATTAAGGCTTAATGCATCTTAATTTCTTAATGGTTTAAAAATTAGAATTCATTTAAAGAATAAAATCTTTAAAAAATAATTTACATGAAAAAGAACGAAAATATTATTGTCGGAATTTCAATCGGAGATTTAAACGGAATTGGGAGCGAAGTAATCCTTAAAACTTTCGAAGACAATCGAATGCTAGAAATGTGTACGCCAGTTATTTTTGCGAATGTCAAAATAATGTCATTCATTAAACGAAATTTGAAACTTGAAACCAATATTCACGGCATCGATAATTTAAATCAACTGGTTATTGGTAAAATAAATGTTTTAAACGTATGGAAAGAAGACGTTGCAATAAATTTTGGTGTCAATGACGAAAATGCTGGAAAATATGCCATAAAATCATTTACAACCGCAACTTCTGCATTGAAAGATGGTTTGATTGATGTTTTGGTAACAGCTCCAATTAATAAGTACAACATTCAATCGGACGACTTCAAATTTCCTGGGCATACTGATTATTTGAACCAAGAACTAGATGGAAATGCTTTAATGTTTATGGTTCAAGACAATTTGCGAGTTGGTTTGGTTACAGATCATATTCCTGTAAATGAAGTTGCAAAACATTTAACATCCGAATTAATTTCTAAGAAAATTGAAACTATTAACCTTTCTTTAAAGCAAGATTTTAGCATTAATAAACCCAAAATTGCAGTTCTAGGATTGAATCCTCATGCTGGAGATGGCGGAGTAATTGGCAAAGAAGATGACGAAATAATCAAACCAACCATCAAAAAATTATTCGAAAAAGGAACATTAACATTTGGACCTTTTCCAGCCGATGGATTTTTTGGAAGCTCACAATACGATAAATACGATGCTGTAATTGCAATGTACCACGATCAAGGTTTAATTCCATTCAAAACATTGTCGTTTGGAAATGGAGTAAATTTTACAGCAGGATTGAATAAAATTCGCACATCGCCCGATCACGGAACAGCCTATGACATTGCAGGAAAAGGAATTGCAGACCACAATTCGTTCAAAGAAGCTGTTTATTCGGCAATAGATATTTATCATTCACGGAATATTTATACAGAAATAAGTCGTGACCCTATGAAAACAAAGGAAAAACCAGAAGAAAGAAATAATCGATAAAAAAAATCGATTTTGACTTTTAGATTTGCATTTATTTTATATCTTTGCACTCCTTAATATAAGGAAAATTTATTGATATGAAATGAGCATTGTTAAAATTTGTTCCAAAAGTAAAAGCTTTTATGCGAATTACATTTGACAGTAAAAAAACAATATACACGACAAATGAAACACGTTAGTGATTTTTTAATTCCTTTTATAGGATTTAAGTTAGGAAAACATAGTTTTGAATTTCAAATAAATAACAAGTTCTTTGAAAATTTTGATTTTGATGAATATGAAAATTCAGAAATCAAAGTAGGTTTAGTTTTTGATAAAAAAAGCACTTTTATGGAGCTTAATTTCAAACACAAAGGCTTTGTGAATGTTGCTTGCGACACTACAGGTGAAATGTTTGACTTGCCAATAAAAGGAAAAATGAGACTTGTGGTTCAGTTTGGAGAAGAGTTTAATAATGACAACGATGAGTTGCTAATTATTCCTCACGGCGAACACCAACTAGACATTTCGCAATATATTTATGAAATGATTGTGCTTTCGGTGCCTATTAAAAGAATGCACCCAGGCATAAAAGATGGGTCATTGCAAAGTAATGCACTAGACAAACTAAACGAATTAAGAGTAAAAGAAGTTAAACAAGAGGTTACAAAAGAAGAAGATATTGACCCACGTTGGGACAAATTAAAACAACTATTAACGGATAAATAATATAGTAAAATGGCACATCCTAAGAGAAAAATCTCCAAATCGAGAAGAGACAAAAGAAGAACACATTACAAAGCTACAGTCGCACAAATAGCAACTTGTCCAATTACTGGCGAAGCACATTTATACCACAGAGCTTACTGGCATGAAGGCAAAATGTATTACAGAGGACAAGTAGTTATCGACAAGTCGACAGTTGCTCTTGCATAATACTTTTAGCTAAAATAAATTGGAACTCTCACGTTGTGGGAGTTTTTTTTATTGGAATAAGGTTTTTAGACTTAACCCAGATTACGCATTAGGAATCGTAGGGAATTAATATTTTTAAATAAAGTCAAGTGCTCACGGAATTTTTTGAATAAAGACATATGTTATATTTCAAAATTTAAAAAATGAGTAAGTGCTTGAATCCGCCGCGGCGGATGAAGTTGAGTAGATTGTTAATGCGTAATCTGGGTTAAAATTTTATTTATTTTAAATCTTTATGCTTTGGTCGAAAAAGAATATTTATTTTTAAAACACATAGAAACTTAGAATTTTAGTTTAACAAATATTTTTTTAGACATTTCATTTTTACAATAGTTATGTTAACTTGCATAAAGTAAAACGACTTTAATTTTTTTCTATGATTCTATTTGTTTAAATATATTAATTAAACTAAAACCAATTTTTATTATTCATTAATGTTTGTCAATTTTTGCAGTAGAAATTGTTGCAATAGATTACTAATTCGTAATCAAAGTAAATTATTTTTTAGTTTATACATTTTTATATTGAAAATCAATTTATAGATAGTGTTTTTTAATTTTTACAAAAAATTAAATTTAATATAACATTTCTCGTCAGATTAAAAAAATTTTGTAATTTCCCACTCTTTAAAAAGTCATTTTTTAAAGACAATAATAAAGAATTATGAATAAAGTTACAGCAGCAATTACAGCAGTTGGAGGATATGTACCAGATTTCGTATTGTCGAATCAAGTATTAGAAACATTGGTCGAAACCAACGACGAATGGATTACCTCAAGAACAGGAATTAAAGAGCGCAGATTGCTTAAAGAAAAAGGAAAAGGAACTTCATTCCTAGCCATAAAAGCAGCCCAGGATTTAATTTCAAGAAACAATATCGACCCAAAAGAAATAGATTTATTGATAATGGCAACCACAACTCCCGATATGCTTGTTGCGAGTACTGGCGTTTATGTAGCATCACAAATTGGTGCAGTGAACGCTTTTGCTTATGATTTGCAGGCAGCTTGTTCGAGTTTTTTATTCGGAATGTCAACTGCAGCAGCGTATATAGAATCTGGAAGATATAAAAAAGTGCTACTTATTGGTGCCGATAAAATGTCATCAATCATTGATTATACAGACCGTGCGACTTGCATTATTTTTGGTGACGGCGCAGGTTGTGTATTATTTGAACCTAATAATGAAGGTCTAGGTTTGCAAGATGAGTTTTTAAGAAGTGACGGAATTGGTCGTGAATATCTTAAAATTGATGCTGGTGGATCAATACTTCCTCCATCAAAAGAAACTGTAGAAAATCGCCAACATTTTGTTTTTCAAGACGGAAAAACGGTTTACAAATATGCAGTTTCTGGAATGGCAGACGTTTCAGAAAAAATAATGGAACGCAACAATCTTGTAAAAGAAGATGTAAATTGGCTAATTGCACATCAAGCTAATAAAAGAATTATCGATGCAACAGCAAGTAGAATTGATCTTGAAGAAGAAAAAGTTCTGGTGAATATTCATAAATACGGAAACACAACTTCAGGAACTTTACCATTATTACTATGGGATTTCGAGAAAAAATTCAAAAAAGGAGATAACCTTATTTTCGCTGCTTTCGGTGGCGGATTTACTTGGGGTTCGATTTATTTAAAATGGGCTTATGATTGCAAATAAGATTTTAGAATTCAGATTGCAGATTTTAGAATTATAACATTACAAGTAGTATTGTGTTATTCTAAAATTTATAAAAATAAACAAAATCAAAAAAAATAATTTAAACAAAATATTATGGATTTAAAAGAAATTCAAAACCTAATTAAATTTGTAGCCAATACAGGAGTTGCAGAAGTAAAGTTAGAAACAGGCGATGTAAAAATTACCATTCGTACAACTTTGGCAGACAGTTCTGCTGATGTTACTTATGTTCAGCAAATGCCAGCTCAACAGCAAATGCAACAAGTTTCTTCTGCACAACCAGTTGCACCAGCAGCAATTGCGCCAGTTGTAACAGCTCCAGTTGTAGATGAAAATGCAAAATATGTAATTATAAAATCTCCAATTATTGGAACTTTTTATAGAAAACCATCTCCAGACAAACCAATGTTTACTGAAGTTGGAAGCAATATTGCAAAAGGTGATGTGCTTTGTGTAATTGAAGCTATGAAATTATTCAATGAAATTGAATCTGAAATTTCAGGAAAAATCATAAAAATTCTTGTTGATGATATGTCTCCAGTAGAATTTGACCAACCATTGTTTTTAGTAGATCCTAATTGATTTTAGAATGTAGATTAACGATTTTAGATTTCTGAATTATTGTAATATTGAATTTAAAATTTTCAATTTTACTATAATATCTAATTATCAAATTATCACATCGTCTAATTATCTAATTAAAATATTATGTTCAAAAAAATATTAATAGCCAATAGAGGCGAAATTGCTTTAAGAGTAATTCGTACTTGCCGAGAAATGGGCATTAAAACCGTAGCCGTTTATTCGACTGCTGATGCTGAAAGTTTGCATGTAAAATTTGCTGACGAAGCGGTTTGTATTGGTCCACCACCAAGCAATTTATCTTACCTAAAAATGTCAAATATCATTGCAGCAGCCGAAATTACTAATGCTGATGCTATACATCCAGGTTATGGGTTTTTATCAGAAAATGCAAAATTTTCTAAAATTTGTGCTGAACATGGTATCAAATTTATTGGAGCATCTCCAGATATGATAGATAAAATGGGGGATAAAGCATCTGCGAAAGCAACTATGAAAGCTGCTGGTGTACCATGTGTTCCTGGTTCTGAAGGAATTTTAGAGTCATACGAACAAGCAGAAAAAATAGCAGATGAATTCGGTTATCCAGTAATGCTAAAGGCAACTGCTGGTGGTGGTGGAAAAGGAATGCGCGCCGTTTGGAAAAAAGAAGATTTGCTTAAATCATGGGAAAGTGCGCGCCAAGAATCGGCTGCGGCATTTGGAAATGATGGAATGTATCTTGAAAAATTAATTGAAGAGCCAAGACATATCGAGATTCAAGTTGTTGGAGATTCTTATGGAAAAGCTTGTCACTTGTCAGAAAGAGATTGTTCGGTTCAACGCCGTCATCAAAAATTAACAGAAGAAACTCCGTCACCTTTTATGACTGACGAGTTAAGACATAAAATGGGAGAAGCAGCTGTTAAAGCAGCAGAATTTATTAAATATGAAGGTGCAGGAACAGTAGAATTTTTAGTTGACAAACATCGAAATTTTTATTTCATGGAAATGAATACCAGAATTCAAGTAGAACATCCAATCACTGAGCAGGTTATTGATTATGATTTAATTCGTGAACAAATTCTTGTTGCTGCTGGTGTTGCTATTTCTGGAAAAAATTATTTCCCTAATATGCATGCCATAGAATGTCGAATTAATGCAGAAGATCCATACAATGACTTTCGTCCCTCTCCAGGAAAAATTACTACATTGCATTCTCCAGGAGGACACGGAGTTCGTCTCGATACTCATGTTTATGCAGGATATACAATTCCGCCAAACTATGATTCGATGATTGCAAAGCTAATAACAACTGCCCAAACTCGTCAAGAAGCCATCAATAAAATGAAACGAGCTTTAGATGAATTTGTAATAGAAGGAATCAAAACAACCATTCCGTTTCATAGACAATTAATGGAGGATCCTGCTTATGTCGAAGGAGATTATACTACAGCATTTATGGATACTTTCAAAATGAAGACCAAACAAGATTAAAATATTTAATAAATGAAATCCCAATCTAAAAAGGTTGGGATTTTTTTTAATAGTATTCGAATAATAATTACTTTTGTATTCTATATAAATTAAATACATATGAAGATTGCAATTGTTGGAGCTACGGGTATGGTTGGCGAGGTTATGTTGAAAGTATTGGCCGAAAGAAATTTTCCAGTAACAGAATTAATTTTAGTTGCCTCAGAAAAATCTGTTGGAAAAGAAATTGATTTTAAAGGAAAAACATACAAAGTTGTTGGTTTACAAACCGCCGTAGATAGGAAACCAGATATTGCAATATTTTCTGCCGGAGGAGAAATATCTTTAGAATGGGCTCCGAAATTTGCTAACGCAGGAACCACAGTTATTGACAATTCATCGGCGTGGAGAATGGATCAATCAAAAAAATTAATTGTTCCAGAAATTAATGCTTTTACTTTAACAAAGGAAGATAAAATTATTGCAAATCCAAACTGTTCCACTATCCAAATGGTTTTAGTTTTAGCACCTTTGCATTCTAAATATAAAATTAAACGAATTGTTGTTTCTACCTATCAATCTATTACAGGAACTGGTGTAAAAGCAGTCGAACAGCTCGAGAATGAATATGCAGGAATTCAAGGTGAAATGGCATATAAATATCCAATTCATCGAAATGCTATTCCACATTGCGACAGTTTTGAGGAAAATGGATATACAAAAGAAGAAATGAAATTGGTTCGTGAAACCCAAAAAATTCTTGACGACAGAACAATTGCTGTAACTGCTACTGCGGTAAGAGTTCCAATTGTTGGAGGACATAGCGAAGCAGTAAATATTGAGTTTGCAAATGATTTCAATATTTCAGAAGTACGACAAATTTTGCAAAACACTTCGGGAGTTGTAGTTAAAGACAATAATGATACGTACACTTATCCAATGCCAATGTATGCTGAAGGCAAAGATGATGTTTTTGTAGGTAGAATTCGTCGTGACGAAAGCCAATCTAACTCACTAAACATGTGGATTGTAGCGGATAATCTTCGTAAAGGTGCTGCAACAAATACTATACAAATTGCTGAATATTTAATTGAAAACAATTTGGTTTAACAATTATTTAGGATGTTTTTAAAAGTGGTAATTAAAGTAAAAAATTACCACTCATTTACCTTATTTGCATCCATTTTCAAGAAAATGAACAAAAGAATAGTAAATCCCCAAAGTCCAGATCCACCATAAGAAAAGAATGGCAATGGCACTCCAATAGTAGGAAAAACTCCCAAAACCATTGCGATATTTACAAAAGTATGAATGAATAAAACTCCAGCAACACAATAACCATAAACCCGACTAAACTTAGTTTTTTGACGTTCTGCAAGATATAAAATTCTTAAAATTAGCCCTAAAAACAAACTAATAACAATTACAGATCCAAAAAACCCCCATTCTTCGCCAACTGTCGTGATAATATAATCAGTATGTTGCGCAGGCACGAATCCACCTTTAGTTTGTGTGCCTTCAAGATAACCTTTTCCGAAAAATCCGCCTGAACCAATTGCAATTTCCGATTGGTTGGTGTTGTAACCAATACCTTTCATATCGACTGCTTTCCCTAACAAAATATTAAATCTATCTCGATGGTGTTGCTTAAAAACATTGGTAAAAACATAATCTACAGAAAAAACAAATCCACCAATAACCAACAAAATTAATCCGCTTAAAAGAATACTGCGATTGATAATTCTACTTTTAAAATAGACAAATGCTAGAATTATTGCAGCAATAAGAATGATATAAATTGGCGGCAATAAAAGTGCCAAAATGAATAATATAATTGCAACAAATCCGACACCTAAATACCATCCAGGCATACCTTCACGATACAAAACAAAAAAGAAAACTGTATAAATCAATGCACTACCAGGATCAGGTTGTGGTAAAATTAAAATTACGGGCAAGAAAATTATAGACAAAGCTTTTAACTGGTCGCTAACATTATTTAGATTTACTTGAACATCACTCAAAAATTTTGCCAATGCCAATGCGGTTGCTGCTTTAGCAAATTCTGACGGTTGCAAGGTAAAACTTCCTATTCCGTACCAACATCTTTGTCCTGCTATTGTTTTTCCAAATAAAAATAAACCAGCTAATGATAAAAGCGATACTGCAAAAATTACAGAAGCATATTTTTCATAAAACTTAGAATCGGCAAATAAAACAACAAATATTATTGGAATAGTTAAAATGATAAACAACATTTGTTTTCCATAAACCTGCGAAATATCAAAAATTGAAGTGTCTCCAGCCGATAAGGATAAAGACGACGAGTAAATATTCATCCAACCCAAAACTACTAATGTAATAAATATTACTACACTAATCCAATCGAGATTATTAGAAACGCTTTGGTTTTTCATTTTTATTGTAAAAACAAATTAATTATTGTGTAAAGTATCTTTCTCGGCTTCTTTTGCGATTTTTTTGAAATCTGGCAATTGAATTTTTGTTGAGTCAACTTGGGTTGTATCTATTTTTTTTACAACATATCTTGCATATTGAGATTGCAAACTTGTTGCTTTAATTCTTGTCTCGAATCTAGTCAAAGTTATTTTCTTTTTAATGTATTTTTCAATCATCAAACTAACAATTGGGCCGGCAATTGTTGCACCAAAACCGCCATTTTCTACCATTACTGCGATGGCAATTTTCGGATTGTCTTTGGGTGCAAAAGCCACAAAAATAGAATGGTCTTTCATTTTAATTTTCTTGCCACCAACTCTAGCATAATTTTCTGCAGTTCCGGTTTTTCCGCAAACATCAATATCAGGAATTTTTAATCCGTGGGCTGTACCTTTATTATATACATCAAATAAACCCTGAATTACTGGAGGAAAATATTTTTTATCAATCGTCGAAATATGTTTTGTTGTAAACTTGGCATCAATTGCTTGACCTTTTATTTTTTTTATGATATGTGGTGTATAAAAATATCCTTTGTTTGCAACTGTTGCAATCATATTGGCAAGTTGAATTGGTGTCATTAAAACCTCGCCTTGACCAATTGCATTCGAAACAATTGTTGAACCTTTCCAACCACCATTAGGATATACTTTTTTATAATATATAGATGTTGGAACGTTTCCTTTTCGACCTGTTGGCAAATCATATCCCATAAAACCGCCTATTCCAAAACTTTTTAAATGGTTTCCCCAAATGTCAACGGCTTGTCCAGGATTTACATACTTGCCAATAGTTCGCATGTAAACACTTGCAAAATAAGTGTTGCAAGAGGCATAAATTCCGTTATTTAACTGGTGTGGTCCAGAACCGTGACATCTTTGAAAATGTCCACCTATTCGCATTCCATGATGACAATAAAATGTGCTTTGTTCATCTATAACCTCTTCTTGCAAACCTATCAAACCAGTCATAATTTTGAAAGGTGATCCTGGAGGATATTCTGCTAATAAACCTCTGTCATAAGTTGGTTTTGCTAAAGAATCGTTATACAACATTGTATAATTTTTTGATCTTTGTCGACCCACTAACAATGCAGGATCATAGGATGGAGCAGTAACTAATGCTAAAATTTCTCCAGTTTTTGGTTCAATTGCAACTATTCCACCACGTTTGTTGAGCATCAATTCTTCTCCATATTTTTGAAGCTCCATATCAATTGACAAAGTAATGTCTTTTCCCTGAACTGCAATTGTATCAAATTCGCCATCTTTGTAAGATGCCATTTCGCGGTTGTACTTGTCTTTTTGAATATATTTTACACCTTTTATACCACGTAAAATTTCTTCGTAACTCTCTTCAACACCTTGTTTGCCAATTAGATCGCCCGAATTGTAATAAGGATGTTTTTCGATTATCTTGTCATTTACTTGGGTTATAAAACCAAATACATTGGCGCCAGCTGTTGTTTGGTAATCTCGAAGCGAACGTTTTTGTATTTCGAAACCTGAAAATTTTCTTGCTTTTTCTTGAAAAGCTGCAAATTCATTTTTGTTTAATTGTGCCAAAAAAACAGATCGCAATCTTGGACTATAAACTTTGGCTTTAGCTAATTTTTTTAGAAAATCCTCTTTAGTAATATTTAATAATGTACAAAAACTTAGAGTATCAAGATTTTTGATATCACGAGGAGTTACCATAATGTCAAATGAAGGCTGATTGGCAACCATCAATTCGCCATTTCTATCATATATATATCCACGCTCTGGATAGTCGTAATTTATTTTTATCGCATTATTTTCTGATTTCAATTTGAATGAATCATTAATAATCTGTAAATAAAACAACCTGATTACAAGCAACGAACCAGCAATAATGACTATCGAAGGAAGCAATAACTTTCTCATCGTTTTTTAGGCTTTATTAAATAAATTATAAGTATTGAAAGAATAATTGTGAAAATACCACTCAATATTGTTCTGAAAAGTATCTCGAAAATCAAAGATAAAGTGAAAATCTCTAACGAAAACAGTACTAAATGATGTATCAAAATCGATGCCAAAATAAACGAAAACCGTTCTGGTGTCAAAATATCATTCAGTTTAACTGTTTGGTATTCATAACTTAATCCAAAAGAAAATTTAAAAATTTGTGGCCTCAAAAAAGCTAAAATTATACAAGATGCTGCATGAACACCACCAGAATCTGAAAAAAAATCCATAGTTATACCTAAACAAAAGCTTGCTAATAAAAAAGCATTTTTATTAGAATTGACAGGGTATAATATTAAAAATAATAGGTATGGATAAGGATTAAGAAATCCAAATAAATTAAATTTATTGAATATAACTATCTGTGCTGTAAGCAACAAAATGAATCGGGCAGTATTGTTCAGAAAAGCATTATTCATTTTTCTTAACAGTAGTTATTGTTTCTTCTAATTTCAAAATTTCAGGAGTATCTCGATTTTTTATAATATAAACATGTCCTAAATTAGTCATATCATTAAATAGCCTTACTGTAATAGTATAATAATTTGTTTCGTCATCAACTTGTATTTTGTCAATAGTTCCAATATTTATATTTTCAGGAAAAATTGTCGATTGACCTCCAGTAACAATTGTATCGCCTTTGCGGACTGTAGCTAATCTTGGGACATCAACTAATTGAACAAAACCTGTACTTTTACCATTCCAAGATATTGATCCAAAATGGTTAGATTTTTTAACTTTTGCGTTAATTGTATTTTTTTTGTTTAAAATACTAATAACAGTTGCAAAGTTTGTCGATGTGTTATCAACAATTCCAACAATTCCTAAATCGTTAATAACTCCCATATCTTGTTTAACTCCAAGTTTGTTCCCACTATCGATTGTTAAATAATTTTCATAAACATCATAAGAATTATGAATAACATTAGACAAAATTACGTTGGTTTTCTCTATTCCTTGCAAATCTACAATTTCTGGAATTATAGTATCTTTCTTGTTGAATAACAACATTTTAAGCCTTGCATTTTCTAAAGCTAAATCATTATTTTGGGTTCTCAAACTAAAATATGATTCTACTTCATTGATTTTTTTATAGGCATTGCCACTGACAAAATTTGCTGAGCTTATGATTTTGCTTTTATGATAGGAATGAAATTGAAATGTAAACCCGAGCGAGATGCCCAAAAGCAGCAAAAACAGCAATTTATTACTGTTTTTAAGAATAAAATTAAATATCTGCTGCATTATATTATGCTATTATTTTAGTAAAATACTTTTGTATTTCGGCAAGTTTTTCAACGCCATTCCAGTTCCACGAACTACAGCTCTTAATGGATCTTCGGCTATGTAAACAGGTAAATCTGTTTTTTGAGATATACGTTTGTCTAATCCTCTTAACATTGACCCACCTCCAGCAAGATAAATTCCTGTGTTGTAAATATCTGCTGCTAGTTCTGGTGGAGTTTGAGACAAAGTTTCCATAACAGCATCTTCAATTCTTTGGATAGATTTATCTAATGCTTTGGCAATTTCACGATATGAAACGTTTACTTGTTTAGGTTTTCCTGTCAATAAATCTCTCCCTTGTACAGACATTTCATCTGGAGGCGATTCTAAATCTTCGACCGCTGCTCCAACTTCGATTTTAATTTTTTCAGCAGTACTCTCTCCAACAAAAAGGTTATGTTGGGTTCTCATATAATAAACGATGTCATTTGTGAAAACGTCTCCTGCAATTTTTACTGACTTGTCGCAAACAATTCCGCCAAGAGCAATGACTGCAATTTCGGTTGTTCCGCCACCAATGTCAACAATCATGTTTCCTTTTGGTTGCATAATGTCAACCCCAATTCCTATTGCAGCAGCCATTGGTTCGTGAATAAGGTAAACTTCTTTTCCGTTAACACGTTCGCAACTTTCTTTTACAGCTCGCATTTCTACTTCGGTAATTCCAGATGGAATACAAACGACCATTCTTAAAGCTGGCGTAAATAATTTTTTCTGTAATGCTGGAATGCTTTTGATAAGCAATTTTATCATTTGCTCCGAAGCATCAAAATCGGCAATAACACCATCTTTTAGTGGCCTTATGGTCTTTATATTTTCATGGGTTTTACCTTGCATAAGGTTCGCTTCTTTTCCGACAGCAATTATTCTGCCAGAAATTCTATCGCGTGCAACGATAGAGGGACTATCTATAACAACTTTGTCGTTGTGAATGATTAGTGTGTTTGCGGTACCAAGGTCTATCGCAATATCCTCGGTCATGAAATCAAAAAATCCCATAAAGTTTTTTGGGTTTTAAAAGGTTAATGTTTTTACTGTACAAAGTTAAACAAATTAACTATTGTTTTTACATATAAATACAAATAGAATTTTATTTTTTTTCGAAAGATTTTCGAGGATTAAAATCTTTTAAATTTAATTAAAACATTGTACTTTTATCAATTAAGTATTTGATTATTAGCAAATTTTAAACTTGCTAAAATTGTTGTTTTTTCAAATACTTTTATAACAAAGCATATTCTTTAATTAAAACGTTTGCAGGAATTCGCTTTTAAATTTTCCAGCCACGAATTTCACTAATTTTCACTAACGAAATATTTTCACATATTTAATTATGTAATTCAATCATATTATAAAAATTAGGGAAATTAAAAACTGAAATTATTCGTAAGAATTAGTGAAATTAGTAGTAACTTTTTTTATTTTTTAATGTTTAAAATGACGTGTTCCTGTAAAAACCATTGCCAAATTATTTTCATTGCAATAATCAATGCTCAACTGATCTTTTATTGATCCGCCTGGTTGAATAACAGCTGTAATACCTGCATTTTTGGCAATTTCTACACAATCAGGAAACGGAAAAAAAGCATCACTTGCCATTGAAGCTCCATTTAAATCAAATCCAAAGTTTTTGGCTTTGTCAATGGCCTGAATTAAAGCATCAACTCTTGATGTTTGACCAGTTCCTGATGAAATTAATGTACCGTTTTTAGCAAAAACAATTGTGTTTGATTTTGTATTTTTACAAACTTTCGAAGCAAAAATCAAATCTTTAACCTCTTGCGAAGTTGGTTCTAAATTAGTAACGCATTTTAAGTCTTGTTTAGTATCTGTCTTGTCATTTTTTTCTTGAACTAAAATTCCATTCAAGCAAGTTCGCACTTGTTTTGTTGGTAATTCGACTTTGTTTTGAATTAAAATAATTCTGTTTTTCTTTTCAGATAATATTGCAATCGCATCAGAATCGAAGTTTGGGGCAATTACAACTTCGCAAAAAAGCTTATTTATTTCGTTTGCAGTCGCAACATCAATATTCGAATTCGAAATTAAAACACCACCAAAAGCTGATGTTGGATCGCAAGCCAAAGCAACATTATACGCCTCAAGAATCGTTTTTCGAGTGGCTAGTCCGCATGCATTATTGTGTTTTAGTATTGCAAATGTTGGGCCATCATTTTTGAATTCAGCTATTAAATTTACTCCAGCATCTACGTCAAGTAAATTGTTATATGACAATTCTTTACCATGCAATTTATTAAACATTTTATCGAATTCGCCAAAGAAAAATCCTTTTTGATGTGGATTTTCACCATATCTTAAAATCTGTCCGTTTTGTTCACTGATTTTTAAAACTGTTTCTTCTTGATTTTTATTAAAATAATTAAAAATTGCCGAATCATAGTGTGATGAAACATTAAAAGCTTTCATTGCTAATAATTTACGATTTTCTAAAATTGTAGTTCCATTATTTTCAGAAATCAATTTCAATAAAAATGAATATTCGTTTATAGATGCTACAATAACTGTGTCTTGAAAATTTTTCGCTGCTGCGCGAATGAGTGAAATGCCACCAATATCGATTTTTTCGATAATATCAACTTCATTTGCGCCCGAAGCTACTGTTTTTTCGAATGGATATAAATCGACAATTACCAAGTCTATTTGTGGAATATTATATTCTAACATTTGAGCAACATCTGTCGCATTATCTTGGCGATTTAAAATTCCACCAAAAATTTTTGGATGTAAAGTTTTTACGCGACCACCCAGAATTGATGGATAACTCGTTACATCTTCAACAGGAATTACAGCTATTCCCATGTTTTTTATAAAATCTTCTGTTCCACCTGTAGAATAAATTGTAACATTTTGCTCATTTAATAGTCTAACTATTGGTTCTAATCCGTCTTTTGAAAAAACCGAAATTAGTGCCGATTTAATTTGTTTTGTAGTATTCATTTTATGTTTTAGTTGTGTTGTGCAAAAGTACATTTTTAAATAGATAATTTATCAATTAGAAAATTAGATATTATGATTATTTGATGATTTGATAGTTCGATAGTTTGATTTTAAATTATACATTTGATAAAATAAAAAATAGTCCAAATTTATGTTAGTTTACATTCGATTATTAAAAGAAAGTTTTGGTTTTGCAATAAATGCTTTGCGAAACAACAAGTTGCGGACTTTGTTGTCGTTGCTAGGCGTAACAATTGGAATTTTTTCGATAATTGCGGTTTTGACAGCTGTTGATTCATTAGACCGTAAAATCAAAAAAGATTTGAGTAGTTTGGACAAAAACACAATGTATTTAATGCGATTTTCGTTTGGTCCAACCGAAATTCCGAGATGGAAAAGAGAACAATTTCCGGATGTAAAATATGATGAATATCAGTTTTTAAAAGATAATCTTAAAGATGCCGAAAATGTTTGTTTCCAGTTTTTTACTAAATCCGAAAGTATTAAATTCGAATCAAAAACCGTCAATAGCTTAAATGTTGTTCCAGTTACAGATGAGTTCGACGACATTCAAAAACTCGATTTTAAATCAGGACGTTTTTTTAATGAATCAGAATCGAATTCAGGATTACAATTGGTTATTTTAGGTCACGAAGTTTCTAGAGGATTATTCGAAGGCTACGATCCAATCGGACAAACCGTTCGACTTTATGGTCAAAAATTTAATGTTATTGGAATCCTAAAAAAGCAAGGAGCAGGAATTTTAGGAGAAAGTAATGATACTTCGATTTTTATTCCATCGAATTTTCTAAGAAAAATTTATGGTGATAATTCCGAATTTCTAACTCCGGTTATCTTAATAAAACCAAATCAAAACATTGACATCGATGCTTTTAAAGGTGATTTATCTCAAAAGATGCGAAATTATCGTGGCATAAAATCTGGCGAAATCGATAATTTTTTTGTTAATGTTCTTTCAGGATTTACTAATTTTCTTGATGGAATAATCAGTCAATTGAATATTGGTGGTTGGGTTATTGCTGGATTTTCATTGCTTGTTGGCGGATTTGGAATTGCCAATATTATGTTTGTTTCAGTCAAAGAACGCACAAACCTAATAGGAATTCAAAAATCTTTAGGCGCAAAAAATAAGTTTATTTTGTTTCAATTTTTATTCGAAGCTATAATTTTATGTGTAATTGGTGGAATAATGGGAATGCTTTTCGTATGGATAATATCATTAATTCTGACCAATGTTCTCGATTTTGAGTTTGTTTTGGGTATGAATAATGTACTTTTAGGAACAGGGTTGGCAGCATTAATAGGCTTAATTGCTGGAATTTTGCCTGCAATTTCTGCTAGTAGACTAGATCCTGTTGAAGCTATACGAAGTGGAATGTAAAATATATTTATAACAAAAAAAAATCCCGAATTAATTTATTCGGGATTGGTTTTTTATCTAATATTATTATTTTGAATCAAATCTATGTAAAGATTTATTTTGTCTTTCAAATCTTTTCTTGCTGATATAAAATCCAAGAATCCGTGTTCTAATAAAAATTCCGATGTTTGAAAACCTTCTGGCAAATCTTTTCCAGTGGTATCACGCACAACTCTTGGCCCAGCAAAACCAATTAATGCGCCTGGTTCTGCAATATTTATATCACCAAGCATTGCGTAACTTGCAGTTGTTCCACCAGTTGTTGGGTCAGTACAAAGCGAAATATAGGGCAATTTTGCTTCTGCCAATTGAGCTAATTTTGCAGAAGTTTTGGCCAATTGCATTAATGAATAAGCAGCTTCCATCATACGTGCGCCTCCTGATTTAGAAATCATAATGAATGGCATTTCGTTTTTTATTGCAAAATCGATTCCTCTTGCGATTTTCTCTCCAACAACTGCACCCATCGAACCTCCAATAAATGCAAAATCCATACAACAAATTACTAAATCTTTACCTTTTGATTTCCCAACTCCAGTTCTAACTGCATCTTTTAGACCAGTTTTTGCTGTTACATCTTTTAATCGTTCGTCATATTTTTTGGTATCTACAAACTTTAAAGTGTCTTTGGAAGTCATATTTTTGTCTAATTCGACAAAAACATTATTGTCAAACAAAATTTCGAAATATTCTGCCGAACCAATTCTAACATGAAAATCGTCTTCTGGACTTACCCATAAATTTCGTGCCAATTCGTCTGAATCGATAATTTTTCCGGTCGGAGATTTATACCACAATCCTTTCGGAATGTCCATTTTATCTTCGGTTGCAGT
>JAYTMQ010000040.1:0-41971 GCA_043728355.1 Bacteroidota bacterium
AAAGATTCAATTATAACAAGTGCTGAGAGTGAATATACATTTGATAGTATGTTGCCATTTCAATCTATAAAAACTACATTAAATGGAGATTTAATTTATAAAACCGAAGCAAGAAACAAAGCATTAGAATTAGTTTTAGAAAACAATTTAATTCAAAAAACAGAACTTCCTATTATCGAAGTTTATAAAATCAATAAAACTGAAACTAAAGATTCTAATAAATGGATTACAGAAATATATTTTCCAGTTAAGAAAAAAACTTTTACAAAAAATTATGTAAAAGCTTCAAAAACAGGTGCTAATCTAATTCAAACTCCAAAAGTTGAATTACCAACACCAGTAACAAGTACTTCTATTCCAGAAAAAATTATCATTAGAAAAGATTTTCCTCAATAACTTTATCAAACAAATTAAACCTTTTCAAAATCTAATAGTCTAACTTTAAAATTTTGGCTTTGCAAGAAGAAAAGGAATTTATTACAGCATTATTGAATCCAAAAACGCAAAATGTTGCGTTTCAAAATCTTTTACAAAAATTTCAAAAACCCTTGTATTATCATATTAGAAATATCGTTTTGAATCATGACGATGCTGATGATGTTTTGCAAAATACATTTATAAAAGTTTTTCAGAATTTAAATAAATTCAAAGGAGAAAGCAAATTATATTCTTGGATTTATAGAATTGCTACTAACGAATCGATTACTTTTTTAAATTCTAAAGCAAAAAAAAATAATACAACAAGTCAAGAAATTCAATCAAAAATTATTGATAATCTTCAAGCTGATGTGTATTTTGAAGGTGATGAGATTCAATTAAAATTGCAAAAAGCAATCGCAATATTGCCAGAAAAGCAACAATTAGTTTTTAAAATGAAATATTTTGAAGAATTAAAATATGAGCAAATATCTGATGTTTTAGGAACTTCAGTCGGAGCTTTAAAAGCTTCATATCATATAGCAACAAAAAAAATTGAAGATTTTCTAAAAACAAATTAAACCTTTTTGATTAATTAATGTCTTATTATTATGAAACCATATAATTTAGAAAACGACCCAAAAATAAATTCAGGATTTAAAGTTCCAGATAATTATTTTGATAATTTTTCTGAAAAGTTAATGTCTAAAATTCCAAATCAAGAAATAAAAGTCATTTCGATTTTTTCTAAAACAAAAACTTGGATATTTGCTGTTGCTGCGATCTTGATTGTTGGAATTAGTATTCCAGTTTTAAATAATTATTTAATAAAGTCATCAAGTATTGAAAATTTAGATTTAGAAAATTATATTACCGAAAACCAATCAATCAATGATCATGATATTGCAGAATTATTGACTCAAAACGATATAAATAAAATAAAAATTGATTTAAAAATCGAAGATCAATTAATAGAAAAGGAACTTTCAGAAAACGAAAACCTTGAAGAATATCTTATAAATTAAAAAAAATGAAGAATTTTAAAATTATAACAATAGTATTTTTATTATTTGCTTTAAATACAAAAGCGCAACCAAATCCTGAAAAAAAGGAACAAATAAAAGCTTTGAAAGTAGCGTTTATAACCAATGAATTGTCTTTGACTACTGATGAAGCAACAAAATTTTGGCCAGTTTTTAATGCATTTGATGCTAAACAACAAGAAATTAGAAGTACAAAAACAAAATCTTTAATCAAAAAAATGAGTGATGAGGATTTAGACAAAATGACAGATAAAGAAGCAAACTCTTTGTTAACACAATTAGAAAACACAGAGGAAGAATTGTTTTTTAATCGAAAAAAACTGTTAGTTAATTTAAAAGGGATTTTATCTCCAATAAAATTATTGAAATTAAAACGAGCAGAAGATAATTTCAGTAAAAAATTATTGCAACAATACCGCAATAAAGATTAATTTTTTTAAGTTTAGATTGTTAATTGCAAAAGTCGTTAAGAAACCAATAGTTATTTCCCCAAATAATTAAAAACTTAAGGACTTTTTTTTGCAATTAATTTAAACTTTTATAATTTATTATAAGCCAAAATAGCATGTTTTAAAATCTCGACCGATTTAATTAAATCTTCTTTTTTCAAAACATAAGCAATTCTAACTTCGGTCAAACCAACACCTTTTGTTGAATAAAATCCTGCGGCTGGAGCAACCATAACGGTTTCGCCGTTGTAATCATAAGATTCTAAAAGCCATTGCGCAAATTTATCGGCATTATCGATTGGTAATTTTGCAATGCAATAAAAAGCACCTTTTGGTTTGGCAACAATCACACCATCGATTTTTTCAAGTGCTGAGATAAGTACATTTCTACGTTCGATATATTCTTCGATTACATCATCAAAATAAGATTGTGGTGTATCGAGTGCGCCTTCACTGGCAATTTGTGCAAATGTTGGCGGACTCAATCTAGCTTGCGCAAATTTCATTGCAGTTGCCATTAATTCTTTGTTTTTGGAAACTATGCAACCAATTCTTGCACCACACATCGAAAATCTTTTTGAAACCGAATCAATCATTATAGCATTTTGTTCCAATCCCGGCACATTCATAACAGAATAATGTTTGTGACCATCATAAGCAAATTCGCGATAAACTTCGTCGGCAATCAAGAATAAATCGTGTTTTTTTACCAATTCGGCCAATTGCAAAATTTCTTCGTGAGAATACAAATAACCAGTAGGATTTCCTGGATTACAAATAACAATTGCTTTGGTTTTTTGGGTAATTAATTTCTCGAAATCAGCAATTGGTGGCAAAGCAAAACCAGTTTCAATAGTCGAAATTACTGGCACAACCGAAACGCCAGAAGCTGTTGCAAAACCATTATAATTGGCATAAAAAGGTTCAGGAATAATAACTTCGTCACCATTATCGCAAACGCTGCCCATTGCGAAAAGTAAAGCTTCTGATCCGCCAGTTGTTATAATAATATCCTCAAGATTTATAGGCAAATCGTGGTTGATATAATATTGAGATAATTTTTTTCTATAACTTTCAAAACCAGCAGAATGACTGTATTCTAAAACCGAAATATCAGCATTTTTTACTGCATCGAGTGCGCATTGAGGAGTTTTAATATCGGGTTGACCAATGTTTAAATGGTATACTTTATTGCCTTTTTTCTTAGCAATATCTGCATAAGGAACCAATTTTCTGATTGGCGATTCGGGCATATTCATCCCTTTATTTGATACTTTCGGCATAGTTAAATTGTTTTATGTCGCAAATTTCAGTAATTTATTTGTTAAAGACAATTGTTTTAGCCTTAAATATCTTTTATTTGTATAAATTAGTTATATGAACCCCAAATGCCTGATTGTACTATTTTTCTTATGTAGCATTTTTAGCAATGCACAAGAAGGATTTGCATTCAATTCTCAAAAAAACAAAATCACAATTCCGTTTCAATTTATTAATAATTTAATTTTCATTCCAATTAATGTAAATGGAATAGAGTTGAATTTTTTGCTCGATACTGGCGTTGAAGAAACAGTTTTGTTTGGACTCGAAGATGATGAAACTTTAAGTTTTAAGAATGTTGAAAAAATTCAACTAAAAGGCTTTGGAAAAGAAGATTTTGTAGATGGTTTAAAATCTGTAAACAATACACTTATTTGCAAAGATTTCGTAGATTTCAATCATAAATTATATATTGTTTTAGACCAAAATTTCAATTTTTCGGCACAGGTTGGCATTCCGGTAAACGGAATTATTGGTTATAATTTTTTTCGAGATTATTTGATAGAAACCAATTACAGCAGCCGAAAAATAATTGTTCATAAAGAGAATCCAAAAATCAGAAAAAAAATCAACACTAAATTTTCGACTTCTGATATTACAATCGAAAGTAATAAGCCTTATTTGTTGACCAAAATTAATTTTGAAAATAAAGAAATCGAAACCAAAATGTTAATCGATTCAGGTTCGGGAGATGCTCTTTGGTTATTCGAAAATCAAATTAATCAAATAAAAGTTCCAGAAATAAATTTTAGTGATTATTTAGGTCGTGGTTTTTCGGGCGAATTATTCGGTAAACGAGCTAGAATAAAAAAATTCGCAATCAATAAATTTGAATTCGAGAAACCACTAACTTCTTTCCCAGATTCATTGGCAATCACTTATTCTCGTTTGGTTCAAGATCGTGAAGGCTCCATTGGTGGAGAAATTTTGAAACGTTTCGATATCATTTATGATTATACAAATCAAAAAATTCATTTCAAGAAAAACAGCAATTTCAATTTGCCGTTCAATTTTAATATGTCTGGAATTGAACTCGAACACGATGGTTTACAATGGATTGCAGAAAGCAATGAATTCAAAACTACCAAAAGCAATAAAATTTCTTTTAGCGAAACAGATGTGAAATTGAATGATGTAAAATACAGTTTTTCATTAAAACCACTTTTCAGAATTGCCAATCTTCGCAAAAATTCTCCAGCCGAAATCTCAGGACTAAAAAAAGGAGATTTGATTTTAGAAATCAACAACAACAAAGTTTTTAATTATACTTTGCAAGAAATCAATGAATTGCTAAAATCAGAAGACGGAAAAACCATCACAATGTCTGTCAATCGAAACAATATCCAATACGAATTTAAGTTCAAGCTCAAGTCATTATTATAGAAATAGACTTTTTTTATCAGTTTCAAATAATTACTTTTGCAATTATTGAATAATAATAATAATAACCCAAAATTTATTTTTTGGAGCTATTTCCCGCTATTCTCTTCAATCTTTTCTTTTGAAAAAAAAGAAAAGGATTTTCGTTTCTATCGGGGCTAAAACAAAATTCGAAATAAATGACAATTCCAGCACAATTCAACGCCGCAACAACAGAACAAAAATGGTACGACTATTGGATGAAAAATGATTATTTTTCATCAACACCAGACCATCGCACGCCTTATACAATCGTAATTCCTCCACCAAATGTAACAGGCGTTTTGCACATGGGACACATGTTGAACAACACCATTCAAGATGTCTTGATTCGTCGTGCCAGATTAAAAGGTTTCAATGCTTGTTGGGTTCCAGGAACCGATCACGCATCGATCGCCACCGAAGCCAAAGTTGTAGCCAAACTAAAATCCGAAGGCATCAATAAAAACGATTTAACTCGTGAAGAATTTTTAGTTCACGCATACGCTTGGACCGACAAATATGGCGGAACAATTCTTGAACAACTCAAACAACTAGGATGTTCTTGCGACTGGAAACGAACCAAATTCACTATGGATCCAGATATGTCTGCGTCGGTTATCAAATCGTTTGTAGATTTGTATAATAAAGGACAAATTTATCGTGGTTACAGAATGGTAAACTGGGATCCAGAAGCCAAAACCACACTTTCTGACGAGGAAGTAATTTTCGAAGAACAACAAGGGAAATTATTTTATATTAAATACAAAATCGATGGTTCTAATGAGTTTTTGACAGTTGCCACAACTCGTCCAGAAACGATTTTTGGAGATACGGCAATTTGCATCAATCCTAATGACGAACGTTTTTCGCATTTGAAAGGCAAAAAAGCAATTGTGCCAATTTGCGGAAGAGTTATTCCAATAATTGAAGATGAATATGTTGATATAGAATTCGGAACTGGTTGCCTAAAAGTGACGCCAGCCCACGATATGAATGATAAAACACTTGGCGAAAAACACAATCTTGAAATCATTGATATTCTGAATGATGATGCGTCGCTAAACAGTTTTGGTTTGCATTATCAAGGTAAAGATCGATTTGTAGTTCGTACAGAAATCGCATTAGAACTCGAAAAAATCGGAGCATTAGCCAAAACCGAAATACATTTGAACAAAGTTGGAACTTCAGAAAGAACCAAAGCCGTAATCGAGCCAAGATTGTCCGATCAATGGTTTTTGAGAATGGAAGATTTAGTTAAACCAGCCATCAAATCGGTTTTAGAATCAGACGAAATTGTTTTGCACCCAAAACGTTTCGAAAACACCTATAGACATTGGTTAGAAAATATTCGCGATTGGAATATTTCACGACAATTGTGGTGGGGACAACAAATTCCGGCTTATTTTTATGGTCCCGAAGGATCAGGAGGAAAAGAAGATTTTGTAGTTGCCGAAAATATTGAAGATGCATTAATCTTAGCAAAACAGAAAACGAACAACTTACAACTTACAACCAAAAACTTGCGTCAAGATTCAGATGCGCTGGATACATGGTTTTCGTCTTGGTTGTGGCCAATGTCCGTTTTTGGTGGGATTATGAACCCAGAAAACGAAGATTTTAAATATTATTATCCAACAAATGATTTAGTAACAGCTCCCGAAATTTTGTTTTTCTGGGTTGCCCGAATGATTATTGCTGGTTACGAATTTGCTGATAAAAAACCTTTTAAAAATGTGTATTTGACCGGAATAGTTCGAGATAAACTGGGCAGAAAAATGAGTAAATCACTCGGAAATTCTCCAGAACCTTTAGAATTAATCGCTAAATATGGTGCCGATGGTGTTCGTGTTGGTATGCTTTTAAGTTCAAATGCTGGGAATGATATTATTTTCGACGAAGAAATGTGCAATACAGGAAAAGCATTTACCAATAAAATCTGGAATGCATTTAAATTAATAAAAGGTTGGGAAGTTTCAACCACAATTTCGCAACCCGAATCAAGTAAAGTTGCCATTGAATGGTATGAAAACAAATTGCAAAAAACAATTTTAGAAATCGATGATAATTTCGAAAAATATCGTTTGTCAGATGCTTTAATGGCAACTTACAAATTGGTTTGGGACGATTTTTGTTCTTGGTTTCTTGAAATGATAAAACCAGCCTATCAGCAACCAATTGATAGTTTGACATTTGCAAAAGCGATAGAAATTCTAGAAGTAAACTTGAAATTACTGAATCCATTTATGCCATTTTTAACCGAAGAAATTTGGCATTTGATTAAAAAAAGAACGCCAGCAGAAGCATTGATTATTGCTGAATATCCAAAAATGACAAGTTATGATAATTCAATTATTGAAAATTTCGAATTCACATCAGAAGTTATTTCAGGCATTAGAACTATCAGAAAAGAAAAAAATATTGCTCAAAAAGATGCTATAGAACTAAAAATAATCAATAATGAAAAAACTTCGACTTATTTTGATTCGGTAATTATGAAATTGGGTAATATTACCAATCTCGAATATGTGTCAGAAAAAATTGATGGTTCGTTGACTTTCAGAACAAAATCGAACGAATATTTTATTCCGATTTCTGGAAATATTGATATAGAAGCAGAAATTGCTAAACTTTCGACCGAATTGGTTTACGCTCAAGGTTTCTTGAAATCAGTTCAAGTAAAACTATCAAACGAGAAATTTGTGGCCAACGCAAAACCAGAAATTATTGAAAACGAACGCAAAAAAGAAGCAGATGCTATGGCAAATATTGCAACTATTGAACAGAGTTTGGCTAGTTTGAAGTAATATATATTGTAGTTAAACATAAAAGCCATTCGAGATCGAATGGCTTTTATGTTTTGATAAAATTAAAAAATTAATTTATAATTAACTTTTTAGTCAAGGATTGATTATCCGATGATAATTTTAGGAAATAAAAACCTTGTGGTAAATCGTTTAAAGTGTAAGTATTATTTTCAAAAACTGGTTTTTGTATTACTTGAATAAGTTGACCGTTTATATTTATCAAATTAATTTCGTCAATTGCAATATCCGATGTAATAATGATTCTATTTTCATTTGATGGATTTGGATAAACATTTGTAGTCGCGAACATATCAAAACTTTCATTAGATAAAAATACGGTTGGCCATCTGTTTTCTGCCGCAATTCCGCCCCAAATTTTAGTTGCTAAATAAGGATTATCGATAAAAGGATTACGATTTCCTTGTCCAAAAGTGTTAGAAGCGTTTCCTAGATATGTATTTCGATTGTCTTCATATTGCGATACCGGATCTTCGGCATTCCATTGCAAAAACAACTGAATCATGTCAGGATCAGTTGCAACTGTTTCCCCTGTTCCAACCCCAATTGGTTTGCATTGTGTTGGATATCTCAAATACAGATACATCATATTTCTTGCAACATCTCCTTTCCACTCGTCTCCAGGATACCAAAAAGACCCAGAATAGGCAGAATTTCCAGAACCTGCACCAAATTTAGAACTGCCTCTATTAGCATTTCTGTCAACATCGCATGCACGCAAATGATGTGCATCTGCGCCTGCTCCAACTTGACCTAAGGGTGGAGTTCCAAGTGACTGTGCATAAACATGTTCTCTATTCCAGGCACATTGGCTTCCACCTGAGACATCGGCTTCTTTATGACGTTTTCTATGCTCATTCCAGTTTGTCGATGTACCAAAATTAGATTCTGAGACATAATTACAATAATTAACATTATCAAAACCGTATAACAAAAGAACTTTAGTATTTGTGTTGTCTGCTGGATCTAAATCAACAATTTTTAAAGCACTTTCAGCTTGAGAATAACTTAAAATTTTGGTGTGAGTTGTTGTAATTTTAGATGACAAAGCAGTTTTCAATGATGTTTCAGTCAAATTCCAATCGAAACCGTTATAATATGGATTTGCTGGAGCTCCAGATTGAGAGAATCCCGATGCAAATCCTAAAGTTAAAATAACTGAGTAAATTCTTTTCATAATATATTTGTTGATTAGATTAATTTTTTTTCTAGTAATGCCATATAAAACCCATCAAATCCAGATTCATGAGCTAATATTCTTACATCTTTGACAAATGTAAAACTTTTTCCGTTCTTTGTTGTCAAAAAATGGTTAATTTGTTCTTGATTTTCGGACGGTAAAATAGAACAGGTAGCATAGACTAATTTTCCGCCTGGTTTTACAATTCTAGAATAGCTTTCAAGAACTTCGGCTTGTACTTTTTTGATGTTGTCTATAAACTCTGGTTGCAATTTCCATTTAGCATCTGGATTTCGTTTCAAAACTCCTAAACCACTACAAGGTGCATCGATTAAAACTCTATCGGCTTTGTCATAAAGTTTTTTGATGACTTTTGTTGAGTCAATAATTCGATATTCTATATTGAAAGCACCGTTTCTTTTGGCACGAAGTTTCAATTGTTTTAATTTGCTTTCGTACAAATCCATTGCTATCAATTGTCCTTTGTTCTCCATTAATGACGCCATGTGCAAAGTTTTTCCTCCAGCACCAGCGCAAGTATCGACAACTCTCATTCCTGGTTGAACGTCCAAAAATGCTGCAACTAATTGTGATGAAGCATCTTGAACCTCGAAAAAACCATCTTTAAAAGCATCTGTTAAGAAAACGTTAGCGCGCTCTTTTAAAACTAAAGCATCTGGTTGATTCTCAAGAATATCTGTTTCTATATTAAGGTCCATCATTATCGCTCGTAATTGCTCACGTGTAGTTTTAAGAGTATTGGTTCTTAAAATAACCTTTGCTGGTTGGTTTTGGGCAGTAATTTCTTTTGCCCAAACAGCTTCGCCTAATTCTTTAACACATAATTCATCCATCCAATCTGGTATGGATTCTTTCAGCACTCTATTTTTAGATAATTCGTCAAATCTTCCTTTGATTTTTCGTTCTGGTGTTCCGGTCAATTGTTGCCAATCAGGAATTGGATAACCTCTCAAAACTGCCCAAACTGAGAACATTCTCCATAAATCGTCACGATTAAATGGTTCTTTAACCTCAGCAATCTCAGAATATAATCTTTTCCAACGAACAACTTCGTATAATGTTTCAGCAACAAATTTGCGGTCTGCACTACCCCATCGTTTGTCTTTTTTTAGTGATCGTGCTACAACTTTGTCAGCATATTCTTTTTCGTTAAATATGGCATTAAGTCCGTCAATTGTTGTGTAAACTAAATTTCTGTGTAATCTCATTTTATTTTATTGAGGTGCAAAGGTATAACATTTTTTTGTTATAAATTTATTGATTTTTAAGCAATAAAAAACCGCCATTTCTGACGGTTTTAATATTTTATTGTTGGTGTACTCTTGTCATATTAATTTTTTCTGGCGGATGCAAAACCATCGGAAACTGTTCTATTTTGACAGAACTACTGTCTAGTCCAAAACCTTTCTCTTCTGACAAACTGAATTTTTTGAGGAAGAAATACGAATTCATTACTATTTTCTCATGCCATAATAAATCGCTGTCATTTGACAAGAATTTTTCTGATAATACAAATTTGAAGTCTCCTAAAATGTTATTTTTATTTAAAGATTCGTATCTACTAGAAATATCAACTTCGCCATTAGAAACCATATCTTTTAATACTTCTTTGAACATTAGATTGATTTTAGTTGGTTCTCTGAATCCTAAATTAAAATCGACTCTGTACAAATCGTCTTTCATTATTTCGGTTACTTTGTATTCGGTTTTATAGGGTTCGCTTAGAATATTTACGTGAACAAACCAATAAACATCAGCACGTTTTGGACGCTTTTGCATAATCGAATACATTACTTTCTCTTCTATTTCGTCAACACGATTGGCATTAGTCATATAAACCAAATGAGTTGCATATTTAGGAATAGATAAATCAAGACTCAATTCTGCAAGTACTTTTTTGTAGTCGGCAATTTTTACGATTTTAGTATAATTTTTACTAATTTTCTTAGCCATAAACCAAATAGACATTATGGTTATTATTGTCAATGCAATTATTGCTGTAACAAAGCCACCTTCTTTGAATTTTGTAATATTGGCTGCAAGAAAACTCAATTCAATTGCTGCATACATTAGCATTAATGGTACAATAAAATACCATTTTACTCTTTTCATTATCAAATAAAAATTAAGTAAAATCGTAGTCATTATCATACAAAGTATAATTGCTAAACCATAAGCGTGAGACATTTTACTTGATTCTTTAAAGTACAAAACAATTCCAACACAACCAATAAACAACAACCAGTTGATTGATGGAATGTACATTTGACCTTTTACTTCGGTAGGATATTTTATTTTAACTTTTGGCCAGAAATTTAATCTCATTGCTTCGTTTATTAATGTAAAAGAACCACTAATTAAGGCTTGAGATGCTATAACTGCTGCTAATGTTGCAATTCCAATTCCAATTGGTTGAAACCATTCTGGCATCATTAAATAAAACGGATTCGGATTTGAACTATTTATTTCGGTTAGCGTTTGACCTTCATGTTGAATTAAATACGCAGCTTGTCCAAAATAATTTAAAACTAAAGTAATTTTAACAAACACCCAACTTATTCTGATATTTTTTCGACCACAATGTCCCATATCAGAATACAATGCTTCTGCCCCAGTTGTACAAAGAAATACAAATCCTAAAATGAAAAATCCCTCTGGATTCAAACCTTCAGGTGCGACTAATATGTTATAAGCATAATATGGATTTACAGCTTGTAAAACTTCTGGATGACCGACAATTTGCATAATTCCTAAAATGGCTAACATTGAAAACCAAACTAACATTACTGGCGCAAAAAATTTACCAACTAACTTAGTTCCAAATTGTTGTATCGAAAAAAGAACAAATAAAATTCCGATTACAATTCGTTGAATGTCAGAAACCTCGAGTCCTGGATAAAATATTTTTATTCCTTCGACAGCCGACGCAACCGATATTGGTGGTGTAATAATTCCATCTGCTAAAAGTGCGCTACCACCAATAATTGCTGGAACAATTAACCATTTTATTTTTGTTTTTTTGACTAATGCATATAAAGCAAAAATTCCTCCTTCGCCGTGATTGTCGGCACTTAAAGTTAAAATTACATATTTTATAGTCGTTTGAAGTGTCAAAGTCCAGAAAACTAATGAAATTCCACCAAGAACTAAATCTTTGTTTATTGCAAAATTTAGTCCAATTAATTCTTTCATTACATATAAAGGAGAAGTTCCAATATCGCCATAAATGATTCCTAAACTAACTAATAATCCTGCGATTGTCCATTTTGAATGGAGATTCTGATGCGATCCGCTCATTTTTTTAAAATTTGAAAGTCCAAATTTAATGTTTCAAAATTAAATTACTAATTAATTCTTAATAATTTTTGGTTTTGTTAATAAAAAAAGTACCACAATAGAATTGTAGTACTTTTTTTATTGTTACTAATAATTATCTTCTTGATCCACCAGAATTTCCTCTGGACGAGTGTTGTTTTTGAGAACTATTATCAGAAGAAGTTCTTGAACTTCCTGAATTTGACCTTGTAGATTCATTTCTAGATGTATTACCAGAATTTCCTCTTGAGGTTTCAGTTCTTGTAGATTCGTTTCTTGAAGTGTTTCCAGAACTTACTCTAACATTTTCATTTGAATTAGATTCATTTCTTGAAGTGTTTCCAGAATTTCCTCGTGTCGATTCTGTTCTTGTCGATTCGTTTCTTGATGTGTTCCCAGAACTTACTCTAACTTTTTCATTAGAATTTGATTCGTTTCTTGATGTGTTTCCAGAGTTTTCTCTTGTATTTTCGTTTCTTGAATTATTACCCGAATTTCCTCTTGAGGTTTCGTTTCTGGTATTTGCGTAAGCGACATCTCTAGTTTTTGGGCGAGATTGCTCTAATTCATAACGGTTATTATGACCCGAATTTCTTGAAGCAAAAGAACGGTTTGGATGTTGTTTTTCGTAACCATTGCAACGTCTTGAATAATAATTATTGTATGCAATGTGGTTGCGGCGAATATTTACATAATTGTAGTGATAATTTACATTGATGCAAAGTCCAACATTGTGACGGTATCTAAAAATCGGAAAAGGATTCCAAGCCACAAAATGTGTCGGATAATAATTCCATCTCCAACTTGAGCAATATGGTCGGTAATTATTTACCCAAAAAGTGCTATAAAATACTGGAGTTTGAACATAGACTGGCTCATAAATATAATTGTTTCCATACATAAAAACATCGCCAACTACTTGCACTTGAATGTTATTATTCGAATCTTTTTCGACTTCTACTGTTGCAACGTCTTGAAAAACATCGTTTCCTAGTACAGATTGAATGATTATTAAATGCGTTCGACCTTCGACTGATTCGATTACTCTAAGATAATCAACTTGGTTGTCGTTATTTAAATCTAAGTTCGAAATCTGAAGTTTTGGATCGTTCAAACGTCTTTCGAAATCTTCAAGATTTTGAGAATCTCCAAATAGTGAGGCAACTGCTCTTAAATCTAAGTTGTCGCTAATTTCTGAATTTGTTGCATTTACTGTTGTGCGATCTTGAGCAAAAATTAAATTTGATATAGCAAATAATACAATAGTTAAAATTTTGATTTTCATAATTTCTTTATTTTTGATTAATATATTTAAAGTTATCCAATTAACGTGCCAAGAATTAGTTTTGGTTTGTAATTAAAATTGTAATTTTGTTTACCTTATATATAGGACTGTATTTTTTAAAAATGGTTTATTGAAGAATTCAAATGAAAATTAATTTTTTACAAATAATTTTGCTTTTTACAATTGTATCAAGCCAATGTCAAACCATTGACGCTAAAAAATCATTTTCAAAAATAATTGTAGATACGTTAATATATGATAAAATCTCTATTAGAGCCATAACAATCGATAAAAATAAAGTTTATTACGCTGCTGATAAAAACCGCTTTGGAAATATTGATTTAATTTCTAAAAACAAATTTGAAAGAAAAGTAACAAATGATACTCTGAAAATGGAATTCAGAAGTATTGCTCAAACTTCAACTGATGTTTTTATTTTAACAGTTGGAAATCCTGCGATATTGTATAAATTTTCGAAAACTTCGAACGATAAAAAAATCGTTTATCAAGAAAATAACCCAAAAGTATTTTATGATTCCATGCAATTTTATGATGATAAAAACGGAATAGCAATTGGCGATCCCACCGAAAATTGTTTGTCAATAATTACAACTAAAGATGGTGGAAATTCGTGGCAAAAATTGTCTTGTAATAATGCTCCGAAAATTGTAGATGGCGAAGCCGCATTTGCAGCAAGCAATACCAACATTATAATTAAAAACAACAAGACTTGGATTGTTTCTGGAGGAAAAAAATCTAGGGTTTTTATTTCTAACAATAAAGGAAAGACATTTGAAACCATCGAAACACCTATAATTCAAGGTGAAGCAATGACAGGAATTTTTACTTCCGATTTTTATGACGATAAAAACGGAATAATTTCTGGTGGAAATTACGAAAAACCTAATCAGAATTTTTGGAACAAAGCCATAACTAAAAACGGCGGAAAAACTTGGAAATTAATAGCAGAAAATCAAGGTTTTGGTTATGCGTCATGCATTCAATACATTCCGAATTCTGATGCAAAACAATTGGTTTGTGTCGGAACTTCTGGAGTTTTTTATTCGAATGATGCTGCCAAATCTTGGATAAAATTATCTAATAATAAAGATTTATACACTATTAGATTTATTGATGAAAAAACTGCTATTGCTGCTGGAAAAAATTGTATGTTGAAATTAATATTTGAGTAAGATTATTCAACAACCAATTTCTTCACAACTGATTTATTTTCAGAAATAATTTTAACCAAATAAATTCCAGAAGCTAAATTGAAATTTAATTTTTCATTTGAGTTATAAATAGTATTGTAAACTTTCTTACCTATTGTATTAAAAATTTCAATATTAGCTTGATTTATCAAACCATCAATTGCTATAAAATTTGTTGCAGGATTTGGATGCATTTTAACTTGCAAAATTTCGTCAGTTTTAGAAACTGATAGCGAGTTTGACCAAGGTTGACCTGTATTATTTCCGAAAACATAGTTAACCAAGTTAGGCATATCAATAAACGGATTTCGATTTTTTTGCCAGTTATAAACAATATTATTTCTGTTCATTTCGAAATCGTCGGCTGTGTCTAAAGCATTCCAATTTAACAAAGTAGCCAAATCTCCTATAAAACCATCGGGACTTTCGGCAGGATTTCCGTTTACTACATTCAATCCATTGTATCGAACTGCCATATAAAACAAAGAACGAGCTACATCGCCTTTCCAAGCGTTTGAAATCGAACCACTTGGTCCATTATATTCTGTTCCGTAATTTTTGTTATTTCTAGAAGAATTTTCAGAACCATCGACTGCGCGAATATGGTGTGCGTCTGAATGACCTGTCAAAATATCGTTTGGACCTGTTGGCAACCAAACATTTATTCCGTCTGCAAAACTGCTAGTTCCATCGGTAAAACCGCCACGAGACTGAGCGTAAATATGTTCTCGATTCCATTTTCCGATTATGCTAGAACTAAACTGTTGATCTAATTTCGATCGACCTTCCTCAGTATAAATTAACCAAACTTGGCTACTATTGGCTGGATTTTGGTCTGCATCTTTTAAAATATCATAAACATCGCCATAGCTTTGCGCTTGTACTAAATTTGGATTTGCAATAATATTTTGAATTTCTTGTTTCAAAGCTGCTCCAGAAAGTCCGTTTAAGGAATCGTAATAACTTGCTGGTTTCGTATTTGCAACAATTCCAAAAGTTGGGTTTGCAGGTGTTCCGAAAGGCAAGACAGAAAAATTTAAATCTATAACTCTAACAATTAAATTGTTGTTATTAATGGTATATGGTAATGAAACAGGTTGAATAATAACTTTTATTTCTTCATCACCTTCATTTATTCCATCATTTAAAATAGAAAATGTTGCAGAACCAGTATTTTGTCCAATTGGAATTGTAACTGACTGCGATCCTGAAAAATCATTTGAATTGAAATTATCCTTATTTAATGTAAAATTAAAAGTCAATGGTAATCCAGAAACTGCTTGAGATAAAGAAAAGTTTAAAGTTAAATTCTGTCCTTCATTTAGTGAAGTCACATTTGAAGTAAATGATAAATAGTTGAAAATAATTCCAGAACCATCATTATTTACTCCAGGAGTTGGTATTTTGACTTCAAAAGTTCCATCGTTTTTTCTCTGGATAGATTCTGTAAACAAATTACCATTTACATTTTCATTCGAACTAACCGTAATACCCAAAATAGACATTAATGTTGTTGCAAATATTGTATTACTTACTGTTGAATAAGCAATTGCATTAATTAAATTTGCAGAAACTGCTGGAGTTAAAACTGGAAAATCACTAGCATTACCTTGATATATAGCAACTACATCTGGACCACTTTGAATTGATGCATTTGGAATAATAACTTGTGGTGTTGGAGAAACCAATGAGTTACCGATTACTATTATTCCGTTGACATCAGTACTAAAACCATCTAAATCTACTGATTGATAACTTAGTGTTCCTGAACCAGTTCCACCATTAAAAAAAACAAGAACGTACCCGTTTAGAGAAAAATTAGGAGTTGTTGATTTCAATTCTACAAATTCTTTTGTATCGGCGCCAACATTATCGGCATCTAATTCATTTATAACAACTTGGCAGTAAATTAGGTTAGAAATTAATAATGTTATAATAAGGTAAAATTTTTTCATTGCAATTTTAGTAGGTTATTATGCAAAGATATAGTTTTAGATTCAAAATATTTTAAATTTAAGTTAAGTTAAAACCATATTAAAAATAAAAAACTAAATTGCAACTCGATTGATAATCCTAAAAACAAAAGTTGAAAACATTCAAAATTTTATTTTTTTTATTTTATTCTATAAATTTATTTTCTCAGCATTCTATCAAAATGAATGTTGTTTTAGATAATGAAAATAAAACACTAACTATAAATCAACAAATTAGTTATTTTAATCAATCAAATGACACTTTGATTTCGATTGTTTTGAACGATTGGAATAATGCCTATTCAGATAAAAATTCGCTACTAGGAAAAAGATTTTCTGACGAATTTATTAGAAATTTTCATATTGCAAATGACAAAGAAAGAGGAAAAACAACTATTTTGAGTATTTCTGATGTTAACAAAAATCCAATTTTATATAATCGTCTTGAAAAACATATCGATTTGTTAGAAATAATACTTCCAAATAAATTATTACCCTACCAAAAAATCAATTTAAATATTGAATATAAAGTAAAAATACCAAATGATAAATTTACCGATTACGGATATAATGAAAACGGAAAAGTAACGCTTAAAGATTGGTTTTTGATTCCTGCAAGATTTGAAAACCATCAATTCGTTAAAAACAGCAATGCTAATCTTGACGATATTTCTAATGCGATTTCTAATTATGAAATTGAAATGATTGTTCCAGAAAACTTATCAATTTCAACCGATTTAAATTTAATAGAAAACTCAAACACAATTTATAAATTTTCTGGGCAAAAAAGAAATACTTTTAGCTTGTATTTCAATCAGAATTCAGATTTTTATAGTTTTAAAGCATCAAATATCGAAGTTGTAACTGACTTAAAAAACGACAAAATCGACAACATTCAAAAAGCAATTATTATAGATAAAGTTGTAACTTTTACAAACAATAATTTAGGCGTTTATCCATTCGAAAAAATTACAATTTCTCAGGTAGATTATGGCAAAAATCCTTTTTATGGATTGAATCAATTGCCTAATTTCTTAAATCCATTTCCGAATGATTTTTTATATGAAATAAAATTTCTAAAAACCTATTTAAACAATTATCTTCACAATACATTACAGTTAAATCCTAGAAAAGAAAATTGGATTTATGACGGAATTCAAATTTATTTTATGATGAAATATATGGATGAATATTATCCAAATGCCAAAATGATGGGCAATATTGCTAAATACAAAATTCTGAAAAGTTTTAATCTCGTTAATCTAGATTTTAATGAGCAATACAGTTATTTTTATATGTTAATGGCTCGAAAAAATTTAGACCAACCAATTGGAGATTCAAAAGATTCTTTCATAAAATTTAATGAAAAAATAGCTGGAAAATATAGAGCTGGATTGAGTTTAAAATATCTTGACAGCTATTTATCTGACAATAAAGTATCAAAAAGTATTCAAGAATTTATTACAAAAAATACCAACAATCAAACCAATGCTCAAGATTTTGAAACAATCTTAAAAACAAATTCTGATAAAAACATAGATTGGTTTTTTGATAAAATCATCAATTCTCGAGAATTAGTAGATTTTAAAATAACCGAATATTCAAAAACTGACGAGAATGTTACTTTTACTGTCAAAAATAAAACTCAAACCAATGTTCCAATAACTGTTTATGGAATAAAAGACAAGCAAGTTGTTTTTAAACATTGGCTTGAGAACATCAAAACTGACAGTACATTTACTTTCAAAAACGAAGGTGCCGAAAAATTGGTTCTTAATTACAACAACGAAGTTCCGGAATTTAACAATCGAAATAATTGGAAAAAAATTGAAGGTTTTTTCCCGAACAATCGTCCATTAAAATTTGTTTTCATGAAAGATCTCGAAGAACCAAATTACAATCAAATTTTATATGTACCAGCTTTTAATTACAATTTATACGATGGCTTGACACTCGGAATGCGTTTTCACAACGGAGCAATTCTCAACAAACCATTCAATTATGACATTCAACCTTTGTACGCAAGCGAAACTAAATCGTTGGTTGGAAGTTTTTCATTTACAGTAAATCAACAATTTCGAGAAAGCAAATTATACAATATTCGTTACGGATTCTATGGTTCTACATCGCATTTTGCACCCAACGCATCTTACTACAAACTCAATCCCGTTTTGGCATTTAGTTTCCGAGAAAAAGATTATCGTAGCAATAAATTTTCGGGTTTAACTTTTCGACATATTTTAGTAAGTCGCGAAAAAACTAATTTTGTTTCTGCAACCGCAACAACAACTGACAACCAAGATTATTCGGTTTTTGATGCGAAATACGGAAGTTCGCTTAATGAATTAACAAAACGATTTAGTTACGGCAGCAACATTCAGATTGCAGATAAATTCGGAAAAATTTCTGGTACTTTCGAGTATAGAAAATTGTTTGACAACAACCGCCAACTCAACTTGCGATGTTATGCAGGAGCGTTTTTGTATCGAAACACAACAACCGATTTTTTTAGTTTTGCCCTAGATCGTCCAACCGATTATTTATTTGATTTCGATTATATTGGTCGTTCCGAACAAACTGGTTTTTTTAGTCAACAACTCATTATTGCCGAAGCTGGTTTCAAAACAAAAGTTACGAATTCGTTTGCAAATCAATGGATTACATCAATGAACGCAAGTACAAACATTTGGAATTGGGTCGAAGTTTATGGCGATGCAGCTTTGTTTAAAAACCAAAATAACAACCCAAAATTTTTATTCGATTCAGGATTACGACTCAATTTAGTACCCGATTATTTCGAACTTTATTTGCCTGTTTATTCCTCTAATGGTTGGGATATTTCTAGAAATTATACTCAAAAAATTAGATTTGTAGTTACCATTTCTACAAATACATTAATAAGTTTGTTTACTCGAAAATGGTTTTAACATTTTTCGAAACACAAAATTTTCATTCATCAAAAAATTAGTCCCGCTATTTGCAGTAGTTTTCGGGCTGAACGCCACCCCGAAAAGCTACTTGCGACTATCGGGGTTATGCAATTTCATTAATTTTTCTAAAATCTTTTTTAAAATTTATTATTTAACACAAAAATAATTTAAATTTATTATGCACGCATAGTATTTTTTTATTATCTTTGAAATCGTTATTGTAAATTTATGAAATCGCTTTTTGCAGAAAGTTTGCGTAAGCCAACTTCAATTTTAAAAAAAGCGATACCATATGTGACAAGAAAAAGCAAAATTTACACATATGAAAGAAAAAACAATAGATTACGTTTTAAGAGCAACTTGGCAAGCAGTTTCAAGAATGTACAACGAAGAAGCATCTAAATATGACGGTTCAATGTCAGTTGGTTTCACACTTTTAAGCATCGAAAAAGAAGGTGGAACACCATCAACGACACTTGGTCCAAAAATGGGAATGGAAGCAACATCACTAACCAGAACCTTAAAATCTATGGAAGAAAAAGGTTTAATTTACAGAGAACCAAACCCAAATGATGGTCGTGGAGTATTAATTTTTTTGACAGAATACGGAAAAGAAAAAAGAGAATTATCTAAAAACACAGTTATAAAATTTAATGAAACAATTAGAAATAATGTTTCTGCCGAAAAATTGCAAAACTTTATGGAAGTTTCTGAAACAATAACTGATTTAATTTCCGAAAAACAAATATTCAATACATTAGAATTAAATTTCTAAAAAAACTATACCTATTATATGAAAAGAATTATTAAAAAAGTAGCAGTAATCGGATCTGGAATTATGGGTTCAGGCATTGCTTGCCATTTTGCCAATATTGGTGTCGAAGTCTTGCTTCTAGACATTGTTCCAAAAGAACCAAACGAAGTTGAACTTAAAAAAGGTTTGACAATCGACAGCAAAATTGTTAGAAACCGTTTGGTAAATGAAAGTTTAGCAACTGCATTAAAATCAAAACCTTCTCCTATATATAATGCAAAATTTGCAAGCCGCATTACTACTGGAAACACAACTGACGATATGGCAAAAATTGCCAATGTTGATTGGATTATCGAAGTGGTTGTAGAGCGTTTAGATATTAAGAAATTGGTATTTGAACAAGTAGAAAAATTCCGTAAACCAGGAACATTAATTACATCAAACACTTCTGGAATTCAAATTCACTTTATGAGCGAAGGCCGAAGCGAAGATTTTCAGAAACATTTCTGTGGAACGCACTTTTTTAATCCCGCACGTTATTTGAAATTATTCGAAATCATCCCAGGTCCAAAAACTTCAACCGAAGTTCTTGATTTCTTGACTGTTTATGGCGAAAAATTCCTAGGAAAAACTTCGGTCGTTGCCAAAGATACGCCAGCATTTATTGGAAACCGAGTTGGAATTTATGGAATTCAATCGTTGTTTCATCTGGTTAAAGAATTAGGATTGACTATCGAAGAAGTTGATAAACTAACTGGCCCAGTGATTGGTCGTCCAAAATCGGCAACTTTCAGAACTGTTGATGTCGTTGGATTAGATACTTTGGTGCACGTTGCCAACGGAATTTACGAAAATTGTCCAACAGATGAGCAACACAAGTTGTTCAAACTGCCAGATTTCGTCAATAAAATGATGGAAAACAAATGGTTGGGAAGCAAAACCAATCAAGGTTTTTATAAAAAAGTAGATAAAGACATTCTTTCTTTAGATTTGAATACTCTTGAATATCGTGCTGCCAAAAAAGCCTCATTTGCCACTTTAGAACTCACCAAAACCATCGATAAACCAATTGATCGTTTCAAAGTTCTTGTAAAAGGAAAAGACAAAGCAGGAGAATTTTACAGAAAATCTTTTTCTGGCATGTTTGCCTATGTTTCAAACAGAATTCCTGAAATTTCGGACGAATTATATAAAATTGACGATGCCATGAAAGCAGGTTTCGGTTGGGAAAATGGTCCTTTCGAAATTTGGGATGCCATTGGTGTCGAAAAAGGAATCGAAATCATGAAAGCCGAAGGCCTAGCTCCTGCTTCTTGGGTTACTGATATGTTAACTTCTGGAAACACAAGTTTTTATTCAGTAAAAGAAGGAGCAACTTATTTTTATAATATTCCAACCAAATCACAAAATAAAGTTCCCGGTCAAGATTCATTTATAATTTTAAACAACATTCGTGAAAGCAAAAAAATTTGGAGCAATAGCGGCGCAATCATTCAAGATTTAGGCGATGGAATTCTGAATTTAGAATTTCAATCGAAAATGAATACAATTGGTGGCGATGTATTGACAGCAATTAATAAAGCAATCGACTTGGCAGAAACGCAATATCAAGGTTTAGTTATTGGAAATCAAGCGGCCAATTTCTCGGTTGGTGCCAATATCGGAATGATATTTATGATGGCTGTCGAACAAGAGTATGACGAATTAAATATGGCAATAAAAATGTTTCAAGACACCATGATGCGTGTTCGTTACTCTGGAATTCCAGTAATTGTGGCGCCACACGGAATGACATTTGGTGGTGGATGCGAAATGAGTTTACACGCCGATAAGGTTGTTGCAGCCGCTGAAACCTATATGGGATTGGTAGAATTTGGTGTTGGAGTAATTCCTGGCGGTGGTGGTTCTAAAGAATTGGCTTTACGAGCAGCCGATTTATTCCGTAAAAATGATGTCGAATTGAATGTTTTACAAGAATATTTCATGACAATTGCTATGGCAAAAGTTTCAACTTCGGCTTATGAAGCATTTGATTTAGGATTATTGCAACAAGGAAAAGACGTTGTTGTAGTAAACAAAGACCGTCAAATTGCAGAAGCAAAAAAGCACGCGTTGCTTATGGCAGAAGCAGGTTACACAAAACCTATCGAACGAAAAGATATAAAAGTTTTAGGAAAACAAGCACTTGGAATGTTCCTTGTTGGGACAAACCAAATGGTGGCTGGAAAATACATATCAGAACACGATTTGAAAATTGCTAACAAACTCGCTTATGTTATGGCAGGTGGCGATTTGTCAGAAGCCACATTGGTATCAGAACAATATTTATTGGATATTGAACGTGAAGCATTCTTGAGTTTATGTACTGAAAGAAAGACTTTAGAACGCATTCAGTTTATGTTAACCAAAGGAAAGCCGTTACGAAATTAGAATAATTTGGGCGTTTCCCTGCGGGTCGGGCTGTTCGTTACAATCTTTTTGGCGAAGAAAAATCGCCAAAAAGGATTTTCACTTCCATCCCTAACGCAAAAAAATAAAAGCAAAACTTCACGCATTGTGTCAAGAATTCAATTTGGTACGCATTGCGTACCAAATAAAAATAGTTTTAAATGCAATTAGAAAACAACAATTTACTACTTTCTGTTTCAGAAATTATCCTACAATCTCGACAACGAGTTTATAGAATGGTAAATTCTGTTTTACTTGAAACGTATTGGAATATTGGTCGTTTAATAGTTGAGGATGAGCAAAATGGACTAGAAAAAGCTATCTATGGGAAAGTAACTCTCATAAATCTTGCAAATCAATTGACATTAGAGTTTGGGAAAGGTTTTGATTATACAAATCTTACAAACATGCGAAAATTTTACTTTGCATTTCCAATTCTTGACGCACTGCGTCAAGAATTGAGTTGGACACATTACCGAATACTTTCTCGTGTTGAAACAACAGAAAAAAGAAATTATTATTTAATAGAAAGTGCAACTTCAAACTGGAGCAGCCGAGATTTGCAAAGACAAATAAGTTCATTAGCATTCGAAAGAGTTTTAGAACATAAAATTGAAAAATCAAAACCCGAAACAATACAAAATTTAATAAAAGACCCATACATTTTTGAATTTTTAGGATTACAACAAGATGTTAAAAACACGGAACACAGCATAGAATCGGCAATTATTGAACATATTCAAAAATTCTTGTTAGAATTTGGAAAAGGATTTGCATTCGTAGCAAGACAACAACACATCGTAACTGATACGTCCGATTTTTTTATCGATTTAGTATTTTACAATTATATCTTGAAATGTTTTGTGATTATTGACTTAAAAACAACGACACTTTCACACCAAGATATTGGACAAATTGATATGTACGTCAGAATGTACGATGATTTAAATAAAAATGAAGATGATAATCCTACAATTGGACTGCTTCTTTGTGCTGAAAAAGACGAAACTATTGTGAAATATTCTGTGTTAAACGACAAAAATAATTTATTTGCAACAAAATATTTGTTGTATTTACCAAAAGAAGAAGAACTTAAACAAATTATAGAACAAGACCGATTGCGTTTTGAACTTGATAAAATTATTAATTGAGGATAAGATTGCTTCGTTCCTCGCAATGACATAAAAATGAAAACAGCATACATCGTAAAAGCCTACCGTACTGCGGTAGGAAAAGCACCAAAAGGGCTTTTTAGATTCAAACGTCCAGATGAATTAGCAGCCGAAACCATCGAATTTATGATGGCGCAATTGCCAAATTTCGACAAAACTCGTATTGACGACGTAATGGTTGGAAACGCCATGCCAGAAGCAGAACAAGGTTTGAACGTAGGTCGTTTAATTTCGTTAATGGGATTAAAAGTCGATGATGTTCCGGGCGTAACTGTCAACAGATATTGTGCTTCGGGATTAGAAACAATCGGAATGGCAACTGCCAAAATTCAATCGGGAATGGCACATTGCATTATTGCTGGTGGTGCCGAAAGTATGAGTTTTATCCCGATGGGTGGCTACAAACCAACACCAGATTATGCAGTGGCAAAAGCAGGAAACGAAGATTATTATTGGGGAATGGGTTTAACCTCAGAAGCCGTGGCAAAACAATTCAATATTTCTCGTGCCGATCAAGATGAGTTTGCATTCAACTCACACAATAAAGCATTGAAAGCACAAACTGATGGCAAATTCGATTCTCAAATTGTTCCAATTACTGTCGAACAAACGTTCATTAATGAAAATGGTAAAAAAGAAACAAAATCATATATTGTCAATAAAGACGAAGGACCAAGATTCGGAACTTCAATAGAAGGTTTAGCCAATTTGAAACCAGTTTTCGCTGCCGATGGATCAGTAACTGCTGGAAATTCATCACAAATGAGTGATGGTGCAGCATTCGTTTTAGTCATGAGCGAAGAAATGGTAAAAGAATTAAATTTAGAGCCAATTGCTCGTTTGGTAAACTTTGCATCAGCAGGAGTTGAGCCAAGAATCATGGGAATTGGTCCAGTAAAAGCCATTCCAAAAGTATTGAAACAAGCAGGATTAACATTAAAAGATATTGATTTAATAGAATTGAATGAAGCATTTGCCTCACAAGCATTGGCAGTTACAAGAGAATTAGGTTTAAATCCTGATATTATCAATGTAAATGGTGGAGCAATTGCTTTGGGTCATCCTTTAGGTTGCACAGGAGCAAAACTTTCAGTGCAATTATTCGAAGAAATGAGATTAAGAAAAGCCAAATACGGAATAGTAAGTATGTGTGTGGGAACTGGCCAGGGAACTGCTGGGGTTTATGAGTTTTTAAATTAACTGATTAAAATATAGAAAAAATGGAAGTTTTAGACCAAATTGAAGTAAAAAAAGAAATCACTAGAGGCGGACAATTCCTCGTGAAAGAAACAAAATCAGAAAATATTTTTACTGTTGATGATTTTACAGAAGAACAAATTATGATGCGTGATTCTGTTAAAGAATTCGCTGATAAAGAATTGTGGGCTCACAAAGACAAATTCGAGAAAAAAGATTATGCCTACACCGAAGCCTGTATGAAAAAAGCAGGAGAAATGGGACTTTTAGGAGTTGCAGTACCTGAAGAATACGGCGGATTGGGAATGGGATTTGTGTCAACTATGCTTGTTTGCGACTATATCTCTGGTGCAACAGGTTCTTTTTCAACGGCTTTTGGTGCACATACTGGAATTGGAACCATGCCAATTACTTTGTATGGTAATGACGAACAAAAGAAAAAATATGTACCAAAATTGGCTTCTGGCGAATGGTTTGGTGCTTATTGTTTGACAGAACCAGGTGCAGGATCAGATGCAAATTCTGGAAAAACCAAAGCAGTTTTGTCCGAAGATGGAAAAACATATTCAATCACTGGTCAAAAAATGTGGATTTCAAATGCTGGTTTTTGTTCCTTGTTTATTGTATTTGCAAGAATTGGAAATGATAAAAATATTACAGGTTTTATTGTTGAAAATGATGCTTCAAACGGAATTACAATGAACGAAGAAGAGCACAAACTCGGAATTCGTGCTTCATCTACACGTCAAGTTTTCTTTAATGATACAAAAGTTCCTGTTGAAAACATGTTGTCCGAAAGAGAAAATGGTTTCAAAATTGCGATGAATTCATTGAATGTTGGACGTATAAAACTGGCTGGTGCTTGTTTAGATGCGCAACGTCGTGTTATAACAAATGCTGTAAAATATTCTAATGATAGAATTCAGTTTAATGTTTCAATATCAACTTTTGGAGCCATTCGCTCTAAATTAGCAGAAATGGCAACATCCTGCTATGCTGGCGAAAGTGCTTCATATAGAGCTGCAAAAGATATTGAAGATAGAGTAAATGCAAGAGTTGCCGAAGGAAATTCGCATCAAGAAGCAGAATTGAAAGGTGTAGAAGAATTTGCAATAGAATGTTCAATATTGAAAGTTGCAGTTTCAGAAGATATTCAAAATTGTGCCGATGAAGGTATCCAAATCCTAGGCGGAATGGGATTTTCGGAAGATACTCCAATGGAATCGGCTTGGCGTGATGCTCGTATTGCTCGTATTTACGAAGGAACTAATGAAATTAACAGAATGCTTTCGGTTGGAATGTTAATTAAAAAAGCCATGAAAGGCCATGTTGATTTGCTTGGACCAGCATCTAAAGTTCAAGAAGAGTTAATGGGAATTCCATCATTTGAAACGCCTGATTTTTCAGTTTTATTTGCAGAAGAAAAATCAATTCTTTCTAATTTGAAAAAAGCATTCTTGATGGTTGCTGGTGGCGCAGTTCAAAAATTTGGTCCAGATTTAGATCATCACCAAATGTTGTTGATGGCTGCTGCCGATATGTTAATTGAAATTTATATGGCAGAAAGCACTATTCTTAGAACCGAAAAATTAGTTAATGCACAAGGCGAAGCGAAATCGCAAGAGCAAATTGCAATGGCAAAATTGTATTTGTACCACGCAGTTGATATTTGCGCACAAAAAGGTAAAGAAAGCATTATTTCATTTGCCGAGGGCGATGAACAACGTATGATGCTCATGGGTTTACGCCGTTTTACAAAATATGTAAATATGCCAAATGTAGTTGGTTTGAGAGAAACAATTACAAGCAAATTGGTTGCAGAAAACGAGTATTGTTTTTAAAACAATACTATTCTAAATATTTAAGCCATTTCAAAAAAGTATTTTGAAATGGCTTTTTTTATTAATTAGTTTATAATAAATTTATGAAAATCAAAATTTCCAATCAAATTCGTCTTTTTCGATAATACATCCCAATTCAACTTTCACAATTTGATTAAATTCTGAAACTAATATCAACCAATTTTCTTCGTTAAAATAATTTTCAGCTAAATCAAAATCTTCTTTTTCCCAAGTTTTAAATGAAATTAAATCTTGTTTAATTTTTTCTGGATTCTGACCAATTATTTTTTTATCTAATAATGTCAACTCAGAATTTGACGAAATAATATAACCCAATCTAAAATCTTCATCTTCATAAAAATTGAGTTGTAGTTTTAAATTGTTGTAAATAAATATTATATTACCGTCTTCATCTTCAAACTTTTTATCAGGATTGCCATAAATTGCAGAAACATCTTTTTGTTTCATTCCGAAAATCAACTTGTCAATTCCGTTTTTAGGATGTATTATCATTGGTATAAATTTTAAAAATTAATTAAAAACAAACTATTTGCTTACTCATTAAATTCATCATAACGTACCGGAATTTGCGGATCATAAAGTGACAATTTGAATTCTTCAAGAGTATTTACTATCAGATCCATTGTTTTTCCTTCGGTTCCATAACAATCAATTTTAATGTAATTTGAAGCCGATAAAACCTGAAACGCTCCTATTCCATTCGGGTTCTTCCAACTATTTTTGTCAATTCTTTCCCAATTAGAAAAAACTGAGTTAACACGATTTATAATAACTTCAGTTTGAATTTCTTCTAAACCATCTATAAATTGATTGTCCTCAATAGCCTCGTAAACCTCGTGATGGTTCAAATAAACACCTTCTTTATAATTCCAAAATAGTAATTCGTACATAACAATTATATTTAATGAATATTTTTATTAATATTCAAAAATTCCATATTCACTTGTGATAGTTAGTTTTTTTATAGAAGATTCTTCTACTTTCCCTATGATTTTTGCATCAACATTAAAAGATTTAGAAATTTGGATAATGTCATTTGCAATAGATTCTGGCACATACAATTCCATACGATGACCACAATTAAAAACTTGATACATTTCTTTCCAATCCGTCTGAGATTGTTCTTGAATTAATTTAAAAAGTGGCGGAACATCAAACATATTATTTTTTATAATATGCATATTATCAATAAAATGTAAAATTTTAGTTTGAGCGCCACCGCTACAATGCACCATTCCATGAATTTCTTTTGATGAATATCTTTCTAATATTTTTTTGATAATTGGTGCATAAGTTCTTGTAGGCGATAAAACTAGCTTTCCAGCATCGATTGGAGAATTTTCAACCTTGTCAGTCAATTTCATTTTGCCAGAATAAACCAAATCTTTAGGAACTTGCGAATCGAAACTTTCGGGATATTCATCAGCTAAATATTTATCAAAAACATCGTGTCTTGCAGAAGTTAATCCATTGCTACCCATTCCGCCATTATAGCATTTTTCGTAAGTTGCTTGCCCGAAAGAAGCCAATCCGACAATAAAATCGCCAGTTTTTATGTTCGCATTATCTATTACATTTACACGTTTTAATCTAGCTGTTACTGTCGAATCTACAATTATTGTTCGAACTAAATCGCCAACATCGGCAGTTTCTCCACCAGTAGAATGAATGGTCACGCCATGCGATTTTAGTTCTTCGATAACTTCTTCTGAACCTTCGATAATTGCTTTAATAACTTCGCCAGAAATTAGGTTTTTATTTCGTCCAATTGTTGATGAAAGCATAATGTTGTCGATTGCGCCTACGCAAATAAGATCGTCGATATTCATAATTAATGCATCTTGCGCAATACCTTTCCAAACCGAAATATCTCCAGTTTCTTTCCAATAAGTATAGGCTAATGATGATTTTGTGCCTGCTCCATCGGCATGCATTATCAAACAATAATCGTCATCGTCAGTCAAATAATCTGGAACAATTTTACAAAATGCTTTTGGAAAAAGTCCTTTGTCAATGTTTTTAATGGCGTTATGAACATCTTCTTTTGCTGCGGAAACACCGCGAAGTGAATAACGTTTTGAGGTTTCTGAACTCATTGTAGTGTTTAGTTGTGTTGCGCAAATATAAAGATTTTAAAATGTAGATTTTTTAATTTTCTAAAATTAATATTTCAACTCTTCTGTTACTTGCTCTTTCAGATTCATCTTTTTCTGGGATTGAAAAAAGAGGTTCTGAAACGCCAAAACCTTTGTATGATAATCTCTTGGATTCTATTCCTTTATATATTAAAAAATTAAAAATTGATTTGGCTCTTTTGGTTGATAAATCCTGTTTGTCGTTTTTTGCGCAACATAAATGACCTTGTAACTCAATTTTTAATTTTGGATTATTTTCTAAAACAAATAACAATTCGAACATTTTAATTTTGCATTCTGGAACAAGTGCAAATGTATTTATAATGAAATTTAGATTCGGAATTGCAATTTTTTCGCCAACTTTAGACAAGTTTATTTTTTGCATAAATATCGAATCCATTTCTGATTCATAGGTTGTTCCGTCAGGATTTTCTAATAATAATTTTCTAGGAAATTTTATTTTTTTAGGTTTTTCAATAATGTCTGGAATTTCAGTCTTTGAAACAATTTTTGGTTTTTCCTTATTGATTCCAATAATTTCATTCTCTCGAGCAAAATCTTTGGGTTGAATAAAAAATAGTGTTACTTTTCGATTTTGGGCTTTAATTTTAGACGTATTATTGAGTTCTCCAAAACTTCGAGTTTTAAAATCTTCACGAAATTTTATTTTGGTTTTAATAATATTAAAAATAGATTCAATTCGTTTTTTTGCCAAAGTATCATTAAATCCTATTGATCCATCTTCATCGCAAAAACCATAAACTCCAATTACTTTTACTTGGTTATTTTTTAAAATCCAATCGTTTAACTTAATTATTTCAGATTTTTTTAAATCAAATTTATTGCTGTCAAAATAAACTGAAAATTGTTCTTGAGAAAACAATTTTGATAATAGTAAAACTAATAATATTGAAAATATTTTTTTCATTTAATCTTTTTGGTATTACGAATTTAGTGAAAAATAATTAAACAAAAAACCTGCAAGAATTTAATTTCAAGCAGGTTTTTTTAATTTTAAATTTTAAAAAACTATTTCGTAAACAACAATTCTCGATATTTTACTAAAGTCCAACTTTCGTTATCAACAAGAAGTTCTAGTTTGTCACAATGTTCACGAATTTGTTCGAAATATGGTTTTACTAAATCGCAATACGATTCTGCCATTTTTTGAGCATCTTCAATAACATTTGCAGTTTTTCTTGCTTCGGTCATTGACTCAACTTTGGTATTGATGCCTTCGATATGTTCAGAAATTTCACGAATCAAAACAATTTGCTCTTTCCCGATTTTTGTGAATTCGTCTCCAAAAATATCTTTTAATCCTTTAACGTTATTGATTAAAGTATTCTGATATTGTATCGCCGTTGGAATAACGTGATTTCTAGCGATATCGCCCAAAACTCGACCTTCAATTTGAATTTTCTTGGTGTATTCTTCAAGTTCAATTTCATATCTTGCTTCTACCTCAATGTGATTCATTACATTCATTTCCTTGAATAAAGATAATGCTTTTTCAGAAACTTTTGCTTTCAAAGCCAATGGTGTCGTTTTGAAATTACTCAAGCCTCGTTTTTTGGCTTCTTGTTCCCAAGCATCGCTGTAACCGTCGCCTTCGAAAAGAATTTTCTTAGATTTTTTAATATATTCTCTCAAAACATTAAATATTGCTTCGTCTTTTTTCAAATCTTTTTCAATAATCAAAGCATCAACTTCTTTCTTGAAATCTTTTAGTTGTTTGGCAACAATTGTGTTTAAAGTTGTCATTGCATTGGCACAATTCGCCGATGATCCAACAGCTCTGAATTCGAATTTATTTCCAGTAAATGCAAATGGCGAAGTTCTGTTTCTATCAGTATTGTCCAATAAAACATCTGGAATTTTTCCAACAACATTCAATTTTAAATCGGTTTTTTCTTCCGGAGATAATTTGCCGTCAGTTACGCCTTCTAATTCAGCTAAAACTTTAGTCAATTGTTCGCCAATAAACACCGAAATTATTGCTGGTGGCGCTTCGTTTGCACCAAGTCTATGATCATTTGTAGCAGTTGCTATTGCTGCACGAAGCAATTCTTCGTAATCGTTTACTGCTTTTATGGTATTGATAAAAAACGATAAAAATTGCAGATTACTCATAGGTGTTTTGCTAGGCGATAATAAGTTTACACCAGTATCTGTCGCCATTGACCAGTTATTATGCTTGCCCGAACCATTGATTCCTTTGAAAGGTTTTTCGTGAAAAAGCACTTTAAAATCGTGACGTTCTCCAACTTTTTGCATTACATCCATTAATAATGAATTGTGATCAACCGCCAAATTGGTTTCTTCGAAAATCGGAGCCAATTCAAACTGATTTGGAGCAACTTCGTTGTGACGTGTTTTTACAGGAATGCCTAAATACATACATTCTTGTTCTAGTTCACGCATGTAATTCAAAGCTCGAGTCGGAATTGAACCAAAATAATGATCGTCTAATTGTTGCCCTTTAGCAGAAGTATGACCCAACAATGTGCGTCCAGTCATTACAATATCTGGGCGAGAATTAGCCAAAGCAGTGTCTATCAAGAAATATTCTTGTTCCCAACCCAAAGTTGCGGTTACTTTTTTGACATTTTTATCAAAATATTTACAAACATCTGTTGCGGCTTCGTCAATTGCGTTTAATGCTCGTAATAATGGCGTTTTATAATCTAATGCTTCTCCTGTATATGATATAAAAACCGTTGGAATACACAAAGTTGTTCCAAAAATAAATGCTGGTGATGTTGGATCCCAAGCCGTATAACCTCTAGCTTCGAAAGTATTTCTGATTCCACCATTCGGAAATGATGATGCGTCAGGTTCTTGCTGAACGAGTTGTGCTCCGCCAAATTTTTCAACAGCATCAGAACCATCGTATGATGTTTCGAAAAAAGCATCGTGTTTTTCGGCAGTTGAGCCTGTAAGTGGCTGAAACCAATGAGTATAATGCGTTACGCCTTTCGACAAAGCCCATTCTTTCATTCCCATTGCGATATATTCGGCCAATTTTCGGTCGATTTTTGTGCCGTGCTGCACAGCGTCTTTTACTCCTTTATGAGCATCAGAAGTCAAAAATTGCTTCATTGCTTTGTCATTAAACACATTTGCCCCGAAAATATTCGATTTTCTGTCGGCTTCTTCAAATTTGACTGGTTTTCTGTTCGATGCTTCTTTTAGCGCTTGGAAACGAAATGTTGACATAAAAATTTAATTTTAAAGTTTAACCCTTATTATTTTAATGCAAATATATTAAAATATTTACTAAATAAAAAATTACCCCTAAAAAAATAGAGGTAATTTTATTTAAATTTAAAAAAATAGATTTTAGTTTATTGAAATAACTTTAGTATCATCAATATTGTATTTTGCAATTGCTTCTTCATAAGATAAAGTTTTATAAACTGAGCTTTTATTTGAAAATGCTCCAGGAACTATAACGATTCTGAAGGTTTGATTAGACAAATAAGACGGTTCTGTCGATACAGGAAAATTTCCTCTTACAAAAATTTTAAAATCTACTTTTGTAAAATCAAAATCATAGTCTAACTCTCTTCCATTAGTTAAATAAAATGTTCTTGGAATTGGTTGCCATATTGGTGTCGTCGGGTTTAAAGTTCCTGCTAACCTATAAATCAATAAAACATCAGAAGCGAAAATATTAGGGTTAAGCTGCTCTGAATAAGAAAAATCTCCATTGTTATCAATTGAAAAATTTTTATTTTTTATCTCATAAACCTCACTTATTGTATCGTTATCTGGCGGAAGAGTTTCGTTGTCGTTAGTTGTACAACTTTGTACTGCAAATAATCCGATTGTTGCTAAAAGTAAAAATATACGTTTCATAATATTTAAAATTTAAGGGTTGATTAATTAGTTCTATTCATTAACTGTGCCAAACTTTAAAATTTTGATATATTTGTGAAATGAAATTATTTATGATAATGCTTGGTTGCCGACCAAAAGGAAGATTCACTGAACAACACGATATTTTTTTTGGAATCGCCAATTCTCTAAAAGATTTAATTCCAGAAATGAAAGCTTTTTGGCCCGAAGCCAAAGGCAAAATTCACGTTGATGTTTGGCGAGAAGTAACTTCTGTGGATAATTATTTGATAGAAGTTGTTCCAAAAACAAACAATTCTGCATCTGAAAACCAACTTTTTTTCATTAATCTTGGTGGATATAAAGAAAACGAATTCGAAGAATTTCATTATAAAATGTTGGCTGTTGGTCAAGAAATGTCTCAAGCTGTCAAGAAATCCAAAGAAACAACTTTTTATAAACACTGCGGTTTTAAGGGTGCGACTTCGCACATTGACGATAAATTTGGAGTCGATGTTGATGATATACATAATGTTCGAGAAATTCTTGAACTTGATTTAAAAGAGAAATTCGAGTTAATAATCACAAAATCCGAAACTGAATTGCAAGAGGATAAATTGCATATTGGTTATTTGAAATTGGAGAAAATTTTGTAATTATTTTTTCTTTAATTTAGCTTTTTCAATTTTATTTTGAATGCTAATAATCTTGTCGGTTGGTATATTTTTGTTTTCAAAAACCCATTTGGTGTAAACTTCTTTCTTGATTGCTTTAGCAAACGGAATTTGCCACAATAAATTTTGATTTTTGAGTTTCTTTAACAAATAATGAATTGGCAAACCATTTTTTTCGTCTTTAGAGAAAATGCCAGCCAATACAAAATAGGGCATTAGGTTTTTGGCTGGAATAAATTTGACACTTTTATTCAAATCAAAATAATCTTTGAGAACGAGGTTGATTTGGGTTTGTTTGTGCATTTTAGGTTGAAAATTATAAACTGAAGATTAATTAAAATTATTGGCATAATCATATTTACTCAAATTTAAAACTTTTAAAACTCCATTATCTATATACAATGCTAATTCATCTTTTGGTTTTGCAAAGTTGTTTAAATCTTTAAACCATATTCTGTAATCTCCTCTTCCATTTGAACGATAAAGAGAGATTTTTGTATCTGTTTCAATATCTTCACTTTTAAATTTTGCAGATTTTATAACTTTATGATCTGGACCTAATGGTTGGTTTTCATAGTTATGATAATTTTGAGTTTTGAAAAATTCTCGTAATCCAGAAACTGCATCCATAATTCCTTTTGTCAAACCTGTTTCGGTTGGAATTAAAATAGAAAAAAGTATCTTGCTTTTATCTAAAACAGTAATATTTTTATTCTCTATTTCATTAGTTATTAGTGATTCCTTAATTATATTTTTAATTATTTTTCCTCTATGAATTCTCGAAGATTTTTCGTGACTTCCCTGTCGAGCAACTTCAAAATATTTTTTCTCATCATCAGATATATTTATTGACTCATCATCGGAAAAGTATAAATCAACTTTTGTTTCAAATTCTAACAGAAGTTGTTCAAGTTTTACAAAATCAATATTTTCTTTATTAATTTTTGCAAATTCAATTATCAAAGTAAACAGATTAGCCTTATTATACCAATATGATTTTTCCGAAAACTTAAATTTATTAATTATTTCTAAAGAATTTAAAATATATTCAAGTGGTATTTGATAAATTGAAAATGTACTATTATATTTTTCTAAATATTCATTAATTTTTAAACTTCTTCCAAAATATTCGCCTTCTAATAAAGTTGAAACAATCAGCTTAATATATTGAACGTCGAACATTCTTGATATATCATTTTCGCTAAAAATTTGATTATTAGTAAAAAATGTAGTAAGATATATTTTGTCTTTTTCTTTCAACACAATATCAGTTTCATCTCCAAAAGGGTTAAAACTACTGTCAACAATTTGCTTACAAAACAATGCAAACTCACCATCTCCAAATAGTGCATTCAATCTTTCATTTGCATTTAATGAATATTCAGTACTATTTATTCTTTGGAATACATCTGTAATTTTAGGATAATCCATATCCTTTAAGTCTTTAACAGTTACTAAATAATTTAAAAAATCTTTTTTTTCACTATCTTCTAAATCTTCAAAAGAGCTGATTTTATTTTGAAATTCAAAATCATTAATTCCTTTAATATATTCAACAATTGCTGTTAATCTTTGTTTTCCATCAACTACAATTTCTTTATATTTCTTAGTTTTAACATCTATTTCAGAACTTGCAATATAAACCTCAGGGAAAGGAAAATTCATCAGAATTGTCTCTATAAACGAATATTTATGATGTTTTTTCCAAACTAATTTTCTTTGAAAATCTGGACTTGTATCTAATATTTCAGAATCAATTTTATTATATAGTTCGATAATTTTTACGCTATTAGAAGGAATACTTTCTTTTAATTTCATATTATTTTCCATTTACCAAAAGATTTAATTTTATGTTTTTAATATTATTTTGATGGTAACTTTCAAAAAAATACCAAGATTTATATAAACCAAATTTTACTTTTCTTCCAAAAGTTACTTTATAATGTTCTTGAACTTTTGTTACATCAGAAGAAATTGAATAATCATTTGGAACTTTATCTGGACGAAGCCAACCCTTAAGTATGTAATTTGCAAAGTCCTCTTTTTTCCCACCATTATTATATTTGTTATTAGAATATCCTTTTGTATGTTTATGTAATTCAATTAATTGCTCGTCAAATAATCTTCCAGAAACTATTGCAACATCTAAATCGGATTTTTCATTTTCGTTATTCTGAATAAAATTATGATCAAAATCTAAAAATTGAAAATCTCTCAAATATTCTCCGCTAGGCTTTATACTAAAACCGAGTTTTCCAGAACCAACAATTACTATATCCCTGATATGAACTTTTAAACTATTTGCTAGATCTTTTTTAAATTCAAATTCTTGATTTGGATATATATTATCGAAAAAATAACTGCTTCCATCAATTAAATGTTGTTGTACAACAATGTCGGGTTTTAATTCAACACAAGATTTTATAAAATGTTCTTTATTCATAATAACTATCTGATATTCTTTAAAATCTCTAATGCAATTGCTCTAGCCATTAAAGGTGGAACTGCATTGCCCACCAAAGTACATTGTGGTACATTATTTTTTCTTTCATTTCCTCCAGTATTTCTTTTGCCTTGGAACACAAACGAATCATCAAAAGATTGCAATCGTGCCATTTCACGAACCGTTAATGCTCTTGGATTTGAATAATGTATAAAATCGTCGGCTATTGTCATTATTGTTGGACATTGTAAATTTGCTTTCAAAACAGTATAACTTCTTTTTTCAGAATCTAATCCTATTTCTGCTAATTCACTTTTAGCAATTTCATAATTTCCATTTTTTAAAATTACCTGAAGCCTATCTGAAACTTTAACACTATGCTTGCTTGTTTTGTGATTATTAAGTGGTGTTACTTGATGTTCTAAATTTTCCAATTCCTCAAAATTCCTTACATAAAATGGATTCTTTGCATTTGCAAAACGACCATTAAGACGACCTTTTTTTGACCATTCTGAATAACTTAAACCATCATTTTCATTTGGTTTTCCATCAATATTTCGGTTCTGAATTAATGCTTTCATTTTTTCAGTAGAACCGTTATATTGAGCTTTTAGATTAATTTTTTCATAATCAAATCGTTCTTCATCATTTCCAACAAAATCTAAATCATAAATTGCTTCAAAAACATTTACTTTCTCGTTTTGTCTCACCGTTGCTGGAACATCATTTATTAATTTTTGGTCTTTTCTACAACCAATAAATAAAACTCTTTCGCGGTTTTGCGGAACACCATAATCTGATGCCAAAGCAACAAAAGGTTTCTCAATATTATAAAGTCTAATTTTTGATAAAATAGTTTCAAACTCATTTTCTTTATTCGCTTTCACAACGAATGAATTTAAACCTTTTACACATTCATCGAAAGAGTAAGCAAATATTTCAAGAGCAGCAATAATTTGTTTTACTTCATCTGAAAAGTTTTCATTTGTTTTTAAATTATTAAACGAAGTATGTATTTTTTCAATAATAGTTTCTGGCTCAATTGAAGTTAAAAAAGAATCAAAATCATTAGCAAAAAAATCATTGTCTAAATTAGAAAATGCTTTCTCATTAATTACTTTTTTTCTAATATATTCTAGTTCTTTAACACGCTTTAATAGATTAAAACCATGACGAATTGTGCTAATATTATTGTCTGTTTTGCTCGTTTTGTAATCAACAATTTTAGGCGTTAAAATTCTAAATTTATTTTCTAAATTGTTAATATAACTATTCTTTAAATTGTCTAAATCTTTGTCAGTTGCTTTTTCGAATTGCAAACGTAAATTATAACATTCTAAAATAAAAGATTGTTCAGTTTCAATTTTCTTAAGTTGAGCAATGAAAAATATAAGTTGATTAAATTCTTTCAAATCAACAATCGACCTAATTTCTTGTAATATCATATCTTTAATTTTGCCTTGCTCTTTTGTCAAAATTCCTTTGACATTTTCCATAACAAAATATTTAGGTCGCAATTGTCTTATAACTTTCAGATAATGAGCAAATAAATCATCTTTTTTGTCAAATTTTTTCCTCTTTCCTGCTAAACTAAAACTTTGACAAGGCGGACCGCCACAAACAATATCAATTTCTTTATTGCCAATTTTTTTTAGAAAATTATCTAAAAAATCAGGTTCGGTAATATCTTGACGAAGAAATTCAGCATCTAAACCAAGTTGGTAATTATATCGTGCTAAATGTGTTAATTCACAATTTTCATTGATGTCACTTGCTAATCTAAAATCATAAAACTTGTTTCCGTGCTCGGCTTGAAGAAATCCTTCGCTAAATCCGCCAGCGCCAGCAAACAAATCGACAAAAGTAACTTTTGACTTTGTTTTATATTCTAATGGCGGTTCGGAAATAATATTAACATTTGAATTTTCTTTTCTTCCATTAATTAAAGAAACTATTTTATCTTTAATTTTTTTATTAGTAAAATTAGTATGTAATTCTATTTCAAAATGTTTATCTACTTCCGTTCTTAAAAAATTTAGAAATTTATTTATCGATATACTCGAATTTTCTGATTTTTTAACTAATTGTTTTTCATTATCCCAATCTTCCTTCAATATTTTCTCACCGATATATACTTTTATTTTAGAATTTTTTGGATGTAAAACTAGATAAATTGGATGTCTATTACTTTTATCAGCTTTATCGAGGTAGAATTTAACATTTATCATTTTGCGGACGTTTTTACGGATACGGACAAATTTACGGACAAATTTTAATTACGCAAGAAAAAAAGCATTTATTTGTAAACAAAAAAAAACCTCTCATTTCTGAAAGGTTTTCTAAATTTATCTTTTAAAATTCTACATATTACGTCGATACTGCCCACCAACCTCAAAAAGCGCACTCGTTATTTGCCCTAGAGAACAAACTTTTGTCGCTTCCATTAATTTATCGAAAAGATTTTCGTTTTTAATAGCTGCTTCTTGCAAGATGGCAATGTGTTCGGCAACTTTTTCGGCACTTGACGAATGTAAACTCGCCAACATATCGATTTGATATTGCTTTTCGGTTTCGGTAGCACGAATTACTTCTGCCGGAACAACTGTAGGCGAACCTTTGGAACTCAAAAAAGTGTTTACACCAATTATTGGAAATTCGCCATTGTGTTTCAAAGTTTCGTAATACAAACTTTCCTCTTGAATTTTGCTGCGTTGGTACATTGTTTCCATTGCGCCAAGAACGCCGCCACGTTCTGTAATTCTTTCGAATTCTAACAAAACTGCTTCTTCTACCAAATCGGTTAATTCTTCGATAATAAATGACCCTTGAATAGGATTTTCGTTTTTCGCCAAACCTAATTCTTTATTAATAATCAATTGAATCGCCATTGCTCTTCGAACCGATTCTTCGGTTGGAGTGGTAATTGCTTCGTCATAAGCATTGGTATGCAATGAGTTACAGTTGTCGTAAATTGCATAAAGAGCTTGCAAAGTCGTTCGAATGTCATTGAAATCTATTTCTTGTGCGTGCAACGAGCGACCCGAAGTTTGAATGTGGTATTTCAACATTTGAGCTCTTTCGTTGGCACCATATTTATTCTTCATGGATTTTGCCCAAATTTTTCTGGCAACACGACCAATTACGGCATATTCTGGATCGATTCCGTTTGAGAAAAAGAACGATAAATTGGGTCCAAAATCGTTAATATTCATGCCACGACTCAAATAATATTCTACATAAGTAAAACCATTCGAAAGCGTGAATGCCAATTGCGAAATCGGATTGGCTCCAGCCTCAGCTATGTGATAACCCGAAATCGAAACCGAATAAAAATTTCGAACATTTTTGGTAATAAAATATTCTTGAACGTCGCCCATTAATCGCAAAGCAAATTCGGTCGAGAAAATGCAAGTGTTCTGTGCTTGGTCTTCTTTAAGAATATCAGCTTGAACGGTTCCACGAACTTGGCTTAATGTTCTGGTTTTTATTTCGTTATAAATATCAATTGGTAAGACTTCATCGCCAGTTACGCCTAATAAAAACAAACCTATACCATTGTTTCCCTCTGGAATTTCACCTTGATAACTTGGTCTAATGCTTCCTTTTTTCTTATAAATTTCGTTTATTTTTTCGAGAACTTCGACTTCAAGATTATTTTCTTTGATGTAAATTTCGCATTGTTGGTCAATGGCTGCATTCATAAAAAAGCCAAGTAACATGGGTGCTGGACCATTTATTGTCATCGAAACCGATGTCATGGCGTGAACCAAATCGAAACCTGAATAGAGTTTTTTTGCATCATCAAGGCAACAAATAGAAACTCCTGCATTTCCGATTTTTCCGTAAATATCTGGTCGAACTTGTGGATCGGCACCATATAAAGTTGGACTGTCAAAAGCTGTCGAAAGCCTTTTGGCTGGCAATCCCGCGCTTACATAATGAAAACGTTTGTTGGTTCGTTCTGGACCGCCTTCACCTGCAAACATTCTACTTGGGTCTTCTCCTTCTCGTTTAAAAGGATATAATCCTGACGTGAACGGAAATTCTCCGGGCACATTTTCTTGTAAATTCCATTTCAAAATATCGCCCCAAGCTTCGTATTTTGGCAAGGCAACTTTTGGAATCTGATTGTTAGATAAAGAAGTTGTTTGGGTTTTAATTTCGATTACTTTATCACGAACTTTAAAACTATAAATCGGGTTTTTATATTTATTGACTTTTTCTGACCAGTTTAAAATAATTTCCCAGTTGTATGGATCAAGATTCATTTTTACTTTTTCAAATTGGTTCAATAATAAATTTACAAAAACTTTTTCGTATTCTATATCTTGTCCCTCGACTGCGCTCGTGAAGACAGAATCGTTTTCGATTCCAGTTTTATTAATCGAAGGAATTTTATTTGAAACCGATTCTAAAGTTTTATAAATTCCAAATAACTTTTGCGCTACTTCAACTTGCGTTTTAGCTATTTCGTCATATTTTCTATTATTTTCTGCAATTTCTGATAAATATCTTGTTCTGTGAGGCGGAATTACATAAATTTTCTCGCTCATTTCACGAGTAATCTGGAATGTAGATTTTAAATTTGCATCTGTTTTTTCGACAATTTTATCCATTATCGATTTGTACAGCGTGTTCATTCCAGGGTCGTTGAACTGCGAGGCGATTGTTCCGAATATAGGCATCGCATCTGGGTTTTCATCCCAACGATTGTGGTTGCGTTGGTATTGTTTTTTGACATCGCGAATGGCATCGAGTGCGCCACGTTTGTCGAATTTATTTAGAGCCACCAAATCGGCAAAATCAAGCATGTCGATTTTCTCGAGTTGAGTTGCTGCTCCAAATTCTGGCGTCATTACATATAAAGAAACATCAGAATGGTCCATAATCTCGGTGTCTGATTGACCAATTCCTGAAGTTTCTAGAATAATTAAATCATATTCTGCTGCTTTTAAAACCTGAATCGCTTCGGCTACATATTTAGATAATGCCAGATTAGATTGGCGTGTTGCCAAAGAACGCATATAAACTCTAGGATTATTAATGGCATTCATTCTAATTCTATCGCCTAAAAGTGCTCCACCGGTTTTCTTTTTTGATGGATCAACAGAAATGATTCCGAGTGTTTTTTCTGGAAAATCGATTAAAAAACGACGTACTAACTCATCAACCAATGATGATTTTCCTGAACCACCAGTTCCTGTGATTCCTAGAACAGGAGCAACCCCACCCGACCTCCCCGAAGGGGAGGAGATGTTAATAGTAAATAATCGTTGAAACTCGTCATTTCTATTTTCTGCTAACGAAATTAATCTTGCTATTGTAGGAACGTGTTTCTCTTTTAATGTTTTTTCAATGTCCAAACCTAAAGGTAAATCGGGCAAAACATAGTCAGATTTCATAACATTATCATTGATCATTCCTTGCAAACCCATGGCGCGACCATCGTCTGGAGAATACAAACGGGTGATGCCATAATCCATTAAATCTTTAATTTCTGATGGAAGAATTACGCCACCTCCACCGCCAAAAATTTTTATATTGGTTGCGCCTCGCTCTTGTAACAAGTCAAACATATATTTGAAATATTCGTTGTGACCGCCTTGGTAGGAACTGCAAACAATGGCATTGGCATCTTCTTGAATAGCTGTATTGACTACTTCGTCGACGCTGCGGTCGTGACCAAGATGAATGACTTCGCAACCTGTGGCTTGAATGATGCGTCGCATGATATTAATTGCTGCATCATGACCGTCAAATAGTGCTGCGGCTGAAACAATTCTAACTTTATTTTGGGGAATGTAAGGTATTTGAGATTCCATTATGGATTTGTTTATTTAAAAGGTGCAATTTAATGATTTTCTGAAAAATTTGTCCTTTTTTTAATGATTTGTTTTATTTAATATGTTTAACAACTTCATCAAGATTTTAATAAATATCAAAAATGACAAATTACGATTTTAAAAAGATTTTTGGTATCACCCAAAACTCGCAACATAACTAATTAAAAAGCCCTAAAGTCTTTAAAAATAAAGCTTCAGGGCTTTGGTAGTCTCACCTAAAAGGTGTAAATTTATGG
>JAYTMQ010000041.1:0-5759 GCA_043728355.1 Bacteroidota bacterium
AAAAAAGGAAAAATTATGATTCCACAATTATTTGTAGAAAACATCGATTTAGGTGATGGAAGAAACATCACAATCGAGACAGGTCGTTTGGCAAAACAAGCCGACGGATCTGTAGTAGTAAGAATTGGTAAAACTGTAATTTTAGGAACAGTTGTATCATCAAGAAAAGCAACTCCTGGTATCGATTTCTTGCCGTTAACTGTAGATTATCGCGAGAAATTTGCAGCAGCAGGTCGTTTTCCTGGTGGATTTTTTAAAAGAGAAGCACGTCCAAGCGACAATGAAGTATTGACAATGAGATTAGTTGACCGTGTTTTGCGTCCGCTTTTCCCAAGTGATTATCACGCAGAAGTTCAAGTTATGATTCAATTGATGTCTCATGATGATGATGTAATGCCAGATGCACTTGCAGGATTAGCAGCATCAGCAGCATTAGCATTGTCTGACATTCCGTTCGAAACGTTGATTTCTGAAGCAAGAGTTGGTCGTATTGATGGAAAATTCATCATCAATCCTTCTCGTGCTCAACTAGAATTGTCAGATATCGACATGATGATTGGAGCATCAACAGATTCTATAGCAATGGTAGAAGGTGAAATGAAAGAAATTTCGGAAGAAGAAATGATTGAAGCTATTAAATTTGCGCACGAACACATTAAAAATCAAATTGCAGCACAAGAAAGATTGCAGGCTGCTTTTGGTAAAAAAGAAGTTCGTGAATATGATAAAGAAAAATCAGACGATGTAATTCATGCAAAAGTAAAAGCTTACGCATATGACAAAATCTATGCAATTGCTCAAAAAGGTTCTGCTAAAAAAGAACGTTCAGCATCATTTTCAGAAGTTAGAGATGAAGTAAAAGCTTTATTTACAGAAGAAGAATTGGCAGTTGATGGCGATTTGGTTTCTAAATATTTCTATAAAGTAAACAAAGAAGCCGTTCGTAACGTAACCCTAGATTTAGGAACACGTCTTGACGGAAGAAAAACTACCGAAATCAGACCAATTTGGTGCGAAGTAGATTATTTGCCTTCGGTTCACGGTTCAGCATTGTTCACTCGTGGAGAAACTCAAGCCTTGGCAACAGCAACTTTAGGAACTTCTAGAGAAGCCAACCAAATTGATTCACCATCTGAACAAGGAGAAGAAAAATTCTATTTACATTATAATTTCCCACCATTTTCAACAGGAGAAGCTCGTCCGTTAAGAGGAACTTCAAGAAGAGAAGTTGGTCACGGAAACTTGGCACAACGTGCTTTGAAAAATATGATTCCTGCCGATTGTCCTTATACAATTCGTGTAGTTTCTGAAGTTTTAGAATCTAACGGTTCGTCTTCAATGGCAACAGTTTGTGCTGGAACATTGTCTTTGATGGATGCTGGTATTCAAATGATTCGTCCAGTTTCTGGAATAGCAATGGGATTAATTACAGATGGTGATCGTTACGCAGTTTTATCTGACATTCTTGGTGATGAAGATCATTTAGGAGATATGGATTTCAAGGTAACTGGAACTTCAGAAGGAATTACAGCTTGTCAAATGGACATTAAAATCGACGGATTGAAATATGAAATTATGGAAGCTGCATTGGCTCAAGCTCGTGATGGTCGTTTGCATATATTGAATGTTTTAACTGAAACTTTAGCAACTCCAAAAGCTGATGTTAAAGTTTATGCTCCAAAAATTTTAATGAGAACAATTCCTGGAAACTTTATCGGTGCTCTAATTGGACCAGGTGGAAAGGTAATTCAAGAATTGCAAAAAGCAACAGGCTGTACCATCGTTATTAACGAAGAAAATGATATGGGAATTGTAGAAATTCTTGGAACAGATCCAGACGGAATTGCAAAAGTACTAGCTAAAATTGATTCTATCATTTTCAAACCACAAATGGGTGAGGCTTATGAAGTGAAAGTAATAAAAATGTTAGATTTTGGTGCTGTTGTAGAATATACTGATGCTCCAGGAAACGAAGTTTTATTACACGTATCTGAACTTGCTTGGGAAAGAACCGAAAATGTTGCCGATGTTGTTAATATGGGTGATGTTTTTCAAGTTAAATATTTAGGTTTAGATCCAAAAACTCGTAAAGAGAAAGTATCTAGAAAAGCACTTTTGCCAAGACCTCCAAGAGAATCTTAATTAGATAATTTTCTAAAATATAAAACTCCCAAATTCGATTAAGTTTGAATTTAGGAGTTTTTTTTTATTGAAATTTATTATTTGTAATACAAAACACTTATAAAAATTAGCACAATTAACTTATCGATAATCATTACATAAAAAAAGCGATGATGCAAGATATTCAATACATGTAAACCTTTTTAAAACAATTATATTTCTTTATACTATTTTATATCAGTGTTTGGAATTATAAAAAAACACGAATTTCAAAAAAGAAATTCGTGTTAATGATTTATTTCGGGAGAAATATTTATTAGACTGTTGCTAATGTCTTGGCTTTATTAACCAAATCTAAAAGATTAGTCACGTTTAATTTAATTAGTAAACGTAATTTATAAGTACTAACAGTTTTTTCATTAAGACCTAAAATTTCTGCAATTTCATTGTTTTTTTTGCCATCACTTAAGTAACGAAGAACCTCTATTTCACGAGTAGAAAGTTTTCTGTGCAAACGTTCACTTTTATGTTGACTGCCTATTATAGCAAGGTTTTTTTTAATAGCTTCATTTAAAATTGTTTCGCCTGCATATACTTTAATAATAGAATTGCTTAAAGTTTCTAACTTTTCTGATTTATGTAAATATCCAGAAACCCCCATTTTGATGCAATTTGGCGCATACATATTCTCAGAGTAGTTGCTAAAAATTAAAACTTTTGTCTTCGGATGGTCTTTTAAAAGCATTTTAATATCAAAAACACTCGCTAGTCCATCTAAATCTAAATCTATAACCAAAACATCAATATCTTTGGCTTTTAATGCCTCTTTTGTGAGGTTGTAATTACCTGTATTGGCAACCACAGAAATGTCTTTATGGTCTTTAAAATAAGATTTTACACCATAATGTACTACTGGATAATTATCCGCTAAACATACCTTTATCATAATTTCATTTTTTAACATTTGTTTATCGTTATTGACGAGGCTAATGTAATCTAATTAATCTAATTAACAATATAATTTAGATAAAAAACCACTTTTAACGTTTAACGTAACAAACTGGTATTGGATTCATTTTGTGTAAGTTATTCGTATTAAGTCTTTTATAAATTTTAAAAACTTCTAAATTTCTTTCAGAAAAATCAATTTCGGAATTTCCTTTTTCGGCTTCATTCATTGCCCATTCAAGTTCAACATAACTTGCGCCCAATTGTTGCTCATCTGTTCTATCATCTCCAAATAAACCGTCTGTTGGTTGGGCTTTTTGTATAGACTCTGGAATTTTTAAAAAATGTCCTAATAAAAATACTTCTGATTTCATTAAATCGGCGATAGGACTTAAATCAACACCTCCATCTCCATATTTAGTATAAAATCCAACTCCAAAATCCTCAACTTTATTGCCAGTTCCAGCAACCAATAATCCATTAATTCCAGCTAGATAATATAATGTTGTCATTCTGAGTCGCGCTCTTGTATTAGCTAAAGCTAGATTAATTTTCCATTCTTCCTCATCTTTGGGAACATTCGCCTTGAAAACATCAAATGTTGAAGTCAAATCAATTTCTACACTAGACACATTTTTAAATCTATTTTTTAACTGCGAAATATGTTCACGAGCTCTAGAAACATGACTTAATGCCTGATGAATTGGCATCTCGACACACAAAACTTTAAGTCCTGTCATAGCGCATAAAGTTGATGTCACAGCTGAGTCAACCCCACCAGAAATACCAATTACAAAACCATTCACTTCTGCATTTTCAGCATAATCTTTCAACCATTTCACAATTTGGTTGGTAATATTTTCAGTATCAAAAGGTCTCAAATTTTGCATTTTTTTTAGATTTATTAAAAATCAGTCACTTATCTTTGCAAAAATAATAAGTTAATAAGTTAATCGAAAATTATTAATAAATTTTTAATAGTTTTTTAACTCTGAGCCAATCCATCTTTTTGTTTAAAGTTTTTTTATATAATAGTTTTTTTCTAATCCAAAAAACGTTCCGACGCTTCGGAACTTCTGGTCGTTGTTTTTTTGACAAGAAAAAAATCAATTCTATTCAAAGGCTTTTCACTTCAATCTGGGCTCAAATAATCAACTACTCAATGAAAAAATTGCTAATAGTTACGATATTATCATTCTTAATATTGTCGTGTAATAAAAAATCTCAAACCGAAAAAGCCGTCGAAGAGATTGCTATGGAAATAAATGTCGAACGGTTTGATAAATTGTTTTACGAAACCAATCCAAATAATATTTCGAAACTAAAAACTCAATTTCCATTTTTTTTCTCGCCCGATGCTGCTGATTCTGTTTACACTAACAAGATGCAAAATCCAATGTGGCGTGAACTCTACAGCGAAGTTCAAAAAAAATATGCAAATATAGGTGCAACCCAAACCGATGTCGAAAATTTAGTCAAACACATCAAGTTTTATTATCCAGAAACAAAAACACCAAAAATAATTACGTTGATTTCCGAAATGGATTATAATTCAAAATGTATTTATGCGGATAGTTTGGTTTTGATTTCGTTAGAATTGTACTTGGGTAAAGACCATAAATTTTACAAAAATGAATTTCCGGAATACATTTCTCAAAATTTCGAGCAAAGCCAAATAGTTCAAGATTTATCGGTCAGTTTTGGAGTTCAAAAGATTGCATTCCCAAAGGATAAAACTTTTATTTCTCAAATGATTTATGCAGGAAAACAATTGTATTTAAAAGATAAATTAGTTCCAGAATCTTCAGACGAAGCAAAAATGGGTTATACAAAAGAGCAACTTTTATTTTGTCAAGAAAACGAAGCTTACATGTGGAGCAATTTTATAGAAAACCAATATTTATATAGTACTGATTCAAAACTTCAAGGCAGATTTATCAACCCAGCTCCGTTTTCTAAATTTTATCTCGAAATTGACAACCAAACTCCAGGTCGAGTAGGAGCGTGGTTGGGTTGGCAAATCGTTCGTTCGTATAGCGATAACAACGAAACCAAATTGCAAGACATTCTAAAACTTGATGCCAAAGAAGTATTCGAAAAATCGAGATATAAACCAAAAAAATAGTTTTCAGATGCAGTTTTTAGATATTAAATTTAAAATTTAATTTACTTTTTTTTTCTTAACATACAGCTTACAACACACAACGTATAACTTACTACAAAATTATGATTTCAGAAATATTATTTCAAGTCAAACTAGACGAAAACCGAGTTCCAGAAAAAATAATGTGGACAGCCGAAGATGGCGGAGTAAAACTAGAAGAAACAAAAGCGATTATGCTTTCGGTTTGGGATACTAAATCTCAAGAAACTTTGCGAATTGATTTATGGACAAAAGAAATGCCTGTTGACGAAATGAAAAAATTCTTTCATCAAACATTGGTTGCAATGACCGATACCTATAATCGGGCAACAGGCGACGAAAAAATGACCGACACAATGAAAGATTTTTGCGATTATTTCGCTGAAAAGTTAGAATTGACTAAATAAAAAACTGTCTAAATATGGAATCGGATTCCATATTTATCCAAGTTCTAGAAATTTAATTCATTTATACTTTTCCAATTCATTATTTTGGTTCCATCACTGCGATTTTGTTCCTGATTTCCAGAATAAATTACGATTGATTT
>JAYTMQ010000042.1:0-10406 GCA_043728355.1 Bacteroidota bacterium
TAAATTTACACCTTTTAGGTGAGACTACCAAAGCCCTGAAGCTTTATTTTTAAAGACTTTAGGGCTTTTTAATTAGTTATGTTGCGAGTTTTGGGTAAATACAAAAAACTAATTCATTTTCAAGCTATTATCACTGGGAATTGTTCTTTTTTAGTATTTTATCGTATAATAAACGTTTTTTATCGGTTTTTTAATATGTTTTAACACTTGTTTTATTAAATTCACTAAATTTGTAAAATGTCCCAAATAGAAATGATTTTTTTAAAAAAATACTTTAAACCTACATTCTTTTTTTTTGTTGTTTTACTTTTTATCAAATGCGGAAATGTTTCTCAAAATGTTTCTCCGTCAACTGGTTGGAAAGTCAATGATAAAAAAGGAGGGTTTACCTATAATTCAAAATACACCAAACAAGAAACTGCGCCAGGAATGGTGTTTATAGAAGGTGGTACTTTTGTTAGAGGTAAAATTCAAGATGATGAAATGCGCGAATGGGTTAATGCTCCATCACGTCAGCATGTACAATCTTTTTATCTTGATGAAACCGAAGTTACTAATTTTATGTACACTGAATATTTGTTTTGGATAAAAAAAGTTTTTCCGCCAAGCGAACTAAAATATGCTAATATATATAATGGAGTAGTACCAGATACTTTAGTTTGGCGCAATAGATTGGGTTTTAGCGAGGCAATGACTAATAATTATTTGCGTTATCCAGCCTATGCAGATTATCCTGTTGTTGGAGTAAATTGGATTCAAGCCACCGAATTTGCCAAATGGAGAACCAACAGATACAACGAAACCATTCTAGAAAAACAAGGTTTTATTAAACGTGATGCACCATTAAAAAATGTTAATGCTGAAACAACATTTGATACAGAAACTTATTTAGCGTCACCAACAACTGTTTACAATGGCGATCAAACTATTACTCAAGGTGGAGTTTTTACTAAAAAATTAATTAAATCTGGGCGAAAAACAAATTTATACGTTCAAAGAAAACACGGAATTTTGTCAATAGAATACAGATTACCAACAGAATCAGAATGGGAATATGCTGCCGCTGGCGATGTAGGAAATAGATATGCCAATAACCAACTTGGTCAAAAAAAATATCCTTGGAAAGGCAGTTATACTAGAACAGATAAGCGCAAGAAAAAAGGTGATCAATTAGCCAATTTCAAGCAAACCAAAGGTGATTATGGCGGTATTGCTGGTTGGGACGATGATGGCGCAGATATAACAAACAAAGTAAAAGCTTATGAAGCTAATGATTTTGGGTTATATGACATGGCTGGAAATGTTGCAGAATGGGTTGCAGATGTTTATAGACCTATTGTTGATGACGAAGTCTCTGATTTTAATTATTTTAGAGGAAACGTATATTTGAAAAACAAATTCAATCCTAACGGAAAATTTGATGTTGCAACTTTAGAATCAATGCAATATGACACACTTGAAACTGGAAAATTAATTGCAAGAAATTTTCCTAGTCAAATTCATAAAGTTCCAATTGATGAAAACGAAACCTATCTAAGAACTAATTTCGACAAAAGTTATAACGTAAATTATCGTGATGGTGATCCAGAATCGTCTAGATTTTTTAAAGGTGCACCACAAAAAACCAAAATGCAACTCGAAAAAGAGAGAATGTACAATTCTCCTATCAACAAAGTATTAATTGATAGTTTGGGTAAAATAAAAAAAGAAAGAGACAAAACAAACAAAAGAAATTCATTAATAAGCGACAAGGTTCGAGTTTATAAAGGTGGTTCTTGGAATGACCGAGCTTATTGGCTCGATCCAGCACAGCGCAGATTTTTAAACGAAGAAAATGCGACAGATTTTATAGGTTTTAGGTGTGCAATGACAAGAATTGGATCTAAAGCAGATTACAAAAAAGTACTACGAGGTTATAAAATTAACAAATACTCAAAATAATAAAAAAGCCAACTTTAAAAGTTGGCTTTTTTGTATTCTGTCAAATTAAAAATTAATCTTGATTAATTGTTTTTCTGTATGGAAATGCTTGCATAATATGACGTTTTGCAAATCGAGTTGGCGATTCAGCATTGACCATTTTTACATAAGTCGCTTTTGGAACCGAAATATATTCATAAACACTACCGTTTGCAAAATTAATTACCAAACGACTATCAACATATTTATAATCAGTGATTGTCGATGTCGAAATAGTTTCGTTATATTCAGGTAAATTAGCTTTAACTGTCTCAGGATTAATGCTTACTAAAAAATGATAAGCTTCAATAACTTTTTGACTTTCTACTTCGGCAATTTTCAAACCTTCTTCATTTCCTGCAAATTTATCAGGATGACAATCCTTCATTGCATTTCTGTAAATGGTTTTCAAATCTTTAAGCGTTACCATTTTATCAACTTCAAGTAACTTTCTGTATTCAGTAATTTTTTTCATATCAATTTTGAAATATTGAAAATATTATTTTCTCAAATTTTTTGCAAAAGTAATAATAAAAAATCTAATTTAAAAATTTAATTTCAAAATGGTTCATAGACAATGTTTTAAATAAGATTGTCTAATTATTTCTGTTCCAATTTTCAAAAGTCATTTCAAACTTAATTTCATTTTTACCGTGTTTGCCAATTTCTTTCCAGCCAGCTTTTCGGTAAAAATGTTCAGCTCTTGTTTTTGGAGATGTTCCTAACCAAACATTTGTTTTAGTTTGTTCAAAATACCAATCTAGCATAACTATGTGAAGTTGTTTTCCGATTCCTCTTTTTTCAAATTTTGGATTAATAAAAAGTGCCCAAATGTTGTTGTCAATCAAGTCAACAATTGAAAAACCTACAATTTTACTGTCAATTTCATAAACCCAACCTTTACCTTTTGTGAATAAGAAATGTTCACAATCTTCATCAGTAACTAAACTTGGATTTGACAAAGTATTTTCGGTTACTAAATTTCTAACAATTTGAATTTGAGCAATATCGTTTATTTTTGCTTCACGTAAAATCATAAAGTAAATTTTGATTTAACATTATAAAAAAATCTAATAAAAAAAAGTTATTGTTGCGGTTTCAAATTAAAAATTGCAAAATTCTTAGATTTTTTTGGATAATCTTTAAAAGACAAATCACTAGGATTAACAATTGCAGTTTTAATTGTTATTTTATCACCAATTTTAAAACTTGAATCTACCATTTTATAATCCAATAAATATTCACCACAAAAAAAATTTCCTTTTTCGTCTTTATCAATCAATCCTGTGAATAAACCTTTTTTCTCTAAAGTTTCCATTTTAAGTATATCTATAATTATTTTACAAATGTAATAATTTAAAATTTAATCTGTGAAAATCTGTAAAATCTGTGTCTAATAAAAAAATCAAAATCTGTATCAAATTTACTTTTAACTAAATATTAATATGTGTTTCGTTCCAATTCATTTCAATATTTACTAATTTTATAAAATATGAAAAATGACAACAGAAAAGGTTTTTATTTCAAACAATATACTGCCGAAGAGCAATCGCCATTCGATAAATTATTCGGAATTTTTAAAGAACTCATCACACACACATCAGGCGATTTTGATGAAGCAATCGATTGGTTGCGAGAACTTGATGTAGAATACAAACTCACAACGCCCGAATACACAATTGATGATTTTATTGAAGATTTAAAAGCAAAAGGTTACATTCGCGAAGAATTAAAAGACGACGGAACATCAGGCGGAATTGGCATTACAGCCAAAACCGAACGAGCCATTCGCCAAAGCGCCTTAGACCAAATATTCGGAAATCTAAAAAAATCAGGCAATGGAAATCACAAAACTAAACATGCTGGAAACGGAGATGAACACACTGGCGAATATAGAGATTTTCAGTTTGGCGATGGTTTAGAGCGAATTTCTTTGACAGAAAGTTTGCGCAATGCACAAATCAATAACGGTGTCGAAGATTTTATGATCACCGAAAACGATTTAATCGTCGAAGATTCTCAATTCAAAGCCCAAATGTCAACCGTTTTAATGATCGACATTAGCCACAGCATGATTCTTTATGGCGAAGACCGAATTACTCCGGCTAAAAAAGTCGCTATGGCTTTGGCGGAATTAATTACAACCAGATACCCAAAAGATACGCTCGATATTTTGGTTTTTGGTAACGATGCTTGGACGATTGCCATTCGAGATTTGCCTTACTTGAAAGTTGGACCGTATCATACAAACACAGTTGCTGGCTTGCAATTGGCAATGGATTTGTTGCGTAGAAAACGAAATACCAATAAGCAAATTTTTATGATTACCGACGGAAAACCAAGTTGCGTTCGCGAAAAAGATGGAACCTATTATATGAACAGCAATGGTCTTGATGAATATATTGTTGATAAATGCTACAACCAAGCGCAACAAGCCCGAAAATTACACATTCCGATTACAACTTTTATGATTGCCAATGATCCTTATTTGCAGCAATTCGTGAATCATTTCACAGAAGCCAATCAAGGAAAAGCATTTTACACAGGATTAAAAGGTCTCGGCGAAATGATTTTCGAAGATTACGAAGTCAATAGGAAGAAGAAAATTAAGTAAGTTTCATTATCAATAATTAATTTCAATTTCAATAACAATTTTTAATAAATTTAAAAAATCCGCATAAATCCGCTAAATTAGCGTCATCTGCGTTCAAAAAAATGAAAATAGAAAACATCAATACACTAGCCGAATTAAAAGCATCAGGTTACAAATCAATAAGCATTAAAGACGAATTAAGAAACAATCTTCGTGCAAAAATAAAATCAGGAAAACCAGTTTTCGAAGGTGTTCACGGTTTTGAGAATACAGTAATTCCAGAATTAGAACGTGCCATTTTATCTCGACACAATATCAATTTACTTGGTTTGCGAGGCCAAGCAAAAACTCGTTTGGCTCGAAAAATGATTGAATTATTAGATGAATATATGCCAATTGTTTCAGGTTCAGAAATTAACGACGATCCATTAAATCCAATTTCAAGATTTGCTAAAGATTTAATAGCAGAAAAAGGCGATGAAACACCAATTTCTTGGATACATCGAAACGAACGATTTTCAGAAAAACTCGCAACTCCAGATGTTACTGTTGCCGATTTAATTGGAGATGTTGACCCAATAAAAGCAGCAAATTTAAAATTATCTTATGCCGATGATCGTGTTATTCATTTCGGAATGATTCCACGCGCTAATCGTTGCATATTTGTAATTAACGAATTACCCGATTTGCAGGCTCGAATTCAAGTTTCGCTATTCAATATTTTGCAAGAAGGCGACATTCAAATTCGTGGTTTTAAATTGAGAATGCCACTCGATATGCAATTTATTTTTACTGCCAATCCCGAAGATTACACCAATCGTGGAAGCATTGTTACGCCATTGAAAGATAGAATTGGTTCACAAATATTAACACATTACCCAGATTCTATTGAAGTTGCAAGAACAATTACGCATCAAGAAGCCAAGTTAGATAAACAACAATCAGATTTAGTATATGTGCCAAGTTTAGCAAAAGATTTGTTGGAACAAATAAGTTTTGAGGCTAGAGACAGTGAATTTATTGACAACAAGTCAGGTGTTTCGGCACGTTTGAGTATTACTGCTTACGAAAATTTATTAAGCACAGCCGAACGACGTGCTTTAAAATCAGGTTCAGATAAGACGACTTTGAGATTATCTGATTTTATGGGAATTATTCCATCAATAACCGGAAAAGTCGAATTGGTTTACGAAGGCGAACAAGAAGGAGCAGCAGTTGTTGCGCAACATTTAATAGGCGATGCGATTCATACATTTTTTCCAGCCTATTTCCCAAAAATCGAAAAATTAGAAAAACTTAACGAAAAAACTGCTTTTTCTGATATAACCGAATGGTTTTTTACATCAGGATTTGAACTTTTAGATGATTGTTCAGACGAAGATTACAAATCGATTTTGGATGATGTTGCACCGTTAGAAATTTTAATCAAAAAATACCAACCAGAAACTTTGCCAGAAGACAAATATTTCTTGAAAGAATTTATACTTTGGGGTTTGGTAGAATATGATAAATTAAGCAAAGATCGTTTCGAAAATGGCTATCAATTTAAAGATCCATTTGGAAGTTATATAAGTAATCTTTAACAAATTCAATAACAATAACAATATAAATTGCAATGGCAATTTCAATATAAAAATATAAAATCAATTTGTTTAAGCCAAATCCAAATTCATTTAAGAAAACTTTTTGTGTTTTTCAAGAAGTAACTCTTTATAATATAAAAAATTTAAAGCATAGTTACGAAAGCGAAGCAGGAAGCCAATATTATTACACAGAATTTGGAATGTATCGTTTTTCAAATCATTGGGGAAGATTAGCAAATTCAAAATGGCGATTAATTCCTTTAGAAATTGAAACTGATTCTAAATTCAAATTGGGTTTTTCCAAATATGAAAGTTTTTTTCCAGATAATGATGAGGATGCGATTTATTATTTAGAATATGATTCAGATAAAAAAACCATTAATTACAATCACAAAAATAATCCCGAATTTGATGGGAAAGCGATTCTTAGAACAACATTAGAAACCCGAAAACGAATCAAACAAGCCAGAAATATTGTAACTTTGTCGAGTTGGGCAAAATATTACAAAACTGATATTGATTTATTGAGAATTCAAATTGTCAATGAATTGATTTTTACAAATAAAACGCTTGACGAAATAAAACGTAATCTTTTTTAAAATGAGAATTTTGCTGCTGTTTTTTTTTAATCTTTTAATTCATTCGATTTTTGCGCAATCGCCAAAAAAACAATTTTTTCCAACTAAAATTTCTAAAGTTGTATTAAATCTTAAAGCCGAATTAGAAATTATTAGACAAAATGAATTACTAGAAAAATCAAATCTTACAATAGCCGAAGCCAAAGAACGAGATTTTTTACTTGAAAAACATGGTGAAATGGTGACAAGTATTTGGGATATTCTTGAAGGTGGTTGCAGTTGGTATTGCGGTGGCGGAAATTATAAAATAAAAGCATCGTCAAATTTGAAAACTGAAAATAAAACATCATATAACGCTGAAAACGCTAATGATTTGAACTATAAAACCGCATGGGTCGAAGGAAAACCAGATGATGGAATTGGCGAATATTTAGAATATTATTTTAAAAATAATAGCGCAAGAGTGACCAAAATAATCATTTCGAATGGTTACATGAAGTCAGATGATGCTTGGAAAAACAATAATCGGGTCAAGAAATTAAAGCTATTTGTCAATAATAAAGAATATGGATTACTAAATTTAGAAGATAGTAAATCGGATCAAGAATTTGAAATTGGTACTTTTGGTCGTAATAAAAATAAAACCGATTTAATTTTTAAATTTGAAATCGTAGAAATTTACAAAGGCGAAAAATTTAGCGATACAGTAATTACCGAAATTTATTTTGATGGAATAGACGTTCATTAATTTTTATAAAATAATTAAAATATATTAAAATGAGCAGAAACACCGAAGCCAATATCAAGAAACACAACGATAAATTGCACAAATCGCAAGACAAAGCTAAAGCAAAAGTCGTTGAAAGAAAAGAAAAGTTGAAAGCGATTTCCAAAAAATTTAATGAAGATAATGGAAAATAAATTTGCAGATTTAAAACAACAAACCCAAGAAATTATTGACTTGATAGTTTTAAAAAATTATTCAGAAGCCAATTTTAAACTTGTAGAAGTAAGCGAATTGCTAGACGAATTATTTGATTTTTCTGATGATGATGCCGATTTAGTTGAGATTTCTAAATACCAAGTTTTATTAAATCAGTTACATCAGAAAATTAATAACTAAAATTATATTTTCTTGAAAAATTGCTATTGTTGTTCTAATAGAACCTTTGAAAATTGTTGCGAACCATATATTTTAGGAAATAAAAATCCTGAAACTTCTATGCAATTAATGCGTTCTCGATATTCGGCTTATGCAATTCATAATGCAGATTATTTATTGGCAACTACATATATTTCAAAAAGAAAATATTATTCTAAAATTGAAATTCTTGATTGGGCAACTTCTAATTATTGGCAAAAACTAGAAATTATTTCATTTTCGGAAACTACTGTCGAATTCAAAGCCTACTATTTGGATTCGAATAAAAAATTAAATATTCATCACGAATTTTCAAATTTTAAACTTGAAGATGGCTTTCGGTTTTATGTTGAAGGAAAGTTTTTGTAGGTTATATTATCTTAATTTATTTTCAAAACACCAATCTAATTCATTTTTAATTGAGGAATATTCTAAATTTAAGGGTTTGTAAAAAATTATTTACCGATACAGAAATTCGCAAAAATATTCCCAAGTAACTCATCGTTAGTAACTTCGCCAGTAATCATTCCAAAATGATACAGAGCTTCTTTAATATCAATTGCCATTAAATCACTCGACAAATTGCTTTCTAGTCCAAATTTCACTTTTTGAATTTCGTCTAATGCTTTAAGTAAAGAATCATAATGTCTTGTGTTAGTAACAATTGTTTCATTATTTCGTAAAGCTCCTGTGTTTACAAAAGACAACAATTGATTTTTGAGTTCGTCAATTCCGAGATTATTTTTGGCAGAAATTTTTAGAAGTTTCAGGTTTAAAGTTTCAAGTTGTTTAGTGATATTTAAAACTTCTGATTCTGAAAGTAAGTCCAATTTATTAATAACAATTACTAGCGGTTTTATCGGGAATTTATTTTTAACTTTCTCTATTTCTATAAAAAACTCAGAACTTGAAACTTTAAACTTTAAACCATCAAACAAAAAAAGAACAACCTGTGCTTGCTCTATTTTCTCAAAAGTTTTACGAATTCCGATACTTTCAATAACATCGTTCGTATCCCGAATTCCTGCTGTGTCTATGAACCTAAAACCAATGCCACCAATTACCAATTCGTCTTCGATTGTATCACGTGTCGTTCCTGCAATTTCTGAAACTATGGCGCGTTCTTCATTCAATAAAGCGTTCAGAAGAGTTGATTTTCCTACGTTTGGCTCGCCAACAATTGCTACTGGAATTCCGTTTTTTATGACGTTTCCAACTGCAAATGAATCGATTAATCGTTTTAAAACAAATTCAATTCTCACCAATAATTCTCTGAATTGAGTTCTATCTGCAAAAGCAACATCTTCTTCGGCAAAGTCCAATTCGAGTTCTATTAATGAAGCAAAATTTAATAATTCTTGTCTTAAATTTTTTAACTCATTGCTGAAACCGCCTCGCATTTGCTGCATTGCGATTTGGTGTGAAGCTTCGTTATCGCTAGAAATTAAATCGGCAACTGCCTCGGCTTGAGATAAATCCATTTTTCCGTTAAGGAAAGAACGCAAAGTAAACTCGCCAGCATTTGCCATTCGGCAACCTTTTCTTATCAATAATTGAATTATTTGTTGTTGGATATAAGTAGAACCGTGACAAGAAATCTCGATTGTATTTTCGCCAGTATAAGAATTTGGGCCTTTAAAAATCGAGACTAAAACCTCATCAAGTGTTTTATTTTCATCAATAATATGACCTAAATGCAGCGTATGCGATTTTTGTCGTAGTAAATCTTTTTCTTTTATTGATTTAAAAACCATTGCGCCAATTTCTATGGCATTTTGTCCAGAAATTCTTATAATTGCAATTGCTCCTGCACCCGATGGGGTTGCCAATGCTACAATATTGTCGTTGTAAATCATTTTGCAAATATAATAAAAAGGTTGGCGTTTTAAGGTTGGTACAATTGGTTTATTTGTCTACGAATTGTACATTTACAATCTCAAAAAATGATATGGAAATTTATTATAAGCTACAATCTCAACACGAATTCGATTTAAAATTAATTACCAAAAAGTACAATTTAATAAGCGTTTTGCGATTGATTTGTGTTTTGTTATTTCTAATTTTTGGCTACTTTTTCTTTAAACTAGAGCATGCAGTTTTTATATATTTGTCGTTAATTGCTTTTTTAATTTTTATTGTACTAATACAATTTCATAACAAAATAAGTTTTCAAAAAGAGATAAAAAAAGCCTTAATTGCTATCAATAAAAACGAAATTGATTTCTTGAATCGAGAAAATAATTCATTCGAAAAAGGTGTAGAATTTCAGGATTTTAATCATTCTTATGGTTATGATTTAGATATTTTTGGCGAAAACTCTTTGTTTCAAAGTTTGAATAGAACTTGTACTTACATTGGGAAAAAAACTTTGGGCAATTCGTTATTGAAAGTTTTACCGAATGAAAAAATTATTGAAAACCAACAGATAATAAAAGAATTAGCCAAAAAAATCAATTGTCCCTTTAGGGGTCTTACCTAGGTCGATAATGAACACGCACGGAGAGGCCCCTAGGGGGCCCGGGAAGAGCCACCCTAAGGGGAAGGTAGTATGG
>JAYTMQ010000043.1:0-43783 GCA_043728355.1 Bacteroidota bacterium
CGAAAAATTTTGGCAGGTTCATAGCTTGTATTTAATAGGTTGACATCACAAATATATGCTTTTTTTAGCATTGGTACAAGTTACGGACAGTCATATTAAATAATATCTCAAACCTTAAACTTGAACCAAATCCTAGTAGAGAAGCTTCAATCGCGTATTGGATAAACGTTTATAATTTATTGATAATTAAAAATGTTGTCGATAATTATCCAATAAAATCTGTAAATTTAGTTGAGGGTTTTTTCGATAAAAATTTTTTAATAAATGGTAGCGATATTTCGCTAAATGATATTGAAAATAATCTTAATGTTATAACTCAGGATGCAGGTATTCATTTTGTATTGTCAAAAGCTTCTAACGGTGATCCTATTTTATATAATGGTGCCTATTTGCCAGAAAGTGCCTTATACCAAATGTCTTTGCAAGTAAAATCTGCAATAAACAGACCTGATTTTTTAAAAATTAATAAAGAAACAAATATTGTTGAATTTCCTATATTATTCAAAAATTATAAAAAAGATTTTGTAACTCTATATTTTAATGAAATAGATTTTGTCAATATTTTTTTAGAAAAAAAATTAAACACTAAAATGAAGATAGGTTATTATAAATTTGATTGGTCTTTAAATGAAATAAATTAAAAATAAATCTTGTTGTAATAAACATTTGTCTGAAAAGTAATTTTCAGACTTTTTTTTGAATAAATTTTTCTAAATTTCTAATTAACAAATTATCACAATTCGTTATATTTGCAACTCTAAATAAAAAAATATGTTCAGTAGTTTAAGCGAAAAGTTAGATAAAGCACTTCACACACTAAAAGGTCACGGAAAAATTTCCGAAATAAACGTTGCCGAAACCCTAAAAGAAGTCCGTCGTGCCTTGTTAGACGCCGATGTTAACTTTAAAATCGCCAAAGATTTTACAACCAAAGTCAAAGAAAAAGCAATCGGACAAGACGTTTTGACAACTTTACAGCCAGGACAATTGTTGGTTAAGCTCGTTAAAGACGAGTTGACTGAATTAATGGGTGGCGATGTTGCAGGAATTAATCTTTCAGGAAATCCGACTGTAATTTTAATGTCAGGTTTGCAGGGTTCTGGAAAAACAACTTTTTCTGGGAAATTGGCTAATTTCTTGAAAACCAAAAAGAATAAAAAACCATTATTAGTCGCTTGCGACGTTTATCGTCCTGCGGCAATTAACCAATTGCATATTGTTGGAGATTCTATTGGCGTTGAAGTTTACTCAGAATTGGGCAACAACAATCCGGTTGAAATTGCTACAAATGCTGTAAAATACGCCAAAGAAAAAGGTTTTAACGTTGTTATTGTCGATACCGCTGGTCGTTTGGCCGTCGATACCGAAATGATGGACGAAATTTCGAGAGTTCACAAAGCCATTCAACCACAAGAAACTTTGTTTGTTGTCGATGCAATGACTGGTCAAGATGCGGTAAACACTGCAAAAGCATTTAATGATATTTTAAATTTTGATGGAGTAATTTTAACCAAGTTAGATGGTGATACTCGTGGTGGAGCTGCAATTTCTATTAAATCGGTTGTAAATAAACCAATTAAATTTGTTGGAACTGGCGAAAAAATGGACGCAATCGACATTTTTTATCCAGATCGTATGGCAGAACGTATTCTTGGAATGGGCGATGTTGTGTCGCTTGTTGAACGTGCGCAAGAACAATTTGATGAAGCCGAAGCCAGAAAATTACAAAAGAAAATTGCTAAAAACGAATTCGGTTTCGACGATTTCTTATCTCAAATTCAGCAAGTTAAGAAAATGGGAAATATGAAAGATTTGGTTGGAATGATTCCTGGAGCATCAAAAGCGATGAAAGATGTCGAAATTCAGGACGATGCTTTCAAACATATCGAAGCAATAATTTATTCGATGACACCAAAAGAAAGAAGTAAGCCAACTCTTATCGACGTGAAAAGAAAAGCCAGAATTGCAAAGGGTTCAGGTAGAAAAGTCGAAGAAGTCAATCAATTAATGAAACAATTTGACCAAATGAGCAAAATGATGAAAATGATGCAAGGTCCAGGCGGCAAAAATATGATGAAAGCAATGGGTAATATGAAAGGTGCAATGCCAGGAATGAGATAGATTCCTGCCGCAATGTTATGTTTTCAGGCACATTGTTCAGTTTTGACACATTTTATAGTTTTCATTCGCAGTTGTCAGTTTACCGTTTTTTTGTAATTTAGCAATCAATATTAAATTAAACGAATCATGAATTTAAAAGAATTATATCAAATTTCCAAAACTGAACTTGAAGAAATTATTGAAAACAAAAATCCAGATTTTAGATTAGAAGAAGCCGAATTTGACAATAAAGAAAAAATTTGGAATATTGTGGTTTCGTATTTAGAAAACATAAATAGTGAAAACTTATCTTCGCTATCATTTCAATATCCATTTGAAAGAATATTTAAAAAACTTAAAATAAAAGAAGACAAAGAAGTTTTAGGTTTTTATATTTATGATAGACAATGATTTTAATTGACACAAACGCACTTATAGTTTTGATTTTAGGTTTAATCGACGAAAATCTACTAGGAAAACACAAAAGAGCCTCAATTTATTCTAAAGAAGATTTTTATCGTTTACTAAACGTGATTGGAGACTTTAAAAACTTACTTGTTTTACCAAATATCTGGACAGAAGTTGATAATTTATTAAATAATTTTCAAGGAAACCATAAAAGAGTTTACATTTTAAAAATTCGAGAAATTGTATCTAAATCTGCTGAAAAATATTTGGAAACTAGATTTTGTCTAGAAAATCAATATTTTGAAAGATTAGGATTAACAGATTCAACCATATTAGAATTAGCAAAAGAATGCAAATTTATTATTACATCTGATTCAAAATTATCTGATTATGCAAATGCAAATGGAATTTCTGTTTATGATATGATTCAAAAACGAAATGAAGATTTTAGATAGATTTTCTGTTTCAAGTTAAATAAATTTTGAAACCTGAAATCTGAAACTTGAATCATTTTTAAACTTTAAACAAAAATTACAATGATTCTACTAGACGGAAAAAAAACAGCCAACGACATTAAACTGGAAATCACAGCCGAAGTCGATTTTATGAAAGTCAACAACGAAAAAGTGCCACATTTAGCAGCTATTATTGTCGGAAATGATGGAGCGAGTATGACCTATGTTGCCAACAAAGTTAGGGCTTGCGAACGTGTAGGTTTTGAATCGACTTTAGTAAAAATGCCAAGTACAACTTCAGAAACTGAATTGTTGCGTAAAATAAAAAAACTAAACGAAGACGATAACATTGATGGTTTTATTGTTCAATTGCCTTTGCCTGAGCAAATTGATACTCAAAAAATCTTAATGGCAATCGATCCAAGTAAAGATGTTGATGGTTTTCACCCAGAAAATTTCGGAAAAATGGCTTTGGATATGACGACTTTTATTCCTGCAACGCCATTTGGAATTCTTGAATTATTAGAACGTTATGGTGTAGAAACCAAAGGAAAACACACAGTTGTTATTGGCAGAAGCCACATTGTTGGTCGACCAATGAGCATTTTAATGGGTCGAAAAGGTTTTCCAGGCAACTCAACTGTAACGTTGACACATAGTTATACCAAAAACATTTCTCAAATTACAACCCAAGCTGATATAATTATTACAGCACTTGGCGTTCCAAATTATCTAAAAGCCGAAATGATAAAAGATGGTGCCGTTGTTATCGATGTAGGAATTACAAGAGTTAACAATGATTCAGAAAAAGGTTATGCAATTGTTGGCGATGTCGATTTCGAAAATGTTTCCAAAAAAGCTTCACATATTACTCCAGTTCCTGGTGGAGTTGGCCCAATGACAATTGCTATGTTGTTAAAAAACACCCTTTTAGCTCGTGAAATGAGAAAAATGAAATAATGATTACTTTTGAAGATATTAATAATTATTTTGCTGAAAATGTGAATCTTCTAGTTGATTATTCGCCTAAACTAATTGTGGCTTTTTTTATATTGATTGCTGGTCATTATGCTATTAAAATATTTAAAAAACTTGTTGATCGAAAAGTTCAAAAACGAGATTTTGAACCAACTTTATCTAAATTTTTAATAAATATTCTAATTTGGTTGTTGCGGGTTTTGTTATTTGTGACTTTTATCTCTAAATTAGGAATCGAAACTGCCTCTTTCGTAGCAATTATTGGTGCTGCAGGTTTGGCAATTGGGTTATCTTTACAAGGTTCATTATCAAATTTTGCTGGTGGCATACTAATTATACTTTTCAAACCTTTCGAAGTTGGCGATTCTATTGAAGCACAAAATGTTGCTGGTACAGTATCTGAAATTCAAATATTTGTCACAAAATTAATTACTGCTAATAACCAGACGATTTTTATTCCAAACGGTGCATTGTCTAACGGAAATATTATCAATCATTCTTTAGAAGGAATGCGCCGAGGCGATTTACAAATTTCAATTTCTTATGACGCCGATTTGAAAAAAGTCAAACAATTAATAATGAATGTTCTAAAAACGAATCCCAAAATTTTAATGGAACCAGCTCCAAGTGTTGAAGTTATTGCTTTACTAGAAACTGCGGTAAAACTTTCGATTCGACCTTGGGCAATGAACGAAAATTTCTCGAAAGTTTGTTCAGAAACTTTAGAAAATTGCAAAACTGATTTGCATGATGCTGGAATTGGTTTTAAAAGTTAGTTTTTTAAAATACTATCTAGAATAATTCGGAGCTTCTTTAGTAATTGTCACGTTATGAGGATGACTTTCATTTATTCCGCTAGCTGTAATTCTTATAAATTTTCCTGTTTCTTGTAGTGTTTGAATATCTTTTGAACCACAATAACCCATTCCTGCTCGAAGTCCGCCAATGAATTGTTGCATGCTTTCGTTTAATTCTCCTTTGTATGGAACTCGACCAACGATTCCTTCTGGAACTAATTTTTTAACATCATCTTCAACATCCTGAAAATATCTGTCTTTCGAACCTTCTTGCATTGCTTCAACTGAACCCATTCCACGATAAGATTTAAATTTTCTTCCTTCAAATATTATAGTTTCTCCTGGAGATTCTTTTGTACCCGCTAATAAAGAGCCAAGCATAACACAATCTGCACCAGCAGCAATAGCTTTTGGGATATCGCCAGTATAACGAATTCCTCCATCAGCAATTACTGGAACTCCAGTTCCAACTAAAGCAGCGGCAACTTCTAAAACTGCCGAAAATTGAGGGAAACCTACTCCAGCAACTATCCTTGTTGTGCATATAGAACCTGGACCAATGCCAACTTTAACACCATCTGCGCCATTTTCTACTAGAAATAAAGCTGCTTCAGGTGTTGCAATATTACCAACAATTACGTCAAGGTTTGGGAATTTAGTTTTTATTATTTTCAAAACATCGACTACACCTTGAGTATGTCCGTGAGCTGTATCAATAATAACTGCATCAACACCAGCATTTACTAAAGCTTCTGTTCTTTGCAAAGCATCTGCAGTTACTCCAATTGCTGCTGCAACTCGCAATCGACCAAATGAATCTTTATTGGCAATTGGTTTTTGAGTAAGCTTAGTTATGTCTCTGAAAGTAATTAATCCAACCAATTTGTAATCTGAGTTTACAACTGGTAATTTTTCTATTTTATGACCTTGTAATATTACTTCGGCTTCTTCAAGTGAAGTTCCTTCTGCAACTGTTACCAAATTTTGGCTTGTCATTACTTCAATAATAGGACGAATATTATTTTTTTCGAAACGCAAATCTCGATTTGTAACAATTCCTTTCAATTTTTTATTTTCGTCAACTATAGGAATTCCTCCAATTCCGAATTCTTTCATAACTGCTTTTGCGTCTGCAACGGTTGCTGATAAAGGTAAAGTTACTGGGTCAATAATCATTCCAGATTCAGCTCTTTTTACTTTTCTGACTTTTGCAGCTTGTTGCTCGATTGTCATGTTTTTATGCAAAACACCAATTCCACCTTCTTGAGCCATAGCGATTGCCATAGAAGATTCTGTAACCGTATCCATTGCTGCAGAGACTATTGGAACATTTAAAGTTATATTTCTAGAAAATTTAGATTGAATATTGACTTCGCGAGGCAAAACATTAGAATAATTTGGAATTAACAATACGTCATCGTAAGTTAAACCTTCGCCGATAATTTTAGAGTTGTGTGCTGTCATTGCAATTTTTTGTTTACACCGAAGATTTTCGGCTTGTGTTTAAATTGCGAGCAAATGTAGTTAATATATACAAAATACAAATAAAAAAGAGAGGATAATTTTTAAAAGGTAAATTTTTTTTAGTTCTGTTCTTGAATAATGTTGGTATATCAAACCCTATATTTTATTGAAACGCATAATAACATAGAAAATAATACTGAAAAAAGAGCTTTGCTTTATATAGAATTCATAGCTATGTAAAAAATGAAATTCTATTGTATTCTTTTTCAACAGATTAATCTATGACTCTGTGTGTTTTACATAAATATATTATTTAGACTATAGCCATTTTATTTAGTTGTAAAATCGGTTGTAGCTGTTAGTTCAGCAATTTTGACAATTACTTCAATTGCTTTTTGCATACTTTCTACTGGAACATATTCATATTTTCCATGAAAATTATGTCCACCTGCAAAAATATTTGGGCACGGCAAACCCATATAAGACAATCTGCAACCGTCAGTTCCGCCACGAATTGGTTTTATTAATGGCTCAATTCCTAAAGATTTCATTGCTTTCTCAGCCAAATCTACAATAAATAGTACAGGTTCAACTTTTTCTTTCATATTATAATATTGGTCTTTCAATACCGTAACTACAATATCTTCGCCGAATTGTTTAGCAAATTTATCATTGAATTTCTGAGTAATATCAAGAATTAATTGTTTTCTAGATTCAAATTTAGTCATATCATGATCACGAATAATCAATTCTAAAACTGTTTCTTCAATGCTTCCAGTTAGTCCAGTTACATGAAAAAAACCTTCATAATTTATAGTTTCTTGTGGTGTTTCTCCTTTTGGTAATTCGTTTATAAAATCAGTTGCTATCAACATCGAATTAATCATTTTGCCTTTTGCATAACCTGGATGAACACTTTTTCCTTTGAAAGTTATTTTTGCACCAGCTGCATTAAAATTCTCATATTCTAACTCGCCAATCTGACTTCCATCCATTGTGTAAGCCCATTTTGCACCAAATTTTTCAACGTCAAATAAATCGGCACCACGACCAATTTCTTCGTCCGGAGTAAAACCAACTCTAATTTTTCCGTGTTTGATATCTGGATTTTTAACCAAATACTCCATAGCAGTTACAATTTCGGTCAAACCAGCTTTGTCATCTGCGCCAAGTAAAGTCAAACCATTAGTTGTAATCAAAGTTTGACCTTTATACAGCAATAAATCTTTGAAATAATTTGGAGAAAGTACAATGTTATGTTCTGTATTTAATATAATATCGCCACCATCATAATTCGAAATAATTTGTGGTTTTACATCTTTTCCAGTAAAATCTGGTGTTGTGTCAAAATGCGAAACAAATCCAATTGTAGGCACATCATGGTCAACATTACTTTCTAAAGTTCCCATAACATATCCGTGTTTGTCGATTGTAACATCGGTTAAACCTATGGCGTTAAGCTCTTTAACAAGCAGATTTGCCAAGTCAAATTGTTTCGGAGTGCTGGGTGTCGTTTCTGAACTTGCATCAGATTCAGTATCAATAATTACATAACTTATAAATCTGTCAATAATATGTTGCATTTTTTTTTTGATTTTAATTTGTACAAATATACAAATTGATTTATTTTTCAGGAGCTATTTCCAGCTGACATTCCAATTTTTTTTAAAAAATTGAAAAAACAATTTTTTAAAAAGGATTTTCCTCCCGAAACTTCGGGACAATCTTGGCTAAAATAAATAAATAAAACATTAGACCGAAAACTAAATACCAAACGCTTTTTTTATAAATTTGCAATATGTACAAATTAATTATCCGTCCAATACTTTTTTGGTTTGATCCAGAAAAAGTTCATTATTTCACATTTTCATTAATTAGAAATTTATCAAAAATCCCTGGATTTTCATCGATATTTAAAAACCTATATCAAGTTAACGATAAAAGATTAGAAGTCGAAGTTTTTGGTTTGAAATTTAAAAATCCAGTTGGATTAGCAGCTGGTTTTGATAAAGATGCTAAGTTGTATAGAGAACTTTCTAATTTCGGTTTCGGGTTTATAGAGATAGGTACATTAACACCAAAACCACAAGAAGGCAATCCAAAAAAACGTTTATTTCGTTTACCAAAAGACAATGCAATTATTAATAGAATGGGTTTCAATAATGGTGGTGTTTTAGATGCAGTTCAAAGATTAAAGAAAAATAAAGATGTATTAATAGGTGGAAATATTGGTAAAAACAAACTTACTCCAAACGAAAATGCTATAGAAGATTACCAAATTTGTTTTGATGAATTATATGATTATGTAGATTATTTTGCCGTAAATGTAAGTTCTCCTAACACACCAAATCTTAGAGAATTACAAGAGAAAGAACCACTAACCAAACTTTTATTAGCACTTCAAAACAATAAAAAACAAATTATAAAAAACAAACCAATCTTGTTAAAAATAGCTCCAGATTTAACCGATGAACAACTTCTTGATATTATAGATATTGTAAACCAAACCAAAATTTCTGGAATAATTGCAACAAATACAACAATATTAAGAGAAAATTTGCTTTCCGATAACAAATCAGAAATTGGTGGATTATCTGGCAAACCATTAACCAATCGTTCTACAGAAGTAATTAGATTTTTATCAGAAAAAAGTAATAAATCTTTTCCGATTATTGGAGTAGGAGGCATTCATACAAAAGAAGATGCTTTAGAAAAACTCGAAGCAGGAGCAAGTTTGGTGCAACTTTACACAGGTTTTATCTATGAAGGTCCAGCATTAGTAAAAGCAATTAATAAAAAGATTTTAGGAAAAATGCAAAATCCAATATTGCGCCAATAAACCAATTAATATTGCAATTCCAAAACTTAAAAGTGTTCCAATAAGCACATATTCTGTTAATTTTCTGTCAGTTGCTTCTTTTAAATCACCAAATCTAAAAATAGATTTTGCTGCAAGTAAAAAACCAATAGCTTCGAAATGATTGGTTATGATAAAGCAAAAAATCAATAATCTTTCTAGCATTCCAATGTAATTACCTGCATTTTGAAGCGATTTATCGTTTTCGGAAATATTTTCAGGTGTCCAATTCGAAATCATGTTTTTTAGAAAAACAGAAGTTGGTTTTGTTAAAAATAAAAGTCCTGTTACAATTATCCAAAATGTGCCACTAAAAAAACTAAAATCAATCGATTGTTTTTCATAAAAGCTAAAAATACAGCTAATTACTATTAAATGTAACGTTTGGTCAATTATAAACCATGTGCGTTTAGTTTCGGTTTTTTGAAAATAAATTTTTAAATAATCTATAAATCCATGAAATAATGCCAAAACTAATGCATACCAAACAAAATCAATTGACCCAACAACTGTCCAGGCTAATATTCCGTGTATAAAAGTGTGTAAGTATAAAAAAATACTTTTGTGTTTTTTTGTTTCTTTGTCTAAAACCCAAGAAGTTGGTTGCAACAAAAAGTCACCAAGCAAATGAGCCAAAAGTAATTTTATAAAAATAATCATACGTTTAGATTTCTAACTTTTAATCTAAAAAGCTTATCAGTTTCTAGCAATAAATCAAAGTTGGCACGTTTTCGACGACGACTCACAGCGGCCTGATTAATGCCAAGTATTGTTCCAATTTCTTCTTGCGATAACTTTTGATTTATAATTGCAACCTGAACAAATTCTGCAGATTGAACGAGCCAATTATCCATAAATGTTAAACACAATCGCAATACTAAGTTTATTTCTAAATCAAAATCTATTATGCCTGAATTGACAGCTAAATTGATTTTTTGTTTTTTTAAAGTTTCAAAAACTTCTCCCGAACGTGCAAATGCAGTTCCGTTGCTTTCTGATATTTTTTTAGATTTGTAATCTTTATCACCAAGCCCAATACTCATTCTAACATCTAGATTTATTGATCTAAAATAAGCTTTTATTTGTAATGCAACATAAAAAACATCTTCAGGATTTTTGATTTCTATTTGAAATTCATCTCCTCTAAAAATTTCCCAATCTAATGGACTTTTACCAAATGTGTGTAATAGTTTCTTGAAATTATCTATCCATATTATAGATTTTTTCTTTCTTGAATTGACAATATCACCAGTTATTATGCTTATCATGTTTCAAAAGTAATAAAAAAAAGTAATAAATTATTATTTATTTCGAATAATATTACCAAAAAGCGTAATAATATCAATTATTACCAAAAAGCGTAATAATTAATTTTAAATTTCTTTAAATTAAATTATTTTTTATAAATTAGCGACTTGAAAACTCCAATCAAAATTATCGAATGTCCGCGCGATGCTATGCAGGGAATCAAACCATTTATTCCTACACATAGGAAAGTTGCTTATATTCAATCATTATTAAGAGTTGGTTTTGACACATTAGATTTTGGAAGTTTTGTTTCTCCAAAAGCGATTCCTCAAATGCAAGACACTGCTGAGGTTTTATCTAGACTAGATTTATCGAAAACAAAAACTAAACTTCTAGCAATAATTGCAAATACACAAGGAGCAGAAATTTTGTCTCAGCACAAAGAAATTCAATATTTGGGTTTTCCTTTCTCAATTTCAGAGAATTTCCAGATGCGAAATACTCATAAAACCATAGCCGAAAGTTTAATAACATTGCAAGAAATTCTTGAAATTGCAGATAGAACCAATAAAGAAGTTGTTGCTTATCTTTCTATGGGTTTCGGGAATCCGTATGGTGATCCTTGGAATGTCGAAATTGTTGGCAATTGGACAGAAAAACTATCTAATATGGGAGTTCAAATTCTTTCACTTTCTGATACTGTTGGAACATCGACACCAGAAATAATAGATTATTTGTTTAAAAACCTTATACCAAAATACCCCAAAATTGAGTTTGGAGCACATTTGCACACAACTCCCGATAAATGGTTCGAGAAAATAGAAGCATCATATAATGCTGGTTGTCGCAGATATGATGGTGCTATTCAAGGTTTTGGTGGTTGCCCAATGGCAACAGATGATTTAACTGGAAACATGCCAACCGAAAAGTTATTGTCTTATTTTACCACAAAAAAAGAAAATACAAATACAAGCCCAATGAGTTTTGAAAGTGCTTATAATGAAGCCACTAGATTATTCAGAGAATTTCATTAACAATAGGAATACCTCAAATTGAAAATTTATATTTTAAACATCAATTTAAATTTTACTCTGCAAAACTTTAATTTCATCTCTAAACTTCGCCGCTTGCATAAAATCTAAATCTTTGGCGGCTTTTTCCATTGCTTTTCGTTTTTCACGTATGCGTTTTTCGATTTCGGGTTTGCTTAAATATTCTGTTTCAGGTTCAGCAGCAATAGAAGTTTCGTCACCATATAATTCATAATCGACCAATTTGTTTTTTGTAAAAGCACTTTCAATTTTTTTGTTCAATGCCATTGGCACCATATTATTTTCGGTATTGAAATTGATTTGTTTCGTACGTCGATAATTGGTTTCGTCAATTGTTTTTTGCATACTCGCCGTGATTTTATCGGCATACATAATAGCTTTTCCATTGAGGTTTCTCGCCGCACGACCAATTGTTTGGGTTAATGAACGAGCACTTCTTAAAAAACCTTCTTTGTCGGCATCGAGAATTGCAACTAGCGAAACTTCGGGTAAATCTAAACCTTCACGCAATAAATTCACACCAATTAATACATCAAAAATTCCTTTTCGCAAATCTTGCATGATTTCTATTCTTTCTAAAGTATCGACTTCCGAATGAATATAACGACAACGAATATCTAATTTAGTCAAATATTTTGCCAACTCTTCTGCCATTCTTTTGGTCAATGTTGTTACCAAAACACGTTCGTCAATTTCTGCTCGAAGTTGAATTTCTTCGATTAAATCATCAATTTGATTCAAACTAGGACGAATTTCTATAATTGGATCTAATAATCCAGTTGGACGAATAACTTGTTCAACAACAACGCCTTCGGTTTTTTGTAATTCGTAATCGGCTGGAGTTGCAGACACGTAAATGACTTGGTTTTGCATCGATTCGAACTCATCAAACTTCAACGGACGATTGTCCATTGCGGCGGGTAATCGAAAACCATATTCTACTAAATTTTCCTTACGAGAACGATCACCACCATACATTGCGTGAACTTGCGAAAGTGTAACATGACTTTCGTCAACAACCATTAAATAATCTTTTGGAAAATAATCTAATAAACAAAAAGGTCTTGCACCTGTATTTCGACCGTCTAAATATCTTGAATAATTTTCGATTCCAGAACAATAACCCAATTCACGAATCATTTCTAAATCAAAATTGGTACGTTCTTCCAATCTTTTTGCTTCTAAATGCTTACCAATTTCTTTGAAATAATCGCATTGTTTGACCAAATCTTGTTGAATTTGCCAAATAGCATCTTGCAAAACATCTGGAGATGTTACAAACATATTTGCCGGATAAATGGTCAGTTTTTCGAATTTTTCTATAATTTGAGAAGTTTTTACATCAAAACTCTCAATTTCTTCAATTTCGTCTCCAAAAAAATGAATTCTAAAAGCATCATCGGCATAACTCGGATAAACATCGACAGTATCGCCTTTGATTCTGAAATTACCTGGCGTAAAATCCATTTCGGTTCGCGAATATAAACTTTGAACTAATTGATGTAATAATTTGGTTCTAGAAATGACTTGTCCAACTTCGACAGGAATAATATTTTTTTGAAACTCGGTTGGATTTCCTATGCCGTAAAGACAAGATACAGAAGAGATTACAATAATATCGCGACGGCCAGATAGAAGCGAAGCTACAGTTGACATTCGCATTTTTTCCAATTCCTCATTTATAGATAAATCTTTTTCGATAAAAACTCCAGAAACAGGCATAAACGCTTCTGGTTGATAATAATCGTAATAAGAAACGAAATATTCCACTGCATTGTTCGGAAAAAATTGCTTGAATTCCGAATACAATTGCGCAGCTAAAGTCTTGTTATGAGCCAAAACCAAAGTTGGTCTTTGTACGGTTTCTATTACATTAGCAACAGTAAAAGTTTTTCCAGAACCAGTTACACCTAATAAATTTTGGTATTTTTCTTGGTCAAGAACTCCTTGAACCAATTTTTTAATGGCTTGTGGTTGGTCGCCTTTCGGCTGATAATCGGATACTACTTGAAAGTTCATTTAATTTTTTTGCACTAATGCAAAGTTACAACGAATGAAACTAAAATTCTTAATTTATGTAAAGATTTATAAATCTAAAACTTCCAATTTCTTTGTTGTGATTCGCTTAAAAATGTCCATGCAACAATTCTACTGGTTTTTTGACCTTGAGACATATTGATAGTTTTTATTTCAACTGCTTGAACTTTGCTTAAAGTTTTATAAATGTTAGGTAAATTTTCTTTTTTTGAAACTAATGTTGTGAACCAAAATACTTGTAATGGATATTTTGCCGATTCAAAAATCATTTGAGTTATAAAACCTATTTCGCCACCTTCGCACCATAATTCTGCGTTTTGTCCACCGAAATTCAGTACTGGTGTTTTTGTTCTGGTGTTTTCTAAATTATTTACTTTTCTAATCGAAGATTTTGTGGCTTCGGATTGAGAATTATGAAAAGGTGGATTACAAATAGTAAATGCGAATCTGTCTTCGGGTAAAATAATATTCTTGAAAATAAACCGAGATTCAACCTGAAATTGCAAACTAATAGCATCAATTAATTTTGGATTTTGCTCAATAATTTTTTTACAATTTTGTATTGCATTTTCGTCAATATCTGTACCAACAAACGACCAATCGTAAATTGAATTCCCAAGTATTGGATAAATACAATTTGAGCCAATACCAATGTCTAATCCAATAACATTTTCGCCTTCTGGAGTAACATTATTGTTTTTAGTTGCCAATAAATCTGCTAGATAATGAATGTAATCTACTCTTCCAGGAATGGGTGGACAAAGATAATGTTTTGGTAAATCCCAATTTTTAAGATCATAATCCATCATTAAAATTGATTTATTTAATGACTTTACAGAATCAGGATTACTAAAATCTATTGTTTGAATATCAAACTCATTAATAAAAACGTGCTGTTTTAAATCGGAATTTGTTGCAATTAATTTTTCGAAATCATAACCAAAACGGTGCAGGTTTCTTGGATGTAAATTGATTTTTTCAGGCGTAATTTTCTCTTTCATTTTTCATTATAGAATACAAAGATAGTTATAACTGATTGTATTTTAATCAAAACATTCCATCATTAATAAATCACCTTTTTTATGCTCGATTTTTACGATTCCATCATCAACAACATGATTACTGTTTCCATTTCGATAACCCATTTTCAAAGATTCATTATTTAATGGATAAAACAAATTTTGAGTCGAAATCGCTGTAACTTCACCAATAGGAATTAGCGAAATTATGGAATATTTGGTGTACCATTTTTCGAATTTATTTGGTAAAAGAAAAATTTTGGAATGATCATCAATAATTACAATTTTTAATAAATTTCGATATTGCACTATGTTTGTTATGTTTGCAATAGTATGATCTGCACGTTTTCCTGTAGCCCAAACTACATTTACGGCTGGAATTTTTCTTTCTATAAGATAATCAAATGCTTTTTCTAAATCGGTTTTGTTTTGATCTGGTTTGTGAATAATCTCAATAGGAAATTGACTTTCTCGGTATTTTTCGACTTCAAAATTTCGGTCAAAATCACCAATAAGCACATCTACTTTTAAGTCATAATTCATTACTCGTTCAATAGCAGAATCTAAAACTACAATCAGTGGAGACCATTCTAAAAGTTGCCCCAAAAGTTCTTGACTGCATTCTTGTCCGTTTGCAATGATTAATGCTGGTTCTTGATCGTCTCGAACAATGTGGTGTGATGACAATTTTTTAAGTTTTTTTTAAAAATTCGGACTCAAGTCATATTTTTTATAGAATTTATCCAAAGCATTGACAACTTCTTCTTCTGTATCGACAATTTGAATTAGTTTCATATCGTCTGAAGAAACTGTTTTTTCACGTTCAATCATAACTTGTTGCACCCATTCCATTAATCCAGACCAAAACGATGACCCAACTAATATAATAGGAAATTTACCAATTTTTTTAGTTTGAATCAAAGTTATTGCTTCGAATAATTCGTCAAGGGTACCAAACCCGCCTGGCATAACTACAAATCCTTGCGAATATTTTACAAAAATAACTTTTCGAACAAAAAAGTAGTCGAAATTCAGGTTTTTGTCCTTGTCTATATATGGATTGTAGTGTTGCTCAAAAGGCAAAACAATGTTCAAACCTACTGATGTTCCGCCACTACGGTGCGCACCTTTATTTCCAGCTTCCATAATTCCAGGTCCGCCACCAGTTATTACACCGTAACCTGCTTGACTAATTTTATAGGCAACACTTTCTGCCAAAATGTAATATTTATCGTCTGGTTTGGTTCTTGCAGATCCAAAAATCGAAACGCAAGGACCAATACGTGCCATGTTTTCATAACCATTTACAAACTCAGACATAATTTTAAAAATTGCCCAAGAATCGTTAGAACGAATTTCATTCCACGTTTTTTGCATCAATTTATCTTGAATTACTTTGTCTTCGTCGTTGTCAAAATCTTTTAGTTTCATATTTTTTATTTTTTATTTTTTATTTTAATTTTTTTTGCGTTGCTAAACTAATTCTTTTCCAAAAAAACGTTTTATAACTTTATTTATTTTTTGTTAATTTTTCTTGATTTACTTCGAAAATAACATTTTATTTTTGGAAATTGTTAAAAAAAATAATATGTTGGTTAAATTATTAGTTTATTTTTATTAAAAATTAATTCAATTTTATAGTTTGCAAGCCCGTATATTGAAATAATTTAAAACCTAAAGTATTTATTTCACTATGTATCATTTCAATTCCATCAGGTAATAAATTATTTAATCTGTTGAATGCATTCGAAGCATCAATCATAACGGATGGATTATTTGATTGTTTATTGCAATAGCAACACCTTTTTTCTGTGAAAGAATTAATAAAACTATTAATTAGAGGAACAGTTTTAATCAATTTTAATGTTTTGAGCATTTGAGAAATAGCTCCAGAAAGTACCTCTTCAATTGCATTTTCATTCACAATTATTCTATTTTTTAATTCATTCAATAGAAAATAAGATTTGTTTTGGGTATAAACTATTGCATCACATCTGCTTTTTCCTTGAACAAATCTGTGTGATAAACTAGTTAGAAAAGTATCATAATCAATTATTGTAACGTTTAAATTATTCGGATTAGCATATTTAGCTGTTCCAGAATTTCTAATATCAGAAAGCGTCAACACAGTATTAAAATCTTCTAATTCAAAATAAGGTAAAATTGTATCTTGACGAATATTTAGGGTAGAAATGGGTAACTGATGGAATGAAGTAAAATCATTTTTTAGCAAACTATCCATATTATCCTAATTTTTCATATTCGTTATAAATATCGTTTATTGTATCTGATAAAGGATTTGTGTTTACCAAACGTTCGTTTTGAGCCATTAAATTGATTAATCCACCATCTGCAACTTGATAAACTGCTAAATCATCATAATTGTATTTGGCTTCATCCAAATTTTTATCAAATCTTTTTATTAGTAAATTTAAATAGTTTACAATATATGGACTGTGTGTTGAAAGCAATAATTCAACAGGATTTGTATTATCAATAAAACAATTTTTTATTAAATCGTCCATCAATTTGCATTGCGCATCTGGAAATAAACTCAATTCAGGCTCTTCTATATGAATGTAAATTTTTTTATTTTTTATGTCACTTAAATTTTTCACTGCTTTAAAATCTGTTAAACGATTTTCTGAGGATAAATATTTTAAAACAGAGTTATTAAATGCATCTTCAAATTTGAAGTTTTGGGCAAAAAACTTAGAAATTAAAAGTATAGGTACAGAAGTTTGCGTTCCAGAAGAGCTGTTTTTAAATTCGATATCAAATTTTTCATTATTAGATTCTATTTTATAAGTTTTTCCAAAAGGATTTTTTCCAACATAAAACTTTAAATCTAGATGTTTTAAATCAATTTTTTTTATTGTATTAGAAGCTAAATCAAAATCTCTAAAAACTTCTTGAAAGTAAAATCCTAAACTTCCCCCTGTTAAAGAAGAAGCTGAATTTGCCCAAAGAGGAATAATATTTCGAGTTTCAGATATAAAACTAATTTTATTAAAAGATAAATAGGATGCGTTTATTGTCTGTTGTGAAAAAGAAAATTTACCTTCATAAAATTGTATTTCAAAATTTACTCCATTTTCAAATGTAGTTTTATATTTAATTCTAGTACCTATCTTTATAAATTCTTTTATGCCACAATTTTCGAAATATGAATCCTTATCAATTTCAAAAGGAGAATTTACATTACTATTCGTATAGTAGGAGTGAATATTATGCATTTTATAAATCCATCTAAACAAAGAAATAACTTTCATTAAAGTACTTTTTCCGCTGCCAGATTCTCCTATAAAAACTGTAAAGGGCTTAATTTCTTCTATAAAAATATCTTTTAAAGGTCCAAGATTTTTTATTGTTATAGATTCTTTCATTTTAATCTTTTTTAAACAAATGTAATTTTTTTTTAATGTTTTTATAATGAATTAAATCAATTCTTTTTTCAAAAACTGCGCAGTATAACTTTTTTTATTTTTCGCTACTTCTTCGGGTGTTCCTTTTACAACAACATTTCCGCCACCTTTCCCACCTTCTGGACCAATGTCTATAATGTAATCCGCGAGTTTTATGACATCCATATTGTGTTCGATAATCAAAATAGTATTGCCTTTATTGACTAACTTATTGATTACTTCCATTAAAACTCGAATGTCTTCAAAATGCAAACCAGTAGTAGGTTCATCGAGAATATAAAATGTGTTTCCAGTGTCTTTTTTAGACAATTCGCCAGCGAGTTTTATGCGTTGCGCTTCGCCACCAGAAAGTGTTGTGCTTTGTTGCCCAAGTGTAATATAACCCAAACCAACATCTTGCAAGGTTTTTACTTTTCGATAAATTTTCGGAATCAATTCAAAAAATGGAACCGCTTCGTCAATCGTCATATTCAACACATCAGAAATCGATTTTCCCTTGAAACGAATTTCCAGCGTTTCTCTGTTAAAACGCTTGCCTTGACAGGTTTCACATTCTACATAAACATCAGGCAAAAAACTCATTTCTATTGTTCGAACGCCCGATCCTTCGCAAGTTTCGCAACGACCGCCTTTGACGTTAAAACTGAATCTTCCTGCTTTGTAACCTCGAATCATACTTTCGGAAGTCATTGTAAACATATTCCGAATTTCTGTAAAAACTTCGGTGTAAGTTGCTGGATTAGAACGTGGTGTGCGCCCAATAGGGCTTTGATCAATATCGATAACTTTGTCAATATGCTCTAAACCTTCGATTTTTTTGTATGGTTTTGGTTTTTTGACACCATTAAAATAAAATTCATTCAATATTGGATATAAAGTTTCATTTATCAAAGTCGATTTTCCTGAGCCTGAAACGCCTGTAACGCAAATTAATTTTCCTAAAGGCAATTCTATCGAAACATTTTTCAGGTTATTTCCAGTTGCACCAGTCAATTTTAAGAATTTTCCGTTACCTTCACGACGTTTTTTCGGAATTTCGAATTTCATCTTACCGTTCATATATTGAGCAGTAATCGTGTCGTGTTGCAAAATTTCGGCTGGTGTGCCTTTACTGATTATCTCACCGCCGTATTTTCCTGCTTTGGGACCAATATCAATTACATAATCTGCGCGTTCAATCATGTCTTTATCGTGTTCGACAACAATTACAGAATTGCCAATATCTCGCAATTGTTCTAGAGAATGAATCAATTTTTCGTTATCGCGCTGGTGCAAACCGATGCTTGGCTCGTCCAAAATATACAAAACGCCAACCAACTGCGAACCAATTTGCGTTGCTAAACGAATGCGTTGTGCTTCGCCACCAGAAAGCGATTTAGAACTTCGTGAAATTGCTAAATATTCTAACCCAACATTCATCAAAAAGTTCAATCGATCTTTTATTTCCTTGATGACTTCTGTGGCAATTAATTTCTGTTTGTCAGACAAATGATTCTCTAAATCGTGAAACCAAGCTGTTAAATCTGAAATATCCATATTGGACAAATCAGCAATATTTTGTTCGTTTATTTTGAAATAAAGCGATTCTTTTTTGAGTCGTGAACCATCGCAAACTGGACAATTGACTTCGTCCATAAATTCTTTTGCCCAACGTTTTAATGATGATGAACCCGAATCGTCGTGCTGTGATTTTATGAAATGAGAAATGCCTTCGAATTCAATTTTATATTCTTTAGAAACTCCTGCAGTTTTTGAAACAACCGAGATTTTTTCTTTGCCACCATTCAAAATCATTTCCATTGCTTCTGCAGAAATAGTTTCTATAGCATCGGTAATTTTAAAACCGAATTTTTCGCCAATAATTTCTAATTGTTTGAAAATCCAAGTGGTTTTGTATTCGCCTAAAGGCACAAATCCTCCTGCTTTTATAGACAATTTCGGATTCGGAATTATTTTTTTAATATTGATTTCGTTTATCGTTCCTAAACCATTACAATCAGGGCAAGCACCTTTAGGCGAATTGAACGAAAATAAATTAGGTTCGGGATTTTGATAGGATATTCCGGTTGTCGGACACATTAAATTTCGCGAAAAGAAACGAATATCATTCGAATCTTGGTCTAAAATCATCAATACATTTTCGCCGTGATACATTGCTGTTTTAATGCTTTCTGATAATCTTTTGGCAGTTTCTTCATTATCATCAACAGCAATTCTGTCGATTACAATTTCGATATCGTGGGTTTTGTATCGGTCGAGTTTCATTCCGGCAGTAATATCTTTTACTTCGCCATTTATTCGAACTTTCAAGAAACCTTGTTTGGCAATTTGTTGGAATAATTCGGCGTAATGCCCTTTTCTGGCTCGAATAACTGGTGCCAAAACATTAATTCGTTTTCCTAGAAAATTGCTGGTAATCAAATCTTTAATTTGTTCGTCGTTGTACGAAACCATCTTTTCGCCTGTGTTATAACTATAGGCATCACCTGCACGAGCAAAAAGCAAACGCAAGAAATCATAAATTTCTGTAATAGTCCCAACAGTAGAACGTGGAGATTTAGAAGTTGTTTTTTGTTCGATAGCAATTACTGGCGAAAGTCCGTCAATTTTGTCAACATCTGGACGTTCTAATCCGCCAAGAAATTGTCTAGCATAGGCAGAAAAAGTTTCGATATATCGCCGTTGTCCTTCAGCATAAATTGTATCGAACGCTAAAGATGATTTTCCTGAACCCGAAAGTCCAGTGATTACAACCAATTTTTCGCGAGGAATAGAAATGTCTATGTTTTTGAGGTTGTGAACGCGTGCACCTTGAACCTCGATATTGTTGTCTGAATCTAGCATAAATATTTAAAAAGCAAAGATACGATTTAGAATCTGATTCTAATTATCAGCTTTATCTAATTTATTCCAATATTCTAAAATTTTTGACTTTGAGTTTTCGTCTAATTCTTTAAAATTTTCAGAAAAATTATCTTTGGAATAATTATCTGAAACGTTAGAAGAAATTGTATAAATTTTTGACAAATGCGAAAAAATCAAATGGACTGTTTGTTGTTTAAACTCATAATCATTCAAACTATAAATAAAAAGCGCATCAATACTTTTGTCTTTGTTTGTATCTAAAAATGCTTTTCGACTTTTCCAAACTGATATAATTCCGTCGTGTTTTATTTCTAAATCTGAATTTAATTTCCATTTTAAATTGACTTTTGTAAAACGCTGAAAATACATAATGTCTTTTTTAGCATTTTTTTCGATTTTAGAAAAAATGAATACATTCTCTTCATTATTGGGACAAGAAACTTCGTCAACTTGCATCATTCGAATGCCACGATATGGAAAAGTTTCTTGCGTATAACTGGCTTCGTTTCTAATTACATTCGAAACCTGGGCCGTTATTAAATTACTTGTAATTATAAGAAATAATAGTATTTTATTCATTTTACTTTTTATTGAAATTATTAGAATCAACATCTTTTAAAAATTGTATTAATCCCGAAAAATATGTTTTTTGATCATCATATTGAGACAAATGACTACCATATTCACAATATAAAAATCGCCCGTTTTGAACTTCGTTGGACATCCATTTCATATGTTCAGGATCCATTGTGTCGTGCGTGGCACCGATTGTTAATGTAGGAATTGCCAACTCTTTTAATCTTTTTGAAACATCCCAATTTTTAATATAAGCATCTCCAGAAATTCCGAATTCGCTGTAACCCTGCATTGTGATATATACTTCAGAATTGATGTGTTTGAAACATCTTGTGATTGATTCTGGCCAATCTTTTTGAGGTTTTCTTAGAATGTGTTCGGTATAATAATGTTCAAATAACAGTTCGGTATATTTTGGATTCGCAAAATCTTTGTTTTTCTCGAAATCCATTATTTGAGTATAAATTTTCTTGTCCATTTTTGGACCTAAAACTTCTTGCGCATATTTGTTATATTCTGGAATGCTCGCCATCATATTCGAAATAATCAAACCTTTTAAATTTTTCTGATATTTTAAAGCGTAATCCATAGCCAAAATACCGCCCCAAGATTGCCCTAATAAATAAAAATTGTCTTTGTTTAATCCTAAAGCGATTCTAACTTGTTCAACTTCTTCGACGAAACGCTCGTTTGTCCAGAGTGATTTGTCTTTTGGTTGGTCTGAATAATAAGAGCCAAGTTGGTCATAATAAATAAACTCGATGCTTTCTTTAGGAAAATAACCTTCGAAACTTTCGTATAATTCGTGCGTTAATCCTGGTCCACCGTGTAGCAAGAGTACTTTTATGGTTGGGTTATTGCCAATTCGTTTTGTCCAAACTTTGAAATCTCCTTTTGGCGTTTTAATGGGAATCATTTTTATTCCGCCAGTCCATTGGTCATTACGTTTCGAGAAATCTAGATAATTTTCTTTAATTTGATTTTCGTTACTTTGTTTACAAGAAAAGAGTAATATCAACAAACTAATTATGAAAAATAGGTTTTTTATCATTTAATAAAAAATTAAGGTTTAGTTCGTTGCCACTTGGTAATTATTTTTCCATTATACAGTGAATATTCACTCATGTTTTCTAATGATTTGATGTTTTTTAAAAGTTCTGCCGTTTTTAAACAATAAACAGTATAAAATTCAGCATCAAGCTTTTCAGTTTCAACCGTATTTTTAATTGCAATACTTTTTTGATATTGGGCATATAAAGCATCAAAACTAGCAAAATGTTTTTCAATTTCTGGATTATTGAACCTCGGCATTTCCATATTTAGCATTTCATCGATTTGTTCTTGATGTTTTTTTTCGCCATCAGCAAGAATTTCTTCAGTAGATTTCTTTTTATTTGTAAAAAATAAAATACCTGTAAAAAGTACTATTGACGAGAAAGCCATTATTCCATAAATCTTGCTTGAACCATCATTAGATTTCCATTTAGAAAAACCATAATATATAAGTCCTAATCCCAACAAAATCATAGCAATTGCCAAACCTTTATTACCTAAAAATTCAAAAACTGGATATAAAATTCGTGGAATATTATAACTAGATTTTTCTTGAAAATACATTGAACCTTGTGTTGCAATTCCTGCGCCAATAAAACCAATTGCAACTGCTTTAATTTTTTCTAACCCATTTAATGTTTTGTTTGGTTCCATTTTTTTTTAAGGTATTTTTGATTGATTTCGTTAAATTTTAAAAACTTGTTTTATAAAAGGTATAATTTTTAATCCAATTTGAACCGTCATAAACTTCTTTATACCCTTTTACTAAAAAAGAGTTGTCAGAAATCCAAACTATTTTTTCGATTTCAAAATAATTAGATTTAAAACTCGCATATTCTTCAATTAAATTTTCAGGATTAGCATTTTGATTTACTTTTAAAATGCCAATATCAGAATTTTGATGTTCATAAACTGAGTTGTAATAATAAATCAAAAATTTATTTGATGGAGATGGAATTGGAGTTTCGACTGCGCCATCGCCAATTGAAACTATATTATATTGAAAATCAGTATTTTTATCAATTAAAAACAATTCGCTAAAACCTAAGCTTTCAGAAACTGTTGCTCTTGTAAGAGCATACAAGTTTAAGTTTGGATAAAAACCAAGAAATTCAAAATCACTCCAACTTTCTTTTCCGCCATAATTTTTATAATTCTTAAATTTATGGTTTTCTTTTTGAGTTTGAATATAAAAATGATTTTTGTCTCTCTGAATTTTTGGTTGTGTTAAAAACAGATTCGAATTATCGTATTTTAAAAATTCAATTTCTGGAATTGAGTCAAATTTTAGTTTCTTTTTCTTTTCAAAATTATCGTAATAACCTACTACAATATTATTCTTTTTTTCTGGAATAGTGTCGTTTTTTGAAATAGAATCAAAAAGTTAAATGGTTTGTTTTTCAGTTTTCGTTGTATTTTTTTCATAACTGACATTTTCTTTTTTACAAGAAATAATTATTAGCATAAAAAAAATAAAAAAATATTTCATTACGATTTATCCATAAATTTTGTCAAACAAGTCTTTGTATTTTTCAAGAACGAATTTACGTTTCAATTTCATGGTAGGAGTGAGGTGACCACCATCAATTGACCAAATATCGGGAGTCAATTCTATTCTTTTTATTTGTTCCCAGTTTCCGAATTTTTTATTGATTTCTTCTACTTCTTGGTCAATTCGATCTTTAATTTTTTGATTTAAGCTTACATCAGCATTTGATTTTCCAACTGGTACATTGTGCATAACAGCCCATTCTCGAACAAAGTCAAAATTGGGTTGAATGAAAGCTGCTGGCATTTTTTGCCCATCGCCAATAACCATTATTTGTTCTATAAAACGTGATTGTTTCATTGCATTTTCAAGTAATTGCGGTGCAATATATTTTCCGCCACTAGTTTTGAACATTTCTTTCTTGCGATCTGTAATTTTCAAGAATCCATCGTTATCAATTATTCCGATATCGCCGGTGTGAAAATATCCGTCTTTAATTGCTTCATTGGTAAGTGTTTCGTCTTTGTAATAACCCATCATAACATTTGGTCCTTTACATAGAATTTCTCCGTCTGTAGCAATTTTGACTTCTACATTATTAATTATTCGTCCAACAGTTCCAGCTCTAAAACCTCCGTCACGCATATCGTTTACCGAAATTACTGGCGAAGTTTCGGACAAGCCATAACCTTCCATAATTGAGATTCCTGCTGCGGTAAATACGCTAACCAATCTAGGTTGACAAGCAGCACTTCCGGTGGTAATTAAATCTAATTTTCCGCCAAGACCTTCTTTCCATTTGCTAAAAATAAGTTTTCGAGCCATTTTTAATTGGGTTTCGTACCACCAACCATTGGCACCGTAAGGTTGGTATCGCAATCCTAAATCGATTGCCCAGAAAAATAATTTCTTTTTTATTCCAGTTAATTCTGATCCTTTTGCGATAATTTTTTCATAGACTTTTTCTATTAATCTCGGAACTCCAGTCATAACATTTGGCTGAACTTCTTTTATATTTTCTGAAACCTTTTCGATTGATTCGCCAAAATAAATCGAACAACCCATATATTGGTACAAATAAGTCATCATTCGTTCGTAAATATGACAAATTGGTAGAAAACTTAATGCACGATTTGTTCCTGCTTCGAATGGTATTCTAGTTGATGAATCCAAAACATTCGACACAATATTATTATGAGAAAGCATTACACCTTTTGGTCGACCAGTTGTTCCAGATGTGTAAATAATTGTTGATAAATCCAAAGCATTTACATTATTTTTTCTGTCTTCTACAACATCTTGATTAGATTTATCTTCGCCTAATTTTAATAATTCTGACCAGTTTTTACAGCCGTCAATAGTATTAAATGAGTAAACATCTACTAGACTTTCGACATTTTTTTTGATGGCATTTACTTTATTCAACACTTCATCGTCAGAAACAAAACAATATTTTGCCTCGCAATGATTCAGGATATATTCATAATCTTCTGAGGAAATAGTTGGATAAATTGGTACATTTTGCGCACCAAGTTGCAATATTCCTACATCCATGATGTGCCATTCAGTTCTGTTATTCGAAGAGATTACTGCTATTTTATCATTCTTTTGAATACCCATTCTTAGTAAAGCTCTCGAAATTGCGTTGGCTTGATCGACATATTCTTGGCTTGAAGTTTTTTTCCAAACACCATTTTGTTTGGTTACCAATGCGTCTTCAAGATTGTATTTATCTAGTTCGTAATAGGCAAAATCGAATAATCTTGTAATATTGGTCATTTTTATATTGGTTAATTTTAATGCAATTTAAATAATAAAACTTTCACTCACAATATTTATTTAATTTATAATTTATTTAATGTTAAATAAGTATTTTTGCATTTCAAAAAATTATTTTTTAATGATAAAATTTATCAGAACAAACGAATATAAAGTATTAGCATACAGAATTTTACTGGCTTTTATTTTCTACTTCATTGCTCGTCTTTTGTTTTATTTATACAATTCTGATTTTCTAAAAGTCGATTCGATTTCTGATTTTTTAGCACTCTCTTACTTCGGATTGGCCTTTGATACGACTGCAATTCTATATATCAATTTACTTTTTATAGTTTTTTCAATTTTACCATTTTGGAAAAATGCAACAATTGGTTATCAAAAATTCCTATTTTATTTATATTTTTCGACCAATATTTTTGCTTATTCAACCAATTATATTGATTTTATTTATTACAAGTTTAGTCGTGTTAGAAGCACAACTGCATCTTTAGAAGTTGTTCAGCATGAAACCAATAAGTCAACTTTATTTTTTAGTTTCCTAATAGATTATTGGCATGTATGGGTTTTATTGATTTTATTATCTGCAATTTGGATTTATTTATATAAAAAAGTTAAAATTGAAGTTAATATTCCAACAAAACCAATACCTTATTTTGGATTTTCGATAATTTCTTTTTTAATATTCGCTACTTTAATAATAGGAGGAATTCGTGGAGGAGATTTTAGTAAATCAACCAGACCAATAAATCTTGTTGATGCTGGCAAAAATGTAAAAAAAATAAATCATTCAGATATTGTACTTAATACGCCTTTTGCAATAATTAGGACTTTGTTTAGCAATAGTTTCAAAAAGCCAAATTTCACTGATGTGAATGAGAAAATTATTACCGAAAAAGTACAACCCATTAAAAAATACGCTAATAATCCTTTGACGAAACCCAATGTAGTTATTTTGATTCTAGAAAGTTACAGCCGAGAATATATTGGTGCATTTAATTCTAATTTAAAAATTCCAAATCTTAAAACCCATTCACCGTTTTTGGATTCATTGTCACAACACAGTATGATTTTTCCAAATGCTTTCGCAAATGGTCGTCAGTCAATTCACGGAATGTCATCGGTTTTGGCTGGAATTCCTGCTTTTAAAGATGCATTTACATCTTCGCCTTTTCCAAAACAAAAAATCGAGTCTTTGGTTTCTACATTAGAGTCCGAAGGGTATAAAACTTCTTTTTTTCATGGTGCAGCCAATGGTTCAATGGGTTTTCAGGGTTTTGGCAAAATTCTTGGTATTGATGAGTATTATGGTCGTAGTGAGTTTAATGACGATTCAGAATTTGATGGTTTTTGGGGAATTTGGGACGAACCTTTTTTGCAGTTTATGAAAAAAACTATTGATAAAATGAACACGCCTTTTTTTTCGACAGTTTTTACAGTTTCTTCTCACGAACCATTTAATATTCCAGAAAAATATAAAAACACTTTCAAAGATGGTGAAATTCAAATGCACAAATGTGTAGAATATACAGACTTTGCTTTGAAACGATTTTTTAATGAAGCTAAAAAATCAAGTTGGTTTGAGAATACTATCTTTGTAATGGTTGCAGATCATGGCAATCAAGTTTTTTACGACGAATACAACAAACCAATTAATAGATTTGCAGTTCCGATTATTATCTATAAACCAAACAGCAAATATGTAGGAATCGATAATGATTTGGCACAACAAATAGATATTTATCCAACAATTTTGGATATGATTGGTTATCGAAAACCATTTAGAAGTTGGGGACGAAGTTTGTTTGATAAAAAATCTCAAACACCATTTGTAATTAATTCTACTGGTGATATTACTCAGATTTTAAAAGGAAATTACATTTGTTTATTTGACGGAAAAAATGCAATTGGTTTTTATGATAAAAACGATAGAGGTTTGATTAACAATTTAATAAAAAACAGAAATCAAGAAATGAATGATTTAGAATTGCAATGCAAAGCTTTTATTCAAGATTATATGAACAGAATTATTGATAGAAAAATGTATTCAAATTAAAAAAAATGAAAAAGAAAATAGGATTTTTAATACTCGCAGTAATTTTGTTTTTTGTTGGAAAATATATTTACGAAATGAACATAAGACACAATATAGAAACGATAACCGAAGGAAAAGTATATAAATCGGGTGTTATTCCACCTGACGAAATTGCAGATTATGTTAAAGAATTTAAAATAAAATCGATTATAGATTTGCGTTTTCCTGGAACAAATGATTTGGTTAACAACCCAGAAAACCCAGAAGAATTGAAAGCTGAAATTGCTGCTATTCAGAAAATTAAAGGATTACGATATTACAATGACGGTTCTGATCAAGTACCAACTCAAGAAAATTTGGATAAATTTTTTAAAATTATGGATGACAAAACTAATTATCCTGTTTTGATTCATTGTTACCATGGTGTTGGTAGAGCAGAATTATACGCTGCAGTTTACAGAATAGAATATGAAAATTGGTCTAATGAAGATGCTAGAAGAGGAATTCGTTTTCTCATAAAATGGGGTTCATTCGATGATGGCAAACCAAAAGGAGAATTCTTAAAAGCCTATAAATCTAGAAAAGAATTGGATTTGGAAAAGAAATAAAAATTATCTCGAGATAATTTCTAGATTTTTATTTAAAATTTAATCTACTTTTAAAGTAAAGTGAATTCAGATTTAAGAATTAATTTAGATTTATCAAAAACATTGATTTTATAATTTCCTGATTCTAAATCTTTTACATTAATTTCTGTTTCGCCTTTGGTTGTTTTATTTTGATAATAAATTGGAACCACTGCTCCATAATCTAAAGTTTCTTTACCAAAAATTCTTGTTTCTTTTCTTCCAATAATATTATTTTTTGGGTCAATTATTTGCACATAATAAACTTTTTTGAAGTTTTTGGCAAAATCGTTTTCTGCAATCATGAAGCTAACTTTTAATAAATCGGCTCTGCTAGCTTTATCAGTTTCTACTTGTTTGCCTGAACTTCTAACTTTAAAATAAGAGGTTTGCAAATTATAAAAATATAGTTTTGATGCGTCAATAACCCGTTTGGCTAATTTTTTATTTGATGATTCTAGTGTATCATTTTTAATTTTTTCGGTTTTTAAAACCACATTTGTACTGTCAATTTTGTTTTTGTAGACATTTATTTCTTGCAATAAAATTTTAATCCTATCGTCTATATTATTTGCATTTTGTTTATAAACAATTATATTTTTTTCAGTAACAGGTTTGTTTTTTAACTCTGCAATTAATTTAGATACTTTTTCTTTTTCTAAAATAAGTTTATCAGAAAGAGATTTGTTAGTTGTCATAATTTGATCTAAAAACAATTCAGATTTTTCAAGATCTTTTAAGACCACCGATTTTTCTTGACGAAGCGAAATGATTGTATTTCTGTCTCTGTTTGTAGATTTATAAATATAAAAAAGACTTCCTGTAACTGTAAATGCTAAGACGACAATTACAATTTTGAAACTTTTTAGGGTTTTGTTTTCGGGTTTATTTACTTCCATTTATAGGTTATTCTATTTTGTTATGTGTTTTTAAATTTTTTGATATCATTTCTAATTTGATATTTTTATCGAGAATATAATAAAGATAAATTCCAATTATACCTATAAAACCCATCAATAACCAATTATAAAAATAATTAAAATGTTCTATGATTGTAAAACCAACTTTTGGACTCATTATCTGAGCTGCGCTAAAACTCATCGCATAAAATGCCATATATTTTCCTTCTTGCCCTTTAATTGCTCGGGTAAAAGCAAAAGTATTTGAAAAAGAAAATAATAGAATTTGGCCAATTGTAATTAAAAATATACTTATTATTAATATAAAAATCGATTTATAAATCAGTAGTGTTAAAAAACCTGCCGTCATAAAAATCGATCCAAAAAATATAATTTTAGTATCAACAAATTTCTTTTTTTCTAGAAAACTTATCAATGGCATTTCCAATAAAAATATCAATAATCCATTAAGAGCCAATAGCAATCCTATTTGTAATTCTGTTAATTTTAATTTATCAGAATTGTAATAAGGAATTGTGGTAAACAATTGAAAAAATAAAAATGCTGTTAAGAAACTTGCTATAATAAATAGAAAATAATTTTTATCTACTCTTAAATTATCGTCAATTCCATCAATTTTTAATTTTTTGTTTAAAATTATTGTTCTTGCTTTGTAAATTTTGCTTTCGTCAATCATTAAAATAAAAATTGATATTGCTATTACACAAGTTAATCCATCTATCCAAAATAGCATATCATAATTATCATTTCTGATTACTAATCCAGCAATTAATGGTCCAGTTACAATTCCTAAATTAACTGCTAATCTCACTAAAGTCAATGCTCTATTTCTATTTTTTGAATTTGTAAAATTAGAAACTGCAATATACATTGCTGGTTTATAGGCGTCCGCAAAAGTGGTTACAATAAATAGACCAATACATATTTCTATATAATTATATAGAAACATTAGTGATATTATACCAAATCCGGTTAAAAATAAACTTGATAACATAATTGTGTAATAGCCTAATTTATCAGTGAGTTTACCTCCAATCCAATTCCCAAATAATGCACCAGCACCAATACAGACCAGCATCCAACCAATTTCAGTCAAGCTAAAAGCCATTTTTTCATTTAAATATTTTGTAAGAAACAACATAACCATTGCACCAGCACGGTTAATATAGGTAACAAAAGTTAGTACCCATATTTCTTTAGAAAAGCTACGAAAATTGTCTAAATAGTTTTTGAAAAATTGCTTCATTTTAGCTGATATGTAAATCTTTAGGGAATTTGTTTTAAACATCAAAACAATGAGTTTTCTATAAATTTAATAGATTTTTTTAACTCTTTTAGACCTATCAGTTATATATGAAATAAGCCAAGCAATTTGACCTTCTTTTGCGAAAAATAATTTCTTTTTACTAACTCCAGGAACAGCTTCTAAGCAAACTTGTAAAATATTGCTTCCTGATATTAAGTATTTTTGTGAATATGTTTTCAAAACCCTTTCGACATCTTTATTTACTTTTGCAAGTTTTTCATATTTCGAAAAATTGTTTTTTAATATAGCATCATAATAAATAACATCTTCTAATTTAAATTCATTGAAAGTTTCTGTTGGATTTCCTTCTTTCAAGAGTGTATAAAATGCCCAAACAGCACCACCTGACATAAAAACTTTGTCTTTTTCTAATGCAATTGGACTTTTACCATACATTAAGTTGACTTGTTCTCTTAAAATTGGTAAAAAACCAAATGATTCTTCATTAAATTCTGGAATTTTTTCAGTGTTTGTTTTCTTAATTACTGCTTCTGTCAAAGTAACAGTTCCATAATTTAGGCTTAACGGAAAAAACACAAAATTATTATCATTATTTACGTCAATATAGCCACCTTTTGTATTGCCACCACCAATATCCAAAACCATTGAATCTTTATAATCTTTTGGTGGAACACATCCTTTAAGTAACATTCTACCTTCGGTTTGTGCGTCTATAAAATCTAAATCTTTGTTTAAAGCTAATTTTATTTTATCAATTAGTTCTTGAGTATTATTTGCCATTGCTACTCCAGATGAACCTACTAAAAATATGTTTTCTTCGGCTACTGCAAATTCATTTTTTATTTTAATGTGATTGGTTGTAACAACAGAGACTGCCTTGTCAATGTCTTCTTTAAACAATCCACCGTTTATTGAAATTCCTTTTGCAATTCCAATATTTTCAGACCAAAATGATTTAACCGTAAAATCTCCTCTTTTAATATTGTTTATTTCGATAACGGACATTTTTATCCCTTTGCTTCCAATTTCAATTCCTGCAAATAGGTTATTATTTTGAGCATAATTTAAATTAATGAATAAAATAAGTAATATTATAGAAAGTAGTAGTTTTTTGAAATTCATTTAAAGTAAAATTAAAATTTAGTAGTTAAAAAATAATTAAGCAAGATTACAAAAAAAAAAATGCATTTTTGTTAAAATTTTACAAAATATTGTACTTTAACGGTATAAAATGAATTTTAACGACGTTTACACCTCTACAAATAAAGCTATTTTCTTGATTTATTAGAAATTTAAACCACATTTAGACTACTTCTTAAATTTTTCAATCCACAAACGCGCATTAACAAACGCTTCTAACCAAGGGGAAACTTCGTCGTTTCTACCTTTCGGATAATATGCCCAATTCCAAGGGAAAGTCGAACGCTCAATATGTGGCATCATGACCAAATGTCGACCTGTTTTATCGCACAGCATAGCAGTATTATAATCCGAACCATTTGGATTGGCAGGATAAGAATCATAACCATATTTAGAAACAATATTATATTCTTCTTCGGGCATTGGCAAATTGAATTTTCCTTCGCCATGCGAAACCCAAACTCCCAAAGTTGTACCTTCAAAACTGGACAACATTACTGAATTGTTTTTTTGAACTGTTACAGATGTAAAAATACTTTCATGTTTCTTACTATCATTATGCAACATTTTTCCGTGAACTTCGTGTTCTTGGTTTATGAGTTCTAATTCCATGAACAACTGGCAACCATTACAAATTCCTACAGATAAGGTGTCTTCACGTTTCAAAAAATTTTCCAATGCTGTTTTTGCTTTTTCGTTATATAAAAATGCGCCAGCCCAACCTTTGGCAGAACCCAAAACATCTGAATTCGAAAAACCACCAACAGCACCAATAAACTGAATATCTTCCAGAGTTTCTCGACCCGAAATTAAATCGGTCATGTGAACATCTTTGACATCAAAACCGGCTAAATACATGGCATTTGCCATTTCTCTTTCAGAATTACTACCTTTTTCTCGAATAATTGCAGCCTTTGGTTTCATGACTGCGCTCGAAATAACGCTATTTGTCCCACTGAGCGCAGTCGAAGTGTCCGGTCTTTTTCCAGTAAATTGATTTGGAAAACTATAAATCAAAGTATGATTTGCAAAATTTTCGTAACGTTCTAATGATTTTCCGTTTTTGCATTGTTTTTGATCTAAATAAAAAGAAGTTTCAAACCATTTTTCGCGCAAATCCGAAATCTGAAATTTGAAATCATTAATTTTTAATTCATTTGACGATTCTACATTTCCTAATTTGAAAAATTCTATTTGATTGTCATGTAAAATAGTTTCAAAAATTTGGTCGTCTTTTGTTTGAAGCACAACTCCAATATTCTCCGAAAATAAAATTTTGATTAAATCTTTTTCTTTGAATGCATTGAAAGATAGTTTTGCACCAAGATTATTATCAGCAAAACACATTTCTAGTAAAGTAGTAATTAATCCGCCACTTCCAATATCGTGACCAGCTAAAATTTGATTTTCTAAAATTAATTTTTGAATGGTATTAAAAGTATTTTTAAAGAAAGTTGCGTCTTTAATTGTAGGTGTTACGTTTCCAATTTTATTTTGAATTTGTGCAAACGAACTTCCACCTAATTTGAAATCGTCTTGCGACAAATTGATGTAATAAATTGAACCACCATCGCGTTGCAAAACAGGTTCAACAACTTTGATAATATCTGTGCAATTTCCACCAGCAGAAATAATAACAGTTCCCGGTGCAATAACTTCATCATTTGGATATTTTTGTTTCATCGAGAGCGAATCTTTTCCTGTCGGAATATTGATTCCCAATTCTATAGCAAATTCTGAACAGGCCTGAACGGCTTCATACAATCTTGCATCTTCGCCTTCGTTTTTGCAAGCCCACATCCAATTTGCTGAAAGCGAAATTCCTTTAAGTCCATCTTTTATTGGTGCGAAAACAATATTAGATAATGCTTCACCGATGGCGTTTCGGCTTCCTGATTTTGGATTTATCAATGCCGATATAGGAGCGTGACCAATAGAAGTTGCAACCCCTTCTTTTCCTTGAAAATCTAGTGCCATGACGCCAACATTGTTCAACGGCAATTGCAATAGACCAACACATTGCTGTTTAGCAACTTTTCCGCCAACGCAACGATCGACTTTATTGGTCAACCAATCTTTACAAGCAACGGCTTCAAGTCGAAGCATTTGTTCTAAAATAGGAATTTCGGTAAAACCAAATTCATTAGTTGAAATTTCGATGTTTGTATCGATTTCATCATAAATTCTGCGAATGGTTTTGTCGTTCATAACCACTTTTGGCGAGCTTCCAAACATATCTTCCAAAGCAAAATCCATTGGTTTTTCGCCTGTTTTTTCGCTTTGAAAAGTAAATCTATGATTATTCGTAACATCTCCAACTTGATACATTGGCGAACGTTCGCGATCTGCAATTTTTTGTAATAAATCGATATTTTCTTTGCCAATAACCAACCCCATTCGTTCTTGGCTTTCATTTCCGATGATTTCTTTTGCCGATAATGTTGGGTCACCAATAGGCAATTTATCCAAATTTATTAATCCGCCAGTTTCTTCGACCAATTCCGAAAGACAGTTTAAATGTCCGCCAGCACCGTGATCGTGAATAGATACTATTGGGTTAATGTCGCTTTCTACAAATGCACGAATTGCATTTGCAGCTCGTTTTTGCATTTCTGGGTTCGAACGTTGAATAGCATTTAATTCTATTCCAGCACCAAAAGCACCAGTATTGGCAGACGATACTGCTGCGCCACCCATACCAATTCTGTAATTTTCGCCACCAAGAATTACAATTTTGTCGCCTTCTTGAGGTTTCTTTTTTATGGCTTGATTGAGTTTTCCATAACCAATTCCACCTGCTTGCATAATAACTTTGTCGTAACCTAATTTTTGCGGTTTCGGTTCTCCCCCTTTGGGGGAGTTAGAGGGGGAATGTTCAAATGTCAAAATAGAACCTGTAATTAATGGTTGTCCAAATTTATTTCCAAAATCAGAGGCGCCATTTGAGGCTTTTATCAAAATATCCATTGGTGTTTGATACAACCATTTTCGTTCTGGAAACGATTTCTCCCAATTTCTATCGGAATTTTCTCCAAGTAAACGAGAATACGATGTCATATAAACCGCTGTCCCAGCCAATGGTAACGAGCCTTGTCCGCCAGCCAATCGATCCCGAATTTCTCCTCCAGAACCAGTTGCCGCACCATTAAAAGGTTCAACAGTTGTTGGGAAATTATGCGTTTCGGCTTTTAATGAAATTACTGAATTGAATTCCTTAACTTCATAAAAATCAGGTTTGTCAGAAGATTTTGGTGCAAATTGTTGCACTTTAGGTCCTTTGATAAACGCTACATTATCTTTATAAGCCGATACAATATCATTTGGATTTTCTGATGATGTTTTCTTTATCATTTTGAATAATGACGATTCTTTTTCGATGCCATCAATGACGAAAGTTCCATTAAAAATCTTGTGTCGGCAATGTTCAGAATTGACTTGTGAAAATCCAAAAACTTCAGAATCGGTTAGTTTTCTATTTAATTTTTTTGATAAATTATCCAAATAATTAACTTCATCTTGGCTTAAAGCCAAACCTTCTTTTTGATTATATTCCGCAATATCTTCAATTTCAAGAATTGATTCTGGTTTGACATTTATCGTGAAAATATCTTGATTTAATTCAGAATATTTTTGTGAAAGCATTGGGTCAAAATCAATAAAATTTTCAGAAACTTGCTGAAATTCTTCAATTCTAATAATGCCAGAAATTCCCATATTTTGAGAGATTTCGACAGCATTTGTACTCCAAGGTGTAATCATTGTGGCTCGTGGACCAATAAAAAAATCCGTCCCAATTTTATTCAGAACGGATTTTTCTATTTGTTTTGCATTTGCAAAAAGCCAATTAAGTTTAGAAATGGTTTCTGCCGATAAATTTTCTTGCGTCTGAACTGCAAAAATAGTTTTGGTTTTGTTTTCGAAAAACGAAATCATAGTGTTGTTGTTTGTAGTTGTGCAAATTTAGCTTTTAAAGAACAATTTACAAAGAATAATTTATAATGAGTTTTGAACAAAAAAAATCCCGAGTTTAAAGTTCGGGATTTTAAAAATTTTTTTAAAAATTATTCTTTTATAACTTTAATCGTTTTTTCTTGATTCTCAGCAAGTATTTTAACCATGTAGATGCCAGAATTTAAAGATGACATATCAATTTTAGCATCATTACTGTTAATTTTAGCAGTTAAAACTTCTTGGCCCAGCAAGTTAGTTACAAAAATATTTGTAATGTTTTTATCATAAGACAAATTTAAAACATCTTTAACTGGGTTTGGGAACGATGCAAATGTAGCATTGTCGAATGTATTTGTTGCCAGTTGTGGTGTAACTGTAACATTATAGTCGTGAATCTCACCGTAACCAGTACCTATGCACGGTAGAATTGGCGATGTAGTCCCAAACTGTTTTTTAATTCTCATTATTGTATTTCCTAAAGTTGCGTTTACAGGTACTACAATACTACCAATTACAGGAGTTTCAGTTGGCAAACCAGTGTTTCCGTTAATTGTTAGTGGTGGATTAAAATACACTTCTCCAGAATCATTTAAAATACCATTTTGATTCCAATCTATAAATACTGTGAAAATATTCGTAAATAGAAAACCACTACTATCAGTATTTCCATTTAAACTTATAGGGTTAGCTGAACCTTGCGAAACCGTAGCAACATCAGTAAATTTCTTATGAAAAACTCCTGTAGCACCTGGAACAACTGTGTTTGGATAAGTTTTATTGATTCCTGCAAAATTAACAAATGTTATTGGTTCTAATCCTGAGGTATAAGCGACTGGCCCACAGTAAGGCAGAAAAGAATTTGGTCCTGAAGTAAAACTATAAACCGAAGTGCAACCAACTGCTCCGCCAGCAGCATTTTTTGCGATAACTTTCCAATAATAGGTTGTAGATGCCAAAACTGTTGGGCTACTAGCGTTTAAAACGCTCACATTTTCTATTAAAGTAACCGGTATGGGTGCTGTTCCGAAATAAACATCATAAGAGGTTGCCGTAACACCTGTTGTTGCAGCAGTCCAAGACAATACAACTGGCGCAAATGATGGAATAGCGGTTGCAGCATCAGCTGGTGCAATCAATGTGGCACAATTTGGCACTTCATTTGTATTGAATAAAAAGGGACCAGACCAAGTACTGAACAACGTTCCATCTGTGCACTCGTCACGAACCCAAAATTCATAATTAGTGTTTAATATTAAAGAACTTGCTGTATAAGTTGTTGCACCGTTAACAGCTGCACCAGTATTGTTTGCAGCAACTGGAGTTCCTGCACCAGCCAATTGAACTTTTACTTCCGAATTATTAAATCCACCAGCAGAAATCCAGCTCAATGCTGCTGAGGTACCTGTTGCAATTGCTGTTCCGTTTTGTGGAGCCCCACAAGGAACTGTTCCTGTCACTTTAAAATCGTCTATTAATAAACCATATTGATCATCGGATACACAATGAATTCCAATAAATACTGGAATATTGTCATATATTGCAGGCAATGTGTAGGTGTACTCAATCCAAGTCAGGCTTGGTTCAGGCATTGTAATAAAATCTCCTACACTAATTTTTACAAAACTTGGTAGTGCAGTATCAGTTGTTGAAATCCAAACATTAAATTTCTCAGCGAAGTATGTCAGGTCATCTCCAGCCTTAGCCCAAAATTTTATGGTATTACCTGTTCCTAAGGTTACTGACGGTGATATTAACCAATCATCATTTACTAGAGGTGCAGTTCTTTTATTAAAACAAACCATACTTTGTGTTCCAGTGTGTGCAGACCAATTCACACCATTAACAGCACCTAGGGATGAAAATTCAGGATTAAAAACTTGAAAAGATTTTGGTACGTCAAAATTCAAGAACGTAAATGCAGGGTTATTTGGATAACATAGTCCACCATCAACATCAATTAATGTCCAGTTGCCAACATTTGCGATTGCAAAGTTTGTGTACGATTCAAAAGAATCTTCAAAAAGAGTAGATTGTGCATTGGAAGTAAAATTTGAGACAATCATTAAAACTAGTAAAGTAATTTTTTTCATAATCTATAGTTTAATATTAAATTAATTTGTTCAAATATACAAAATTTATTATTATTTTGTTAACAAAATATAAATTTTATATTTTTAAAATTCTGTAAACCAATTATTTGGTATTTTTCTAAAGATTTACTTTTTATAAATTTCAGAATTTATCTGACAATAATTTAAAACTATCTTGTTAATTTTTATATTTGATATTATGATTTCGATTCAATATCAATTATAAAAATTTCGAATTTCAAGAAATGATTTTTATATTTGATTTGCATTTGCAAAAAGCCAATTAAGTTTAGAAATGGTTTCTGTCGATAAATTTTCTTGCGTGTGAACCGCAAATATTGTGTTGGTTTTGTTTTCGAAAAACGAAATCATAGTGTTGTTGTTTTTTCCTTTGCGCTGCATTTAAGTTGGCAGGACCTCGGGTGTAGTTGTTTGCAAATTTAATACTTTCAATTCAAAATTGAAACAAAAAAAAGCGACAATTTCGGTCGCTTTTTTCTTTTAAAAATAAAATCTTTATTCGATTACTAATTTCTTAGTTACTGTGTTTTCGTTTTGATAGACTTTTATCAAATAAATTCCTTTTTTCAAGTCCGAAATTGCAATAAAGTTATTTTCAGAATTTGTAGTTTCGAAAACTTTATCTCCAAACAAATTATAAATTTCTACCGAATTGATTCCTTTAGAATTAATTAAATCGATATTAAAACTTCCATTTGAAGGATTTGGATAAACCTCGAAATCATTCGGACTTTTAGTTTCAAGATTTGCTTCAAATTCCATTTGGATTTTTTCTTCAATACTTTGCAAATCAAAATTTATTTCATCTTCATCAATATTTTTTACCAAAACTTCATCATTTGAAATTGCATTTCTTGCCGCAGGAATTGCTCCCCAAATTTTTGCTACAAATTCTGGTCTGTCAATAAATGGGTTTCTATTTCCTTGCGTAGCATAAATTGCATTGTTTCTAGCAATTTCTCTTGCAGAAACGGGGTCATTAGCATGCCAAGTTTTTAGCATTGCTAAAAATGCGGGTTTAAAAGTTGTTGTATTTGTGCCATTAAACATAGCAAAGCCAGTATAACTTGCAACAGTATTTTGGTAACGAGTTGCAAAATAAAAATACATTCTTGCAATATCGCCTTTAAATGCATTTATTGGTTCGAAAACAGTTCCAGTATATCCAGAAATGCCACTTGTACCTAATTTGCTACCATTTTTTGTAGTTATTGACGCAACTGCAACCTTGCCGTGTGGATAGTTAGAGCGAATTCCGTTTACTTTTCCGTCAGTTGGTGGAATGTGGTGCGCATCTGACACCATTGGTGCTGCCGAGTTGAAAGATGATTGAGGAATTACGTGTTCTCTATTATAACAATTTCCTTCTACGCTGTAAGTACCACATTGATTGGTATTTAATGTATATTTGTAAGGATCGACACCAGTTGGATTTTCAGAATAAATATCGATAATCGAGTTGTCATTTTCGTACTGATTGTCACGGTCAGAAGTGGCGTAAGTTGTCCAAAGTCCAGCATAACCTTTGTCAGTATGACCTTTAATTTTATTGTACAATTGGGTTTTTAATGTGTAACCTGTTCCTGTAGCCGTACTGTAATAACCAGTTGGAATTTGAGCAAATGCGAATCCCGAAATAAGCAAAGCAAATAATAGTTTTGTTTTCATTGTGTTGTTGTTAGTTGTTTAAAGAAACAATATTACAACAATAAAAATTTACAGATAATTTAAAATTAATAAGTTTATCAACCGATTTATGAACATTTAATAAATTTAATCATCAAAAATTAACAATATGATAATATTTCTATTGAATGAAATTATATGCACCAATATCACTTGAAAATGTTCTTAAATTATTTAAAACATCTGGAAAAGTTGAATATCCAGAATTTCCTTTATTTATTGCAGGAGATCCAGCTAAAATATTCATAAAATTTCTATTGATATTTTTGAATTTTGGATCTTGGTTTCTAAAATTATCTGGATTTTTAATTTCGTTATATTGAGATCCTGTCAATTGATTATTAACATCATTAAACTTTATCAAACATTTTTCAAAATTTAAATTAAACGGTTTTGGAATTGTTTTTGTAATTGTAGTTTGATTGATTATTGCTTCAATATTATTTGAACCATAAATAATTGAATTTTTGATATTTACATTTAATTCGACTGAATCAATTGGATTTCCGTTTTGGTCAGTGATTATGTTGTCAATATAAACTGCATTTTGTTTAGTGCTTTGCGCATTGTTATTGAATGTGCAATGTGTAAAATCATAAAAACCACCTTCTGCTAAGCCTAAACAAGTTTGTCCAGCAAAATTTATTACCAAATTTTCACCATTAATTATTGAATTTCTTGCAAGAATGCCATAATTGGAACAATCATAAATTTGTGAATTTTCTATCGTCAATTTTGGCGTTGTTAATTCATTGATTCTAAGCATTAAAATTCCAACAACTGCATTTTTTAAAGTTAAATGTTCAATTCGGTTATTGGTTCCGGATAATATAAAAACCGCTCCCCATTGTCCAGAAACATATTCATATTCTGGTTCCAATCTATCTCCTTCGAAAGTAACTTCGTTTTTGGTAGTTACTTTTCCATCGCCGTTAAATACATTTAATTCACCTTTAATGTTCAAAGTTGCACCATCATCGACAATTAAAGTTGCACCTTTATGAAAATGAACTCTTGTTCCAATGCCAATATTTAATATTTTGCCTGATGGAACAACACAATTTCCATAGATTACGTAAGGTTTTGAATTGTTCCAATTCAGTTCTGAATCAGTTAGAGTATGTCCATTTAATTTTTGGTTGTTTTTATCCACAAATCCTTCGACAGTAATTTTTTCATAGATTTTTTTATCTAAACTTCTGTTCGGAAAAATAAAAAAAGCATCATCAATTAACGTTGTTAAATTCACTGATTGCTGATTGGCTCCAACATCAAATAAAATTTTGTCGTTGTAAGTAAAGTCTGCTTCGGTTTCGGATATATTCGCTGTTGTTTCTACGAAAATATACAAACTATCATTTGCTAAAAGTTCTACGTTATTAAAAATTTTATTGTTTCCAGCAATTCCATCTACCAAAATTCGGTATTTAGAATTTAAACCTTTACCAAGTTGAATTATAGGAATTTTAATATCATCATTACTACGATTGTAAACTTTCAAACTGTAAGTGCTAGAACCGATAGTACTAAAAACGGTGTCTAAATAAACTTCGGTTTTCGAAAATTCTAAATTTCCAGAACTTGCCACTGTATCAAAATCTTTTCGGCACGAGGTAAACGAAAATAAGATTCCGAGAATGATTAGGTATATATAATGACGCATTGAAAATGATTTTTTTTGTAAATTTAATAAAATATTGGTTATTTAAAAATTATAACGCTACATATTTGAATTTAGTGTATTTAAAAATCTAAATTCTAAAATCTATTTTATTAAATTTGTAAAAAACTAAATTATGACTTTTGATAAGGATAAAATCATTAATATGTGTAATAAATATTGCGAAAACACATTAATGAGTCATTTAAAAATAGAATTTATTGATGCTGGAGAAGGTTTTTTGAAAGCAAAAATGCCAGTAAATTCAACTGTTCATCAACCAATGGGTTTGTTACATGGTGGAGCAAGTGTTGCTCTTGCCGAAAGTGTGGGTAGCGCAGCATCATTAATGTTTGTAAATACTGATCACAGCGAAGTTCGCGGTATTGAAATTTCTGCCAATCACGTTAAAGCCAAACGAGACGGCATTGTTTATGGAACCGCCAAGATTATTCATAAAGGAAGCAGCATTCACTTGTGGGAAATTAAAATTACCGACGAAAACGATAATTTGATTTCGCTATGCAAATTGACAAATATGGTATTGCCAAGAAGAAAAACCCTTTAAATTCTGAAGATTAAATTAACTCGTAATTTTGAAGTTTTACATGAACAATTTAAATTCTAAAACCAAAAATCATTTCGATCAAAAATTACCTTTTGTAATTTATCGAAAACCTAATGAAAAAAATATAATTGGTATTTTTCAGTCGAATGATGATTTGTTTTTAATAAATGATTTTGCTGAAAAAGGATTCGTTTTTTGTTCATTTGATGGCAATCAAAATATAATCATTCCTAGTAATCAATCAGAAACTTTCATTTTTGAAAACGAATTTATTGATTCGATTTCAGATTCAAATTTTGATAATAATACTAATTTAAAATCAAAATCTGACTTTGAAAAATTAGTTTCTAATGGAATTTTAGCTATAAAAAATAATGAATTTCAAAAGGTTGTTTTGTCAAGAAAAGAGGTTTTAGAATTAAAAAATTTCGATTTACTTACAGTTTTTTCAAAACTTGCAAGTCAATATCAATCCGCATTTAGATATTGTTTTTATCATCCTAAAGTTGGACTTTGGTTTGGTGCAACACCAGAACAATTGCTGCAAGTAGAAAATAAGAATTTTAAAACTGTAGCTTTAGCAGGAACACAAAAATATGAAGGTTCTATTAATGTTGATTGGCAAGAAAAAGAAGTTCAGGAACAAAAATATGTTACTGATTTTATTTTAAAAAGTTTAAAAAAAACAGTAATAAATATTAAAGTTTCTAATCCATTTTCGGCACGAGCTGGCAATTTAATACATTTAAAATCAGAAGTTTCAGGAAGTTTAAATTCAACCTATGATTTGCATCAAATAATTAAAATTTTGCATCCAACACCAGCGGTTTGTGGTTTACCAAAACAATCGGCTAAAGATTTTATATTACAAAATGAAAATTATAATCGTGATTTTTATACTGGTTTTCTTGGAGAAATAAACATTTTAAATAAAACCGATTTATTTGTTAATCTTCGGTGTATTCAAATAGTTGATAATATAGCATATATTTACATCGGTTGCGGAATTACTAAAGACAGTATTCCTGATAAAGAATTTTTAGAAACAGTAAACAAATCGATTACAATGAAACGAGTTATTTAAAATTTGAATAACAATATTAATAACAATCAATCAAAACTACTAACAAAAACAAAATGAAATTAGACATTCTTGCTTTCGGAGCACATCCAGACGATGTCGAATTAGGTTGTGGCGGAACAATTGCTAAAGAAATATCACTCGGAAAAAAAGTCGGTATAATCGATTTGACACGTGGCGAACTAGGAACTCGAGGTTCCGCAGAAATTCGTGATGCCGAAGCCAATAAAGCTGCCGAAATTCTTGGAGTTCAAATTCGTGAAAACTTAAATATGAGAGACGGTTTTTTTTTAAATGATGAAAAACACCAAATCGAAATTATAAAAATTTTACGCAAATATCGTCCAGAAATTGTTATTTGCAATGCTGTCGACGACCGACATATTGACCACGGAAAAGGAAGTAAATTAGTTTCTGATGCTTGTTTTTTATCGGGTTTAATAAAAATAGAAACCGAAATCGATGGTGAAAAACAAAAAGCATGGCGACCAAAATTGGTTTATCATTACATTCAATGGAAAAATGTTGAACCCGATTTTGTAGTAGATATTTCGGGTTTTAATGAAACAAGAGTGCAAGCTATTTTGGCTTATGATTCACAGTTTTACAATCCAAATTCTGACGAACCGGAAACTGTAATTGCCTCTAAAAACTTTTTTGAAAGTTTGAGCTATCGTCCAAGAGATTTTGGAAGGTTAATTGGTGTAGATTTTGCCGAAGGATATACAGTCGAAAGGCATTTGGCAGTTAATAGTTTAGGAGATTTAATTTAAAAATTTGATTTTTTTCTTTGTAAAATAAAAAAATCGACTTATATTTGCACTCGTTAAAAATGGTGGTTGTAGCTCAGCTGGTTAGAGTATTGGTTTGTGGTGCCGAGGGTCGCCGGTTCGAGCCCGGTCAGCCACCCTACATAACGCAAAGGTTTCGAAGAAATTCGGAACCTTTTTTTTTGGTATAATTATAATTTAATAATATAGTTTATTGGGTTTTGAGTATTAAAAAAAGAGTTCACAAATTGTGAACTCTTTTTTTTGTTTAAACCGCTGGTGGCGTATTGCTTCCACCACTACCGTAACGATTTACGTGAAGTTTTTTTAGCATTTTTGTAATGGTGTATTCATTTGCTTTGGCTGTGC
>JAYTMQ010000044.1:0-34118 GCA_043728355.1 Bacteroidota bacterium
TTACAGGCTTTAGCCAAAAATTATAATTAATTTTGGCTAAAGCCAAACAACAACTATTCTTTTAAACCTTGGGTTAAAACCAAAGGCAATTGAAAAAAATGCTGATAATTATCGAATATAGCGGAAATCCTTTAATTCTGTAGCGAAATATACTGAAACCAAATATATTATTTAAACCATAGCCATTTAGAATTATAAAATAGAGCAACTGAAGTGGAATTTCTCCTTCGTCGAAATGACAAAAAAAAGAGAAATAAAAACTATAAATAACGTTCTTCAAAAATTTTCTGATGGTGTTTTTGATGTCCAATGATTATAAAACCAATAGCTCGAACCGAAATTTGATTGTTAGATGCTGTTCCGATTCTTAATAATTGTTCTGATGAAAAACTTTTAAAAAGTGACAAAGTCGATTGACGAACTACTGCCATTTCTGTCAATAAATCTTGTAAGCTTCTGGTATTTCCATTAGAATTGTCAACATATTCGTTTTCATCAAATCCAGGTAATGGTGTTTTATCATTTCTAGAAATTCGCAAACTACGATAACTAAAAATTCGTTCTGTGTCAATAATATGCTGAATTATTTCCTTAATTGTCCATTTACCTTCTGCATATCGATAATCAAATTTATCCATTGGAATATTTTGAACAAATCGAATGAATTCGTGCAACGAAATTTCTAAATCTTCAATAAGATTTAAATTTTCTAAAATATTTATATAGGTTGAAAAATATCCAGCATATTCATTTTCAGATAATTGATTTGAATTCATATTCATAATATTGTTTTTTAATTTAGATTTTAATTGATTTAAGCAGAATTTCGACTAGCATTAGTATTTCCAAAAAGCGATCTAGTTACAATTTTTTCATAAGTTACAATCAAGTTTACATTTGTAATACTTTCTGTTTTTAATTCTTTAATCCTAAGTAAAGCATATTGTTGAATGGTTAATAATGGCAAAACAATTTGTTCACGCATTGCAATTGAAGCTTTTCCATCAGGATAATTTTCCATTAATTCTTTATGATTTGCAATTTTAAGCAACATTTTCTTGGTTAATTCGTATTCATCGAAAATTATTTGCCAAAAATCTCCAAATACAACATCACTTTTCATATAATTTGTTAAAGGAAAAAAAGTTTTTGACAACGACATCATACTATTTTCTAATAATGTTTTAAAAAACAAAGAATTATCATATAAACTTTGAATTTCAGTCCATTTTCCTAAAGCTTCAAAATAATTTAATGCTGTACCTACACCAAAAAAACCTGGAACATTTTGTTTTAATTGACTCCAAGAACTCACAAATGGAATGGCTCTCAAATCAGAAAAATTAAGTTCTGCACTACCATTTCGTTTTGCTGGACGACTGCCTATATTAGATTTTTCTAAATATTTCAAAGTACTCATTTGTTCTAAATAAGGAACAAATTTTGGATGATTTTTGAAATTAAGATATTTTTCGTAACCTTTTTGGGACAATTCATCAAGAATTATTTTATCTTTATCAGAAAGTAAATTTTTATTTTTTTCAAAAACTTCATTTGAAATTCCAGCACTTAGTAAATTTTCGAGGTTAAAACGACACGAATCTAAAGTTCCAAAATTTGAACTAATTGTTTGACCTTGAACGGTTACTTGAATTTCTTGATTTTCTATATTCGAACCTAAAGATGCATAGAATTTATGTGTTTTTCCTCCTCCACGAGCAGGTGGTCCACCTCGACCATCAAAGAAAATCACTTTTATTCCATATTTTCTAGAAACTGCAGTTATAGTTTCTTTAGCTTTATAAATCGACCAGTTTGCCATTAAATAACCACCATCTTTGGTACCGTCAGAAAAACCAAGCATTACGGTTTGTTTATTGCCTCTCTTTTTTAAATGTTTTGAATAAGATTCATTCAAAAACAGTTCTTCCATAATTTTAGAGGCATTTTTTAAATCATCAATAACTTCAAATAAAGGAATAATATCTACTAAAGGCTCTTTCCAGTCGCATAATTTGAAAAGTGCAAAAGTCTCTAAAATATTCAAAGTTGATTCGTTATTACTTATTATATATCGATTTGCTCCAAATTCTCCGTTTTTTTGTTGAATGTTTTTCATAGCATAAATCGATTCTAAAGTCGATTTAGTAATCGGATCATCAAAATCTAAAGGATTTAATTTAGCATTTATTGAATTTAAAGCCAAAAATTTATCAATTTTATTTAATTGTGAATAATTTATTGGAAATATTTTAAGTTTATTATGAACATCAAATTCTAAGATATTATTAATAACATTGTTATGAATTCTAGAATTTTGACGGATATCTAAAGTTGCAAAATGAAACCCAAAAAGAGTGACTTTTCCAATCAAATCATTAACTTCGTCTAAATAAAGAGATTGATGCTGATCGATTAAGATTTGTTTAATTTGATTTAAATTTGATTTAAATTCATCAACAGAGATAAAAATTTCTCCATCAGAATAAAAAACAGATCGATAAAGTTTTAGTTCAACTTCGGTAACCAAAACATCTATTTTATAAAACGTTAGCTTTCTTTTTAAATTGCGAATATCTTTATAATAACATTTTAAAATAGATGTTCTCAATCTATCGGCAACCTTCATTGTGATTTCGGTTGAAACAAACGGATTGCCATCTCTATCACCACCTGGCCAAAAACCAAGGTTTAAAACAGGATTGCTAATTAGTTTGTTTTCTAGAATATTTTTATTTAAATATTGAATTATTTCTCCAGAAGTCTCATAAAAAACATTTTCTAAATACCAAACTAAGCTAACAGCCTCGTCAAATGGCGAAGGTTTATGCTTCTTAAAAAATGGAGTTTTACCTAATTGTGCTAATAATTTTTTTATTTGCATCAAATTATTATTTTTAATAGCATCTGTTAGATCTGTAATAATTCCAAGAACAGAACCAGGATAAAACTGAGTTGGATGAGCCGTTAAAACCGTTCGGATATTAAATTTTTCTAAATAAATCTTTAACTCTTCCGATTTATTTTCTGATTCAGCTTTTTCTTTTATATCTCTCAGAGTACCAATACCTTCCATATTATTTACTTCAGAAAAAGCAGCATCTTCTATTGCATCAAAAAGTACTATTTGACGTTCTATATACTGAATAAATCGAAAAAGTAAATCTATTTTGTTTGTTTCGGAATCACTATCAATAAATTTATCTGAAAATTGATTCATTATTTCAATTGGAGTTAATTGATTTTTAAATCCACTTTCGCATATTTCGGAAAATAACGGCAGCAAAACCCCTGTATTGTTTATGGCATCAAAAGGAAGTGTCATAAAAATACTGTTGTAAATTTGGTATTTAGACAATACATTTTCATTAAAACGTTCAAGTTTTGTTGGCACGTACATAATAATTAGAATTTATGCTAAATTAAAAAACCTCAAGCATATACTTGAGGTTTTAAATAAATATTTTGAAAAATATTACATGTTTTTAAAAATTGTATGCATCAATCTTTTTTTGTCATTAATACTTTCTTCTAAAGAAATCATTGTTTCGGTTCTATAAACGCCCTCGATATCGTCAATCATAAAGATGACATCTTTGGCATGTTTAGTATCTTTTGCTCTAATTTTACAGAAAATATTGAATTTACCAGTCGTTACGTGAGCGACGGTAACAAATGGAATATCTTGAATTCTTTCTAAAACAAATTTAGTTTGAGATGTATTATTTAAGAAAACTCCTACGTAAGCAATAAATGAATAACCTAGTTTTTCATAATCTAAAGTTAATGAAGAGCCAGTAATAATTCCTGCATCTTCTAATTTTTTTACTCTAACGTGAACAGTACCAGCAGAAATTAGCAATTTTTTTGCGATATCTGTAAAAGGAACTCTTGTATTGTCAATTAACATATCAAGAATTTGATGGTCAACTTCGTCTAACCTGAATTTACTCATTTTGATTAATTTAGTAGATTATTTTTTTAAATTTTATTCTATATAGTAATAAAATAATTGTTAACTTGCTATTTCTCCGTTAATTACTAAAACATTATCCCCCAATTTAAAATTAGCTTTAGATTCTAATATTGGTGTATTACCAAAATCATCACTAAAAACCAAACCATGTGCATCATACTCAAAATGACCAAAATAATTTTCTAAATCACCAATTTTTTCAATTCTGGCATTAAATAATATTTTACCATCTGTCAATTGTTCTATAAATTGAATTGCAAATGTAGTCAATATATTTTGACTATTACTAACAATTCTTACATTTTTATATATAAAGTCGAAAAATTGTGCATTATTTTGCGGTATTAGTAAATAATCTTCAACAATACAGGATTTTAATACATTTTTATCAATTGTAAATAAACTATTAATAATAGCAAAAAAGATATACTTACGAGTTATTTCTCTATTCAAATCGCCTATAAAATGACCCGCTTCGAACAAAATAGTAGGAATTCCTTTCGACTGAAAAGTCTCACCAGCACAATTAATATTAAAAATATCATCAAATCTACCAATCTGATTTGGAATAAAATTTTGTAACATTTCATTCATTTCTAAAATGATAGCTGCTGCTTTTGTTCTATTTTCATTGTATTCACAAGCTTCGTTGTAAGATGGTGCTAAAAATGAAACTGTCGCAGGTAATTTTGAACTTTCTATTCCGTGAATAGTCCTTTGATCGTGCATATTATAGCAAAAATCAGGTTGAAAATCATCGAAAACTTGCATTAACAGATTGCTCTCTGGTTGAGACAAATCTTTAAAATCACGATTTAAATCAATTTGATTGGCATTTTCTCTAGTGTATAACGCTGCACCATCAGTATTTAGTATAGGTATAATGCAAAATGTAAAATTTTTATTAAACTGGATTGCGATTTCTGAATTAGAATGCATAAGATTAAGAAAATCAAAAATAGCTTTTGTTGTGGTGCTTTCGTTTCCGTGCATTTGAGACCACATTAATATTTTGGTTTTTCCAATACCTATAGTGTAAGAATAAATGGGTTTGTCTTGAACAGAAAATCCAATTGTTTTTAATTGATTATCAGTATTTAATTGGTGCAAAATTGGCTCGATATTTTGTAAACTAATATACCGTCCAAAGAGTTTTTGTTGCTTGTTACTTTTGTAAACTTCTTCGTAATTCATCTTTTAATTAATTTATTTACAAATGTAAACAATCTATTATTTACATTTGTAAACATTAAATAGTATCAAGTAGTTATAAATGTAAACAGTTTTAAAACTCAGTTTAGTTAGTTATATATATTAAATTTTAAATAATTCACATTTGTATATAATTCAATATTAATAACTGTTTATCAATATGTTAAATTAAAACAATTAAAGTGTTTTAGTAGGTGTAATTATTGTTTTTGTGCGTTTTACATCTGTAATTTTGCAATTGTAAATATTATTGTTTACATTTGTAATATGTTTTATTTTAAATGTTATTTACAATGGTAAACACAGACGAATTCATCAAAAGATTAGAATTAATTCTTGATTATTACTCTCTTTCAGCATCTGGATTTGCTGACAAAATTGGTGTGCAACGATCTAGTTTATCGCACTTGCTTTCTGGTAGAAATAAACCTAGTTTGGATTTTATTTTGAAAATTATTGAAATTTTTCCTGAAGTAGATTTATATTGGATATTAAATGGAAAAGGTATTTTTCCTAAATTTGATAAAATTATTAATTTAGAAATCGAAAAAAAAGAGGTCGCTCCTACTTCAACTTTTGATTTAAAATCGAATGATGATTTATTTTCTGAAACTAAAAACTCGAATTCTGAAAATATCGTTTCTAAAACTGAAAATGTTATTTTAGAAAATTCTGAAAAAATAGAAGATTTTAAAAATGATAAAATACCATCTAACGGAAAAATTGATAAGATTGTAATTTTTTATAACGATGGGACATTTTCGGAATATTCTCCAAGATAATTTTTTTTAGAAATAATAGTTTCGAAATTTAAAATTTGTAATTTAATTTAAAAATAGTTTTTTACTAAAAATTACCGTTTATACTAAAATGAAAAAAAAACTGTATTTGAAAATTAAATTAATTATTTTTCAAATAGAGCATTCTCTACGGGTTATAAAAAATTTAATATTTTTTTATTTCGTAAACTTTTTCTTGAATTTTTCCTTGAACTCCTAAAAAATGATTTTCAAGAATTTTTAAATCATTTTCAAAATTTCCTGTTGGATAAAATGCTTTTCCGAATTGAACAGCTTTTTTTCCATAATTGAATGCTACGGGAATTATTGGAACGTTTGCCTTAAGCGCAATATAATAAAATCCAGATTTAAGTTCGTTAACTTTTTTTCTAGTTCCTTCGGGAGAAATTCCTAATTTGAAAGTTTCTTTTCTTTCAAAAATTTTTGCAATGGCCTCTACTTTGTTTAATCCTCCAGTTCTATCTAAAGGTTCGCCACCCATGTATTTGAAGTAAAAGCCAAAAACAGAATCAAATAATTCTTTTTTAGCTACAAAATTTATGTCAATTCCTAAAATACCTCGTGTAAAAACTCCAAGATAAAAATCGTGCCAACTAGTATGTGGCATAACCATATAAACGCATTTTTTAATTTCTGGATCAATACTTCCTTCGATTTTCCAGCCCATTAGTTTGAAAAATACTATTTTATAAAAACTCTTTTTCATTTAATTAATTTCATGCAAATCTAATTATTTTCTTTATTTTTGATAAAAATAGAATCATAATGTTTATAAAATTCTTGAGTTATATTTTACCTATTAAAATATTGACCCAAAAGTCGACAATTAATAAATCTATTGAAGTAACTTGGAATAATGGCGAATTGGTTCTAGATACCGAAAATACAAATTATTCTTATGGAAGTTTGCAACGAATTCTAAAAAAAGGTTTACAAGAAATTGGTTTCGAAAAAATTCGGAAATTCGATAAAATTTTAATTCTTGGAGTTGCTGGTGGAAGTGTTATTAAAACTTTGGTTGAGGAAATAAAATTTGAAGGCAAAATTATTGGAGTTGAACTTGATTCAGAAATTATAAAAATTGCTAATAAATATTTTGATTTGCAGAAATTTGAAAACCTCAAAATTATTATAGATAATGCTGAGAATTTTGTAAAAAATCATACCTATATATATGACCTAATTATTATTGATATTTTTCAGGATAATTTTATGCCCGAATTTTTGTATAAAACTGATTTTATAAATAACATTAAAAATATTTTGTCTGAAAATGGTTTTGTTATTTTTAATACAATGATTTTAAATAAATCAAATGAGACTAGAAATTCTGAATATTTTTCGAATTTTGAATCTGAACAATTTGTAATTTCGAAGTTATCAAAACTTGAAAAGTTTAATGAACTAATAATAATTAAAAAAACAAAATGAAAACCCTAAATATATATTTCAAATTTGCAACAGCCTTAGCTTTTGTTGGTTGGTTGTTTCTGATTTTTTTTCCTAGTTTTAGCCAACTAGTAGAATTAGTCGTATTTATTATTGTAGGACTTCTTGGATTAGTTTATGGATATTTATTGTTTTTTAAGAAAAATAACGATACGACAATTTATCCAAAAGGCAGTTTTTCTAGTTTAGAAGGTGTTATCAATTTATTCAAAAATCCAAAAGGCGTTTTGATTGGTTGGGTACATTATTTGGCGTTCGATTTAATGATTGGTTTGTATATTAAACAAGAAGCAATGTCAATCGGAATGTCACATTGGTTGCAAATTCCTTTTTTTTTATTGACTTTTATTTTGGGACCACTTGGGTTGTTGTTATTTTTTTGTTTAAAAATAGTAATGTTTTAAATCTACAACATCTTTCGTGCTTTTTCCAAATCTTCAATAGTATCAATTCCAATTCCAACGTGATCGGTTTCTACCATTTTGATTCGTTTACCAAATTCGAGATAACGTAATTGTTCTAATTTTTCAGAAGCTTCTAGAGATTTCATTGGTAATAAATAAAAATCGAGCAATGCTTTTTTTCTAAATGCATAAATACCAATGTGTTGCATGTATCGAACTCCAACATTTATATCTCTTGGAAACGGAATTACAGAACGTGAAAAATACAAAGCAAAACCCGATTGATCAGTTACCACTTTTACATTATTAGGATTATTAATAGCCTCATTATCAGTTATTTCTCTCATTAAAGATGCCAAATCAATTTTTTTATCAAAATCATTTTCAAACACAGAAAGTACTTCTTGCAGAGGTTTTTTATCAGTAAAAGGTTCGTCGCCTTGCACATTAACTACAATATCGCAATCAATATTTTCGATAGCTTCGGCAATTCTATCGCTTCCAGATTCGTGTACTTTAATAGACATTATTGCTTTTCCATTATTTTTAACTATTTCATTATAAATAAGTTCACTATCGGTTACAACAAAAACATCATCAAACAAATTAGTAGCAACTGTTGCTTGATAAGTTCTTAGAATTACAGTTTTTCCACCTAAATCTTGCATTAATTTGGCTGGAAATCGTGTCGATGCATAACGTGCTGGAATAACTGCTATTGTTTTCATAATTAGATTTTTATAGAATATCCAAACTTCCTTTACCCTCACGAACTACAACTGGTTCAAATCCAGATAAATCGATAATTGTCGAGCCAATATTGTCTCCATAACCACCATCAATAACCAAATCGACTAGATTTTGCCATTTTTCAAAAATTAATTCTGGATCGGTTGAATATTCTAAAACTTCGTCATCGTCATAAATTGATGTTGAAACTATCGGGTTGCCTAACATTCTAACGATTTCTAATGCAATATTATTATCAGGAATTCGAATTCCGACTGTAGTTTTTTTCTTGAATTCTTTTGGAAGATTGTTATTTCCTGGCAAAATAAAAGTATAAGGTCCAGGCAATGCACGTTTTAATAATTTAAAGGTTGATGTGTCAATTTGCTTGACATAATCAGAAATATGACTCAAATCATGACAAATAAATGAAAAATTGGCTTTTTCTAGCTTAATTCCTTTAATTTTCGCAATCCTTTCTAAAGCTTTTGTATTGGTAATATCGCAACCCAAACCGTAAACAGTGTCGGTAGGATAAATAACTAAACCACCATTTTTAAGAATATCTACTACTTTTTTAATAGCAGATTCATTGGGTTTATCTTCGTAAATCTTTAGAAATTGTGACATAAAAAGTTAAAAATTGAATTTGAAATATTATTTATTCTAATTTTACGTTTTATTACAAATATAATACAAGAAATGAAAACAAAAGTCTTTTTATCGTTTTTACTTTTAACATTTTTATTTTCTTGCAGCAAAGAAGAAACAAATTCTAATGTTCAAGTTCCTCTTGCAGCATCAACGTTATTAAATGTAAGTTATGGTTCAAATTCTAAACAAGTTTTTGATTTGTATTTGCCAGCCAATAGAACCGAAGCCAATACAAAAACCATAATTTTAGTCCATGGCGGTGGTTGGATTGAAGGCGATAAAGCGGATATGGCTTATTTAATTCCTTTTTTGCAACAAAATTTGCCCGATTATGCCATTGCAAATATCAATTATAGATTAGCAAGTGCAGGAAATTATGCTTTCCCGATGCAACTTGACGATATGAATGCTGTTTTCAATAAACTAACAAATGATAATAATGGAATTTCTGATAATTTTGGATATATCGGAACCAGTGCTGGAGCGCATTTGTCAATGCTTTACAGTTATACAAAAAACTCGAATAATAATATTAAAATGGTTGCAAGTATAGTTGGTCCAACTAATTTTAGAGATACAAATTACACCAATAATCAAGCTTGGCTTGATAAATATTTAGCATTAACTGGAGAAAATTATGCTACAAATCCAACTTATTTTGAAACAATAAGTCCCTATTACGTTGCTACAAGTGCATCAGTTCCGACTATACTTTTATATGGAAATTCAGACGAATTAATTCCTAATTCTCAGGCAAATGATATGCATGCAAAATTAAACCAATTGGGAGTTTATAACGAATTAAAAGTTTATAATGGCGGTCATGGAAATTGGATTCCAACCGATATACTTGATGCTTATACAAGAATATTAAATTTTGTAAAGTTGAAGTTTTAACCTATAACATCCAACTTAGCAAATCGCAATAACAATTTTTTAATACCACCAACTTCAAATTGAATTTCGGCTTTTTTGTCGGCTCCAGCGCCTTCTAGGTTTAAAACATTTCCTTTTCCGAAACGTTCGTGCATGACAATATTTCCTGCAACTAACTTACTATCAAATAAATTGGTGTTGTTAGAATTACTGTCAACTGGCTTTAATTTACGAATGTTAATATCCGATTTTGTTTCATTATCAGTAATATATTTTGGTGGAGTTCCCATTATCGGCTTTGCCAAACGTAATTTAGACTTATCAATATCGCCAAAAATATCATTATCAATCAATGGTTTGTATCGATAATTGGTTTCTTCTGGCATTAAATATTCCAGATATTGTGGACTAATTTCTTCAATAAAGCGCGATGGATCACTATCCGTGAGTTTCCCCCAACGGTAACGAGATTGCGCATAAGTCAAATAGGCTTGATGTTCGGCACGAGTTATTGCTACATAAAATAAGCGTCTTTCTTCTTCCAATTCGCTTCGAGTGCTCATTGACATTGCCGATGGAAACAGGTCTTCTTCCATACCAACTACAAAAACTGTTGGAAATTCAAGACCTTTTGCCAAATGAATTGTCATTAATGCCACACGATCATCATCGCCAGTATCTTTGTCTAAATCTGTTGCAAGAGCAACATCTTCCATAAATTCTGACAATGCACCACGAGCGCCATCGACTTCAATTTGTCCTTCAGTAAAATCTTTTATTCCGTTCAGTAATTCTTCAATATTTTCGATTCTGGCAATGCCTTCGGGCGTTCCATCTTTTTTTAATTCTTGAACCAATCCTGTTTTTTTAGCTACATGATCGGCAAGAACAAAAGCATCTTGGTTTTCATTGATTACCTGAAAACTTTGAATCATTATAACAAAATCAGATAATTTTTGTTTGGTTCCAGCATTTAATTTCAAGTCGATTTTATCGATATTTTGCATGACTTCAAATATCGATCGCTTGTAATGATTGGCTGCAATTGTTAGTTTTTCGACAGTTGTATCGCCAATGCCACGAGCCGGATAATTGATAACTCTAACCAAAGCTTCTTCATCTTTTGGATTGATGACCAATCGCAAATAACACAAAACATCTTTGATTTCTTTGCGTTGATAAAAAGATAATCCACCATAAATTCTGTACGGAATATCTCGCTTTCTCAAAGCATCTTCCATTGCACGTGACTGAGCGTTAGTACGATACAAAATTGCAAATGAACCATTCATTTGTTGATTGGTCATTTTTTGTTCCCAAATTGTACTAGCGACAAATCGACCTTCTTCGCTATCGGTAACGCTTCGGTTTACTTTTATTTTTTGTCCAAAATCATTGGCTGTCCAAACAATTTTATCGAGTTTTGTTTTATTTTTATCGATAATTGAGTTGGCTGCTTCGACAATATTTTTCGATGATCGATAATTTTGTTCCAATCGATATGTTTTTACGCCTTCGTAATCTTTTTGGAAATTCAAAATATTGTTAATATTGGCACCACGAAAAGCATAAATACTTTGGGCATCGTCTCCAACAACGCAAATATTCTGAAATTTGTCTGACAATGCACGAACAATTAAATATTGTGAATGGTTTGTATCTTGGTACTCATCAACAAGAATATACCTAAAACGATTTTGATATTTTGCCAAAACTTCGGGAAATCTTGATAATAATTCGTTGGTTTTTAGTAATAAATCATCAAAATCCATTGCGCCAGATTTGAAACATCTTTCTACATATCCTTGGTAGATTTCCCCAATTCTGGGTTTTTTGGACATAGCATCAGCTTCTTGCAATTCTGGATTATTGAAATAAGCTTTGACAGTAATTAATGAATTTTTGTAGGACGAAATTCTACTTAAAATTTGTTTTGGTTTATAAATATCTTTGTCCAATTGCATTTCTTTGATAATTCCAGAAATGCAACGCAAAGAATCTTGAGAATCATAAATTGTAAAATTGCTTGGATAACCTAATTTATCAGCTTCGGAACGCAAAATTCTAGCAAAAACTGAGTGAAAAGTGCCCATCCAAAGATTTTTGGCTTCGGGCGCACCAACAATATCCGAAATTCTTTTTTTCATTTCTCTTGCTGCTTTATTTGTAAAAGTCAAAGCTAAAATCGAGAAAGAATCAACGCCCAGACTCATTAAATAAGCAATTCTGATGGTTAAAACTCTAGTTTTTCCTGAGCCTGCACCAGCAATAATTATCATTGGACCATCTTTTTGTAGAACAGGTTCTTGTTGTGCTTTGTTGAGTTGAGAAATGTATTTTTGCATTACAAAAGTTGAATTTTTACAAATTTAGGATTCCTAAATTTGAATAGCAATATTAATGGAAACAAATTCTATTATTTTTGAAAAAAAAATAGATACTTTTGTGCAAAAAATTAATTAATGCCAAATTCTTCAAATTTAAATAGAACTTTAGGACTTTACAGTGTTATTGTTATCGTGGTTTCAAATGTTCTAGGTTCTGGGGTTTATAAAAAAGTTGCTCCAATTGCATCAGAATTAAATTCGTCTGCTTGGGTAGTAATTGCCTGGATTACAGCAGGAATAATAACTTTATTTGGTGCATTGTGCAATGCAGAAATAGCTGGTTTATTATCCGATACTGGAGGAGAATATAATTATTACAAAAAAATTTACAATAAATTCTTTGCATTTATTTTTGGTTGGTCTTTATTTGCAGTTATCCAAACCGCAGCAATTGCATCAGTTGCTTATGTTTTTGGACAATCATTGAGTAATTTGTTATCATTGCCATTATTATTTCCAACATTACAAAGATTTTCGATTGTTGGTGTTTTTTTTCCATTTGAAAATTTCTCTGTAAAATTTGTCACAATTTTAATTATAATAATTTTATCATGGGTAAATTCAAGAGGTGTGAAATCAAGTGCAAATTTTAGCAACTTTTTATTAGGAACAGTTTTAATTGGTCTTGGTTTAATTATTATATTTGGATTTGGAAGTTCAGTTTCAAATGTAAGCCAGTCGTTTAATTTTAACTCAGGAAATAGTACTGTTTCAATTAGTACTTTTTTTACAGCAATGCTCGCTGCATTTTGGGCTTATCAAGGTTGGGCATCAATTGGATACATAGGTGGCGAAGTTAAAAATCCTAAAATTAATATCCCAAAAGGCATTACAATTGGAGTTTTTGTTGTTATTGTAATTTATGTTGTTGTAAATGCTACTTATTTATCTATCCTAAGCATTCCAGAATTAAAAGATATTTATAACAACGGAAATCAAATAGCTGCCGTTGCAGTAATGGAAAGAATTTGGGGTAGTTATGGTGTTATTTTTATTTCTATATTAATTTTATTAACAACATTTGGTTGTACTCACGTTACAATTATGGCCAGTTCAAGAACTTATTATGCAATGGCTCAAGAAAAATTATTTTTTGCTAGCGTTGCTAAGTTAAATAAAAATTCAGTACCAGGAAATTCACTTCTTTTTCAGTGTGTTTGGGCTTGCATTTTAGTTCTTACCGGATCTTTTGACCAATTAACAGATATGACAATATTTGCAATTTTTATTTATTATGGTAGTACTGCATTTGGAGTATTTATTTTACGAAAAAAAATGCCTAACGCAGAAAGACCCTATAAAGTTTGGGGTTATCCATTTGTACCAATACTATTCATTTTATTTTGCATTGTGCTTTTCGGAAACACAATTATTACTAGACCAAGAGAAGCTATACTCGGACTTGTACTTATGTTAACAGGTGTACCAATGTATTATTGGTTTAATAGAAAATCAAATAATAATTAATATTCAATAAAAACATCATACAAATTTAAATTAAAAAATTCCAATGGAAAACAAAATCATAGAAATTCTTGCTTATACAATTCCTTCAATAATTACTGGTAGTGTAGCTTATTATTTATTCAAAGTTTATTTTAAAGACCAGCAAAATACGCGCCGATGGTTGTTGCAAAAAGAATCTCAGAAAGATACTTTACCAATTAGATTACAAGCTTATGAAAGAATGAGTTTGTTTTTAGAACGCATCAATATTATGAAAATGGTTGTTCGTGTTATGCCAGTTTCCGAAGATAAAAATGATTATGAAAATTATTTAATTGCACAAATTGAACAAGAATTCGAACACAATTTAACCCAACAAATTTATATTTCCAACGAATGTTGGACAATGATTTTGACTGCAAAAAACGCTACAATTCAAATGATTAGAGTTGCAAACAGAAGCGAAAAAGTAAATAATGCCGACAAACTTCGAGAAGTAATTCTCAATGAAATGATGGACAAACAATCGCCTAGTGTGGTCGCTTTAGAATATATTAAAAATGAAGTTGCAATGCTTTGGTAAAATTTGAAATCCTTGATTAAATTCACTTAAACCCAAATTACGCATTAAGAATCGTAGGGAAACAATATTTTTCAATAAAGTCAAGTGCTCACGGAATTTTTTGAATAAAGACACAAGTTATATATTAAAATTTAAAATGAGTAAGTGCTTGAATCCGCCGCGGCGGATGAAGTTGAGTAAATTGTTAATGCGTAATCTGAGTTAAATTCTCACTTTTATTCTTAGCAAATTCGAAACCTTCAATCCACCATGATTTCATTTTTTCCTTGTTGAAAACCAATGAATTTGTGGTTAATTTTATTGGTGTATAATACAAATTTAGTTTTACATTTTTGTTTTTCGCTGCTAACTTTCCGATTGTAACATCATTTTTTTCCACTTGATCAAATAATGTTGAGAAGATAGAAACCATTAACGAAAATGGATTTTTGCCAACATTTATTGGATCTAACTGTGTTTCGGTTTCAAGAATTATGACATCAATTTCGGTTGCGCCACGTTTTATGGCTTCTCGAATCGGTACCAAACTTGTGAAACCGCCGTCGCCATATTCTGAATCATTTTTAGAAACCAAACTCATAAACGGAACATAATTGCAAGAAATCCAAATCCAATCTAAAAAATCAAAATACTCAAAATCTCTAATTGATTTGTATTCAACTTGATTCTTCGACAAATTGGTAACCGTTACAACAACATCAGTTTTTGAGTTTTTGAGTTCATTAAACTCTGAAATTGTAAATTGTTCTTCGATAAACTTTCTTAGATTTTTACTTTCACCAAATGTTCGTTTGCCTTTTAAAAACTGTAATAAAACATTAAAGTGATGAATTTTTACAGTGTCAATTTCGTTTTTATGTTTTACAACAAATGGTGTAATGCTAAAAATTTTATGCATTCCAAAATTGGTATAAATCTCGTGAATTTTCTCAACTTTACCCAAAGCCAAATGCGGAATTAGCAAACTTCCTGTCGAAGTTCCTATCAATAAATCGTATTGATGTTGTTTTTCTTCAATTAAAAATTGTGCAACTCCACCAGCAAATGCGCCTTTACTTCCTCCACCCGAAATTACTAATGCTCTCATATTTCGTTCAAAAATCTATTCAATAAAATTTGTTTTTCGGATGTTAAATTAGGAAATAATTTCAAATAAAATTCTTTAATTCTCGAATCTTTAAGAATTTTTTTTAAAAAATCTTTACTCCATTTTGCATTTCTCCAATTTGGCAAGGCACAACAATTTAATAAATCTTCAAGATTTTGAGTTTTCAAATTATCTAATTGTTTCAAATAAACAAATGCATTTTGACGAGCCGAAAATTCATAATTATCAGATGTATAACTTGAAAGCTTCGTTACTAATTCCTCAGGATTTTGAGCGTAATTTGGTGTCGATAATGCATAAATTGTCCACAACATTTCGAACCCTTTATCATTAAATCCTTGAATGTTTCGTGTTCGATTCAAATAATCAATTTTGTTATTTGGAAAATTTGAAATCAAGTTAACCAAGGCAACTTCTTTAGTTTCATAAGAATTATCGTTTAATAAAGATTCATATTTTGTTCGGAAAGTTTCTGGAATTTTCGATAATGAACTTGCCAACACTTGTCTGACTTTTATATTTTTCGAATTTAAAGCCAAAATCAATAAATCTCTTTTCAAATCATAAGTTAAATCATAAAGTTGAAATAAAATCTCTTCTTTTAAGCTATAATAATATTCGGATTTTAAAATTTCTTCAAACAGAATTGTCTTATTTTTTAGTTCCAAAGGTCGCAATTTTTTTAGTTCTAATAATTTTGAAATTGTTTTATTTTTCAATAATAATGAATTGGCTTTTTCGTAATCGAAAGTTGCGGTTTCTAACCAATCTCGACTAAACTTTTCAATGTCATAACTACAAATGGCCTTTATTTCATTTAAAAAATCAATTGTTTCAACGTTTTTAAAACTGTATTTTTTTAGGTAATTTCTAACTGCTTTTTTAAAGTTTTTTTCTCCAATTTCGTTTTGTAATACAAATAATGCAAATGCTCCTTTTTTATAAAACGTCATTGAACTGGCTTTTTCATTCAAAACTGGGGTTGAATCTGTTTTTTCTGAGGCTTTAATTTCTTGTGTAATTCCATATAGAATATTATAAAAATAATCTTCACCCAGAATTTTCTTTTCTGCCAAAAGCGCATAATAGGTAGCAAAACCTTCTTGCAACCAATGGTGTTTACTAGATTTTGCGGTTACTAAGTTACCAAACCATTGATGAGCCAATTCGTGCGCATTGACGTCAATATAATTTTTGTCATTAAATGCAATTGAATCAACTACAAATTCTCTGGAAAAAATCGTTGCCGATGTATTTTCCATTCCTGCATAAAGAAAATCTCGAACTGGAACTTGCTTGTAAATTTGCCAAGGATATTTGAAGCCAATTTCTGATTCTAAAAAATCGAATATTTCCTTTGAATACCTGTAAGTAGGTTCAAATTTAAACTTATCTTCGGGTTCAATAAAAAATTGCAAAGAAATTCCAGATTTTGATTTTAGTCCCGATACTTCGGGATAATTTTCATATTTTCCAATGGCTAACATCAATAAATAGGACGACATTGGTTTTTGCATTCGGTATTGCCATTTTTTTAAATTGCCATTGACATTGGTATTGACATTGCCATTGCTTAAAACTCCATTCGAAATAACCTGATAACTTTTATCGAATGAAATATCTAAATTAAATATTATTTTTTCATTTACATCATCAAAACTAGGAAACCAATTGCTAGTGTATTTGCCTTGACCTTGTGTCCAAATTTGCCAATTATTATTGAAATTATTAAAATAAATGGCTTGTTTTGGATTGCAAATATAATCGAATGACAATCTATTTTTTCCAATTTTATAATTCTGAAAAATCGCTAATTTCTTGCCTGAATTTTTATAATCAATTTTTCTATCATTTACAAAAACTTGGTTAAATGTAATATTTTGTGCATCAATATAAATTGTGTCAACCATTTGCAAAACATCAAATTCATACAATACAGTTCCAGAAACTTCTTTTTTATCAGGATTAATAGCAATATTTCCAACAACCGATTTGAAATCGACTTTCTCAATTTGTTGTGAGAATAATGTTGTTGAGAGTAGTAATATATAAAGGTAGCGCATTTTATTGTTTTAAAATTCAAATATACACAGACATTTTTAAATTTATTATTAAAATTCTATATTTGCGATAAATAGAATAAACCAAAATTCTGGAAACAAAACAAAACATTTTCGCAACACCAATCGAATACCTAAAAGGCGTTGGACCATCGCGTGGTGCTTTGTTGCGAAAAGAATTGGGAATTCATAAATACCAAGATTTAGTTAATTTTTATCCAAATCGGTATATTGACCGAACCAAATATTACAAAATCAACGAATTGCAACAAAGCAATGCCGAAGTTCAAATAATTGGGAAAATTATTCATATTAAAATAATTGAATATGGTAAAAATCAAAAGCGATTAGTCGCTACCTTTGCAGATGATACAGGCAAAATTGATTTAGTTTGGTTTCAAGGATTCAAATGGATTCAGGAAACTTTAAAGTTAAATGAACCTTGTGTCGTTTTTGGAAAATGTGCCTTGTTTGGAAGTGTTTTTAGTATGTCACACCCTGAAATTGAGCCAATTGCTGAGCATCAAGAAAGTTTGAGATCGGCAATGCAACCCGTTTATCCATCAACAGAAACGTTGACAAATCGTGGCGTTACGAACAAAGTTGTAAATAAAATGTTGCAACAATTGTTTTTGGAAATGGGTGTTGGTTCATTTTCCGAAACTTTGCCTTTTTATTTAATCGATGAATTAAAATTGATTTCAAAAAACGAATCAATGTTTAATATTCATTTTCCTAAAAGTCAAGAATTATTGGCAAAAGCAACGTTTAGACTGAAATTTGAAGAATTATTTTTCATTCAGATGCAATTGATAACTAAAAATTTAATTCGGAAAAACAAAATAAAAGGACATCCATTTACGATTGTTGGCGAAAATTTTAATAAGTTTTTCAAGAATCATTTGCCATTTGATTTGACAAATGCACAAAAACGTGTTGTAAAAGAAATCAGAAACGATATGGGAAGCAATGCCCAAATGAATAGACTTTTGCAAGGCGATGTTGGTTCGGGCAAGACCATTGTTGCCTTTATGAGTATGCTTTTGGCATTGGATAATGGTTTTCAGGCTTGTTTGATGGCTCCAACAGAAATTCTTGCTAATCAGCATTTTACAGGATTATCAGAATTGGCAAAGCCTTTAAATATCAATATAAAAATACTAACTGGATCTGTAAAAATTAAAGACCGTAGGATTATTCACGAAGAACTCGAAAACGGAACTTTAGATATTTTAATTGGAACTCATGCATTACTCGAAGACAAAGTGAAATTCAAAAATTTGGGTTTGGCAGTTATCGACGAGCAACATCGATTTGGAGTGGAACAACGTTCAAAATTATGGAAGAAAAATGAAATTCCGCCACACGTTTTGGTTATGACAGCAACGCCAATTCCGAGAACATTGGCTATGAGTTTGTATGGCGACTTGGATATTTCGGTAATCGATGAATTGCCACCAGGCAGAAAACCTATCAGAACTGAACATCGATTTGACAGCAACCGATTGCGAGTTTTGAAATTTATTCGAGACGAAATTGCGCTTGGAAGACAAATTTATATTGTTTTTCCATTAATTCAAGAATCCGAAAAAATGGATTATAAAGATTTAATGGACGGTTACGAAAGCATTTCGATTGAGTTTCCGTTGCCACAATATGCCGTTTCTATTCTTCACGGAAAGATGAAACCCGAGGATAAAGCAACTGAAATGGAACGATTTGTTCAAGGAAAAACCAATATTATGGTTGCGACAACAGTAATAGAAGTTGGCGTAAATGTTCCTAATGCAAGCGTAATGATTATCGAATCGGCAGAGCGATTTGGCTTGTCACAACTGCACCAATTGCGAGGTCGAGTTGGTCGTGGCGCTGACCAAAGTTATTGCATTTTGATGACATCGTTCAAATTATCGAGCGACAGCAAAACCCGAATGGAAACGATGGTTGCCACAAATGATGGATTCGAAATTGCTGAAGTCGATTTGCGATTGCGTGGTCCAGGCGACTTAATGGGCAAACAACAAAGTGGCGTTTTGAACCTTCAAATCGCTGATATTGTTCGAGATAGAGACATTTTGCAACTGGCAAGAAATCACGCTATGAAAATTTTAAAATCCGATGCTCCACTCGAAAAACCCGAAAACGAAACTTTAAGAAAAGCATTTATTGAATTGACAAAACACTCGACAATTTGGAATTTTATTAGTTAGTTTATATAATTCCCACATTTAACATAATTAGAAGTTAAAAAAAAATCAATTACTAAATTATTCCAATTAGTAAACATTAATTTTGAAATATATTTTTTACCTGATTATAATTATGAAAATAAAATACCTTGTTTATACCATATTAATTTTAGGATTTGGAGCATTCATTACTTACAGAATATCATCTAATAAAAGTAAAACCGACCAAGGAAAAGACAAAGGTTTCAAAAATAAAGCAATGACTTTGAACGGAATTGTAGTCAAACTTCAAACTTTCGATAATAATTTATCGCTTTCAGGTTCAATAGAAGCCAATGAACAAGTCGAAATTCGTAGTGAAGTTTCGGGAATTGTAGAAAAAATAACTTTTATTGAAGGTAGCAATATTTCAAAAGGGCAAATGTTATTTAAAGTAAATGATTTAGAACTTAGAGCGCAACTTATTCAAATCAAAACCAAAGAAAACCTAGCATTTGAAAATGAAAGAAGAGCGAAACTTTTACTTCAAAAAGAAGCCATAAGTCAAGAAGAATATGACATTTCGAAGGCTGATTTAAAATCTGCACAAGCACAAAGTCAATTAATTAGTGCGCAAATTTCTAAAACGGTTGTTAGAGCACCATTCTCAGGTAAAATTGGTCTTAGAAATATTTCGCCAGGAACTTATATTACTCCTAATATTTTAGTTGCAAAATTAGTAAATAGAAGCAAATTAAAAATTACTTTTTCTGTACCAGAAAAATATGCTAGTCAAGTAAAATTAAATTCAAATCTAACTTTTGGAGTTTCTGGTTCTTCAGTAAAATATACCGCAAAAGTGTATGCAATTGAACCAGAAGTTGATATTGAAACAAGAACTTTAAGAATTAGAGCAATCGCAGAAAATAAAGATGGTAAACTTTTACCTGGAACATTTGCAGATGTAGAATTGCCTCTTGAAGTAATTAAAAATGCCATCATAATTCCAACAGAATCCATCATTCCAATTCAAAATGGGAAAAAAGTTTTTATAACAAATAAAGGAAAAGCAAAAGAAGTTTCAATAGAAACTGCAACTAGAACCGATTCATCAATATTGGTTTTATCAGGTTTAAAATCTGGTGATACATTAATTACAAGTGGTGTAATGAATTTAAAAAATGAAATGCCAGTAAAAGTAAAAGTTAAATAATTTTAGAATTCAAAATTTCGATTTTTAAAAATCTGAAATCAAAAATCAAAATTCTACAATCTAAAATTCTATGAGTTTATCTACATTAAGTATAAAAAGACCAGTTTTTACCATAGTTATCAATTTAGCCATTATTTTATTTGGGGTTATTGGATATACTTTTCTGGGAGTTCGAGAATTTCCATCTATTGATCCAGCACAAGTTTCTATTCGAACTAATTATGCTGGTGCAAATTCAGATATTATAGAATCTCAAATTACTGAACCGTTAGAAAAAGCCATAAATTCTATCGATGGAATAAGAAATGTAACTTCATCGAGCGCACAAGGAAGTAGCAATATTACGATAGAATTCAATTTAAATAAAAATCTTGAAGAAGCTGCAAATGACGTTCGTGATAAAGTGTCGCAAGCCATTCGAAATTTGCCTCAAGATATAGATTCACCACCCGTAGTTTCTAAGGCTGATGCCAATGGTGATGCAATTATTTCTATGACGGTACAAAGTGATACTAGAAGTGCTTTAGAGTTGAGTGATTATGCAGAAAATGTTATTTCACAACGTTTGGAAACTATTCCTGGTGTAAGTGGCGTTCAAATTTGGGGTCAAAAAAGATATGCCATGCGGTTGTGGATCGATCCTGTAAAATTGGTTTCCTACGGATGTACAGTTTCTGAGGTTCGTGATGCGCTGAATAAACAAAATGTAGAATTGCCATCTGGAAAATTGACTGGAAACAATACCGAACTAACAGTCAAAACGGTTGGAAATCTTTCAAAACCTGAAGAGTTTAATAATATCATTATCCGTTCCGATGGTGAAAAGATAGTTCGTTTAAGCGATATTGGTTCAGCATCTTTAGGTCCAGAAAATCCAGAAACCAAAATGAGCCAATCAGGTTTACCTTTGGTTGGAGTTGCCATTGTGCCACTTCCTGGAGCCAATTATCTAGATATTTCTGCTGAATTTTATAAAGAATTTGAACTCTTAAAAAAAGATTTACCTAAAGATATCAATTTAAATATTGCCATCGACAATACCATTTTTGTGAAAAAATCGGTAATAGAAGTGGCAGAAACACTTGGAATATCAATATTCTTAGTGATTTTAATTATCTATTTATTTTTTAGAGATTGGGCTATTGCTTTTCGACCATTAATTGATATTCCAGTTTCGTTGATTGCCACTTTTTTTATCATGTGGTTGTTCGGGTTTTCTATAAATGTTTTGACTTTGTTGGCGATTGTTTTGGCAACAGGTTTGGTGGTCGATGATGGAATTGTAGTCACCGAAAACATTTTCAAAAAAGTAGAAGAAGGCATTTCGCCAATTGAAGCAGCAATAAAAGGTTCCAACGAAATATTTTTCGCAGTAATATCCATTTCAGTTACACTGGCTGCAGTTTTTCTTCCTGTAATTTTCTTGGAAGGATTTGTGGGTCGATTGTTTCGAGAATTTGGTGTAGTAATTGGAGCAGCCGTTTTAATTTCTGCTTTTGTATCATTGACATTGACACCCATGTTGAATGCTTATTTGATGAAAGGTGGTGAACAGAAAAAATCGAAATTTTACATTAAAACAGAACCTTACTTTCAAAAATTAAATAGTGGTTATGCAGAAGCTTTGCATCGTTTTATGAAAAGAAAATGGTTGAGTTTCCCAATTATTATAGTTTGTTTTGGACTGATTTATTTTTTTTTTAGTTTATTACAAAAAGAAACTGCACCTTACGATGACCGGAGCGGTTTTGTGATGAGAATGTCAACTCCTGAAGGTTCTTCTTATGAATACACCGATCGGTTTATGCAGGAAATATCGCAGTTGGTTGACGATTCCATACCAGAGAAAAAAGTAGCACTTGTAATTACTTCGCCAGGATTTGGATCTTCATCAGTAAATAGTGGTTTTATAAGAGTTTCACTCAAAGAACCTTCTGAGAGGGAAGCATCGCAAAAGGAAATTGCAGAGAAACTAACCAAATGGACAAAACAATATCCAAATGCCAAAACATCGGTAATCGAGCAACCCACAATTGCAGTAAATAGACGTGGTGGTTTGCCAATTCAATACATCATTCAAGCACCAAATTTTCAAAAATTACAAGAAAAAATTCCAGTTTTTATGGATGAAGCTGTAAAAAATCCAACTTTTGCAATGACTGATGTGAATTTAAAATTCAACAAACCTGAAATTAACGTAACTATCGATCGTGAAAAAGCAGAAAGTTTAGGCATTTCTGTGATAGATATTGCGCAAACATTGCAACTTTCGTTAAGCGGACAACGATTTGGTTATTTTATGATGAATGGAAAACAATACCAGGTTATTGGACAGTTCGACCAAAAAGACCGCTCCAAACCTTTGGATTTGACTTCTATGTTTGTCAAAAATAAAAACGGAGAACTCATCCAGATGGACAATGTGGTTAATATTGAAGAACAAAGCAATCCGCCACAATTGTATCATAATAATAGGTATATGTCGGCTACCGTTTCTGCAGCGTTGGCTCCTGGAAAAAGCATAAGCGATGGAATTGAGGCTATGAATGAAATAAAAGCTAAAGTTTTAGACGATTCATTTACTACAGATTTAGGTGGAGAATCCAGAGATTTTGTGGAAAGTAGTTCCAATACAACTTTTGCATTTGGACTGGCGCTTTTATTGATATTTTTAATTCTTGCCGCACAATTTGAAAGCTTTATCGATCCATTTATTATCATTTTAACTGTTCCCATGGCTGTTGCTGGAGCGTTATTTTCACTCTGGTTGTTTGACCAAACTTGGAATATTTTTAGTCAAATTGGCACTGTAATGCTTATTGGATTGGTAACCAAAAACGGCATTTTAATTGTAGAATTTGCCAACCAATTGCGAGAGAATGGAAAATCCAAAATTGATGCTATTTTAGAAGCTTCGGAAGCACGATTGAGACCTATATTAATGACAAGTTTGGCGATTTCATTAGGTGCATTGCCTATTGCATTGTCGCTTGGAGCAGCATCAACAAGTAGAATTGGAATGGGCGTTGTCATTGTAGGTGGAACAATTTTCTCTTTGGTTTTGACTTTGTTTGTCATTCCAGCAATGTATTTAATGTGGTCGAAAGCCAGAAAACATTATCCAGAATTTGATCATATTGAAGAGTATGAGAAAGAAAGTAAATAATATGACAAATTTTAGAAAAATATTTTCGTTAGTAATTGTATTTATCTTTTGCATCAAAAATATGAATGCACAAGAAGTTCTTACCATTGAAAATGCAGTAAAAATAGCCTTGGAAAATAATTATGAAATTAAAATTTCAAAAAATAATTTGAGAATTGAACAATCAAACGTATCCATTGGAAATGCTGGAATACTTCCCGTACTTAGTGCCAATATAGTTGATACCAATAGTTTGCAAAATAGCTCGCAAACACTTCAAAATGGAAATGTAAATACACTTGATAATGCGAAAAATAATAGAATTAGCTATGGCGTAAATCTCGATTGGACGATTTTTGATGGTTTTAGAATGTTTGCAAGACTAGATCAATTGAAAGAATTAAAAAAACTAGGTGACGAACAGTTAAAACTAACAGTAACTACCAGAATTAGCGACGTCATAAGTACCTATTTTGATTTGGTACAACAACAACAACAATTATCTGCATTGGATACTACTATTGTTATATCAAACCAAAGATTGGCATTGGCACAAAATCGTTTTTCGATTGGTAAAGCTTCAAAATTAGAAGTATTAAATGCTCAAGTCGATTTAAATGCTGATAAAACTTCGGTTTTACGACAAAAAGAATTGTATAAAAACACCAAAATACTGTTAAATCAAATATTGGCCAGAGATTTAAAAACCGATTATAAAGTAGTGGATAATATTGAAATTAATAAACAATTATTACTTCCAGAATTAACATTATTAGCAGAAAAACAAAATCCACAATTAGTCACACAAATTATCAATAGAAAAATTTCTGAGTTGCAGTTAAAACAGATTAAAGCCAATAGATATCCAATTATTAGATTGAATTCAGGTTATGCCTTTGTAAACACAGAATCAAGTTTAGGATTTACTTCAAGTACAACTGCAAGAGGATTCAATTACGGATTTACGGCAACCTTAAACTTGTTTGATGGATTTAACCAAAGTAGAAATGAGAAAATTGCAAAAATTCAAATTGAAAATTCTCAATTATTAATTGAGCAACAAAAATTGAGTTTGAATTCGCAATTAGAAACATCTTATCAAACTTATCTGACTAACTTAGAATTGATAGATTTAGAAGAAAAAAACGAAACAATTGCAAAGCAAAATTTAGATATAACATTCGAAAAATTTCGCATTGGAACGATTACTGCTTTAGAATTCAGAACAGCACAACTCAATTATGTAAATGCAAAAGTTAGAAATAGCAATGCACAATTTCAAGCAAAATTATCTGAAATAGCATTAAAAGAATTGGCAGGAAATATAACTTTTTGATTAAATTTGCATCATTAAATTATAAAAATGGTTCAATACAACCCAAAAGATTGGTTAACATTTGTTTTCAGAATTCACAAATCGGATACTTTCCGAAAACTTTTTTCAATGATGATTACTATCGGAATTTACGCTAGTGCGATATGCTATATTGAACTAGAGTATTATGAATTGAATGACAAAAGTTTGGTAAAAAACATCAGCATTATGCACAGCCTTTTAGGTTTTGTAATTTCACTTTTATTGGCATATAGAACAAATACTGCTTATGATCGATGGTGGGAAGGTCGAAAATTATGGGGAACTTTGGTCAACAACAGCCGAAATTTTGCAATAAAACTATCGGCAATTTTAAAAGATGATAAAGACAAAAAGTTTTTTAGAAAAATGATTCCTGCATTTGCCTCAATACTTAATAAGCATTTACATAATGATGAAACAAGCAATGAGTTGTTCGACGATGTTGTTTTAGAATTCGAAAAACACAAACACAGACCCAATCAAGTTGCAAAAATGATGTTTCAAAAAATCAATGATTTGTATGAATCTAAGAAAATATCTGGCAATCAATTGATTATTTTAAATTCTGAAATTCAATCCTTTGTTGAGGTTTGTGGCGCTTGCGAACGCATAAAAAACACACCAATTCCATATTCTTACAGCTCATTTATCAAGAAATTTATTTTTATTTATGTTATGACTTTGCCTTTCGGGTATGCTTTGAGTCTTGGTTTTTATACTGTTCCAGTTGTTATTTTTATATTTTATGTATTGGCAAGTTTAGAATTAATTGCCGAAGAAATTGAAGATCCATTTGGGGGTGATGAAAATGATTTGCCAACAAAAAAACTATCCGAAAATATTAAAAAACACGTTGAAGAATTGATTTAATATTTTATAATAACTTTGAGACTTTGAGACTTCGTGACAAGTTATTTTATAATTACATTTGCAACTGAAAACTGAAAACTCAAAATGCGTTATTTCGTAAAATTTTCTTACAAAGGCACAAATTATCACGGTTGGCAATTACAACCCAACGCCATTTCTGTGCAAGAAGTTTTAAATAAAGCTTTATCTACTATCCTGAATTCAAATATAGATTGTATGGGCGCAGGCAGAACAGATACTGGTGTTCACGCTCGTGAAATGTTTGCTCATTTTGATTTTGAAAATACAATTGATATCGAAAACATCATTTACAAACTCAATTCATTTTTACCAAAAGACATTGTCGTTTATAATATTCAAAAAGTTCATGATGATGCTCATGCAAGATTTGACGCAAGAAAACGAACTTACGAGTACCATATTAACACATTTAAAGATGCGTTTTCAAATGAGCAAAGTTGGTATTACCGCCAGCAATTAGATATAGATTTGATGAATCAAGCTTGTGAAATATTATTTAAGCATATTGATTTTCAGGCATTTTCGAAAGTAAATACCGAAGTAAATACATTCGACTGCAAGATTTACGAAGCTTTTTGGACACAAGAAAACAACAAACTAATTTTCACAATTTCAGCTGATAGATTCCTTAGAAATATGGTTAGAGCCATTGTTGGAACCCTAATTTATATCGGTTTACACAAATTAACTTTAGATGATTTTAATAAAATAATTGAAAGCAAAAACAGAAACAATGCAGGTTTTTCAGTTCCTGCTCACGGATTATTTTTAACAAAAATAGAATACGATTACTTATAACAACCCGGTCAGGGTTCAAAATCCTGATAGGGTTAATTAATTAAAAATGAAAGCAAAAGCATTCGACACACGATTATTCAAACGAATTCTCGAATATACAAAACCCTACAAATTCAGATTTAATTCTGTAATAATTTTCGCAATTTTATTATCCGTTTTTTCGGCACTTCGCCCCTATTTATTGAAACAAACAATCGACGATTATATAAAAACCAAAGATCAATCTGGACTTTTGACATACATTGTTTTAATGGGAATTGTTCTAATTTTCGAGGTAATTTCTAATTTTTATTTTGTGTTTTGGGCTAACTGGCTTGGTCAAGATATTGTCAAAGACATTCGCAATAAATTGTTCAAGCACATGTTGAGTTTCAAAATGAAATATTACGACAATGCGCCAGTTGGTCAATTAGTTACACGATCGGTTTCGGATATTGAAAGTATTGCCAAAATATTTTCGCAAGGATTATTTATGATATCAAGCGATTTATTAAAAATGCTGGTCATTTTGATTTTTATGTTTTTTATGAATTTTAAACTCACTTGGATTGTGATTGTTGCAATGCCAATTTTAGTGTTTTTTACAAGAATATTCCAGAAAAAAATGCAAGTAGCATTCGAAGAAGTTCGAAACCAAATTGCCAATCTCAACACATTTGTGCAAGAACGAGTTACAGGAATGAAAATCGTACAACTTTTTAACCGCGAAGAAATCGAACTCGAAAAATTCAAACAAATCAACGCTAAACATAACGAAGCTTGGATAAAAACCGTTTGGTACAACTCGATATTTTTTCCAATTGCCGATATTATTTCGTCATTAACATTAGGATTCGTAGTGCTTTATGGCGGATTTAATATTCTTAGCGGGGACAAATTCACAACTTTTGGCGATTTATTTTCGTACACTATGTTTATTGGAATGCTGTTCAATCCGCTTAGACAAATCGCCGATAAATTCAACGAAATGCAAATGGGAATGATTGCTGCCAACCGAGTTTTCGAAATTATCGATATTCAAGACCAAATTCAAGATATTGGCACCATCGAAGCACCAATTTTCAAAGGAAATATCAGTTTCAAACAAGTTCGTTTTAGTTATATTGATAATGAAGAAGTCGTTAAAGGTATCGATTTAGACATAAATTCAGGCGAAACCATAGCAATTGTTGGTGCAACTGGAGCAGGAAAATCGACAATAATCAACTTACTTAATCGTTTTTACGAAATCAATTCTGGAACAATTTCTATCGATACTATTGACATCAAAAAATATACCTTAAGTTCGCTTCGAGTTCAAATTGCAGTTGTTTTACAAGACGTTTTCTTATTTGCAGATACAATTCTAAACAATATAACACTCAATAACCCCGAAATTTCTAGAGAACAAGTCATCGATGCATCCAAAAAAATTGGAGTGTACGATTTCATTATGAGTTTGCCCGAAGGTTTCGATTATAATGTCAAAGAACGAGGCGTAATGTTATCATCTGGACAACGCCAATTGATTGCGTTTTTGCGCGCTTATGTCAGTAATCCTAGCATTTTGATTCTTGACGAAGCAACATCTTCAATAGATACTTATTCCGAAGAATTAATTCAAAAAGCAACCGAAACAATTACTCAAAACCGAACATCAATAGTTATTGCCCACCGATTGGCAACTATCGTAAACGCTGATAAAATAGTTGTAATGGACAAAGGTTTGATTGTAGAACAAGGTTCACATTTCGAACTATTAAATATCGAAAACGGATATTATAAAAACCTATATTATTCTCAGTTTTTGGTTGAGAATTAGAAGCAATTCCAACTTTTCGTTTCAAGCTTTCTCATTTTAACCCATTTTTGTAATTTTATAAAAAGAGCTTCCTCTGGTCGCTTTTTTATAAAAACAAAAATTTGGGTTAAAATTTCAAAAGGCTTTCCACTACAATTTGTGCTAAAAATCAGAATTTCTTAAAGATTTAAATTATCCTAACAGCTTTTTTTTCAACCTGTTAGTGATATTATTTTAAATCCATTCAATAAAAAAAGTAAAAGTTTTCACTATACTATCAGATTTTTTCAACCAGTTAGGTATTAAAATTTAAACTATTCAAAAAAAAAACACTTAGCAGGTTTTAAACCTGTTAGGATATCAAAAAAAATCATTAATTTCGCTAACTGAATTTTATTATTAAAAAATAGAAAAATGAAATACGATATTATTGTTTTAGGAAGTGGACCAGGCGGATATGTAACTGCAATTCGCGCTTCGCAACTTGGTTTCAAAGTTGCCGTAATCGAAAAAGAAAGTCTTGGTGGAGTTTGTTTAAATTGGGGTTGTATTCCAACAAAAGCATTACTAAAATCGGCACAAGTTTTCGATTATTTGAAACATGCATCTGATTATGGATTAACTGTAAAAGAATTTGATAAAGATTTCTCAGCCGTAGTCACTCGCTCAAGAAACGTTGCTGGTGACATGAGCAAAGGCGTTCAATTCTTAATGAAAAAAAATAAAATCGATGTTATCGATGGTTTCGGAAAACTAAAACCAGGCAAAAAACTAGACATAACTGATAAAGACGGAAAAGTAACCGAATATTCGGCAGACCATATAATCATTGCGACTGGCGCACGTTCACGCGAATTGCCAAACTTGCCTCAAGATGATGTAAAAGTTATTGGTTACAGAAAAGCAATGACTTTACCAAGTCAACCAAAATCTATGATTATTGTTGGTTCTGGTGCAATCGGAGTAGAATTTGCTCATTTCTATAACGCAATGGGAACAGAAGTTACAATTGTTGAATTTATGCCAATGATTGTTCCTGTTGAAGACGAAGACATTTCGAAACAAATGGAACGCTCTATGAAAAAAGCAGGTGTCAAAATCATGACATCTTCATCAGTTGAAAGAATTGATACATCAGGAAATGGCGTAAAAGCATTTGTTAAAACTGAAAAAGGTGAAATTGTTCTTGAAGCAGACATATTATTATCGGCAGTTGGAATCAAAACCAACATCGAAAACATTGGCCTTGAAGAGGTTGGAATCGCAACTGACAAAGACAAAATTTTAGTAAATGCTTATGCACAAACTAATATTCCTGGTTATTATGCTATTGGCGATGTAACTCCAGGTCAAGCTTTGGCGCACGTTGCATCTGCAGAAGGTATTAATTGTGTTGAAAAAATTGCAGGTTTGCATGTAGATCCAATCGATTACGGAAATGTTCCAGGTTGTACTTATGCAACTCCAGAAATCGCATCAGTTGGAATGACCGAAAAACAAGCACGTGAAAAAGGATATGAATTAAAAATTGGAAAATTCCCGTTTTCTGCCTCTGGAAAAGCAAAAGCATCTGGAACACCAGACGGATTTGTTAAAGTAATTTTTGATGCAAAATACGGCGAATGGCTTGGTTGTCACATGATCGGTGCAGGCGTAACCGACATGATTGCCGAGGCAATTGTTGCCAGAAAACTAGAAACAACTGGTCACGAAATTTTGAAAACAATTCACCCACACCCAACAATGTCAGAAGCTGTTATGGAAGCTGTCGCCGATGCTTATGGCGAAGTGATTCATTTGTAACATAAAATAATCAAATAAAAACCCCGATTTGAAATTTCAAAATTGGGGTTTTTAATTAAAAATAAATTTCGAATATTAAAAACCAATTAAAATGGAATACAGAATAGAAAAAGATACCATGGGCGAAGTGCAAGTCCCAGCCGATAAATATTGGGGAGCACAAACCGAACGCTCTCGCAACAACTTCAAAATTGGTCCATCGGCATCTATGCCAACCGAAATCATCGAGGGATTTGCTTATCTCAAAAAAGCTGCCGCTTATGCAAATTGCGATCTTGGCGTTTTATCAACCCAAAAACGAGATGCGATAGCGCAAGTTTGCGAGGAAATCCTTGAAGGAAAATTGAGCGACCAGTTTCCGCTCGTAATTTGGCAAACAGGTTCTGGAACCCAAAGTAATATGAACGTGAACGAAGTGGTTGCCAATCGGGCACAAGTTCTTGCAGGTTTCAAAATTGGCGAAGGCGAACCCGTTGTAAAAGCCAATGACGATGTTAATAAATCACAATCATCCAACGATACTTTTCCAACAGGAATGCACATTGCAGCTTATAAAACTGTTGTGGAAATCACTATTCCTGGAGTCGAAAAACTTCGTAATACATTACAAGCAAAAGCAATCAAATTTAATACTGTTGTAAAAATTGGACGAACTCATCTTATGGATGCAACTCCACTTACACTTGGTCAAGAAATTTCGGGATATGTAGCACAACTTAATTATGGACTGAAAGCTGTAAAAAATACATTATCGCATTTGTCAGAAGTTGCACTTGGCGGAACAGCCGTAGGAACTGGACTTAACACACCCGATGGTTATGATGTAAAAGTAGCCGAATATATTGCTAAATTTACAGGACATCCTTTTGTAACTGCGCCCAATAAATTTGAGGCTTTAGCAAGTCATGATGCCATTGTAGAAACGCATGGAGCTCTAAAACAACTGGCTGTTTCCTTAAATAAAATTGCAAACGATGTTCGAATGCTTGCCTCTGGACCACGCTCAGGAATTGGCGAAATCATCATTCCTGAAAATGTGCCAGGTTCCTCAATCATGCCCGGAAAAGTAAATCCAACGCAATGCGAAGCACTAACAATGGTTTGCGCACAAGTAATTGGAAACGATGTTGCTATTACTGTTGGTGGTATGCAAGGACATTATGAATTGAATGTTTTCAAACCAGTAATGGCGACAAATTTCCTTCAATCTGCAAGATTATTAGGTGATGCTTGTCTTTCGTTCGATGAACATTGTGCTTCTGGAATTGAGCCAAACTACAAACGAATTAAAGAATTGGTAGATAATTCATTAATGCTTGTAACGGCATTAAACACAAAAATTGGTTATTACAAATCTGCCGAAATTGCTCAAACGGCACACAAAAACGGAACAACGCTCAAGCAAGAAGCCGTTCGTTTGGGATATGTTACGCCCGATGATTTTGATGCTTGGGTAAAACCCGAGGAAATGGTTGGAAGCTTGAAATAATTACAAGCCAAATCACGAATTACGAATTAATTCCAATCGTGATTCGTGATTTTTTTATTTAAAAATTCACGAAATTAAAAAATTATGAAAACAACCCGACTCTTCAAAGATTTTTTTCAAAGCGAAAAAGCGGGTGGATTGACATTGATTTTTTGTACAATGCTTTCTTTAATTTTAGCAAATACTTCTTTTGGACCCAGTTATATTGGGTTTTGGAATACCGAAGTAGCACATCATTCCTTTTCGCATTGGATAAATGACGGATTAATGGCAATATTTTTTCTTTTAATTGGATTAGAATTAGAACGAGAAATTTACATTGGCGAATTATCAAATCTAAAAAGTGCTTTGTTACCCATTTCGGGAGCTTTGGGCGGAATGTTTTTGCCCGCAGGATTATTTTTACTACTCAATTTTGGAACAGCAACCCAATCTGGAGCAGGAATTCCAATGGCTACCGATATTGCTTTTGCCTTGGGCGTTTTATCTCTTTTGGGAAACAAAGTGCCCACTTCTCTCAAAGTTTTCCTTACAGCTCTTGCGGTTATTGATGATTTGGGAGCCATTTTGGTAATTGCCATTTTTTATACCAAAACTATTATTTGGATGAATTTAATTATCGCAATGAGTATTTTTGTGGTTCTTTTGGTTTTTAATAGATTGAAAGTTTACAATCTTATTCCGTATCTGATTGGCGGTGTAGTCATGTGGTATTTTATGCTTAATTCTGGGATTCATGCTACAATTACTGGGGTTTTAGTGGCTTTTGCTATTCCGTTTAGTCATGGAAAAGAAAAATCGACTTCCTATATTTTGCAAGATTGGTTACACAAACCTGTAGCTTTTTTTATACTTCCCATTTTTGCTTTGGCAAATACTGCAATAATTTTCAATACCAATTGGCATTATGCTTTATCGCACCAATACACGCTCGGAATTGCCTTGGGATTATTGATAGGAAAACCATTAGGAATTACACTTTTTACGTACTTATCCGTCAAATTAAAAATTTGTGAGTTACCAAATGACATCAATTGGAAAGCCATTATTGGAGTTGGATTTTTGGGTGGAATCGGATTTACAATGTCCATATTTGTTACGCTCCTCGCCTATTCCGACAAAAATCATATCGATAATTCGAAAATTATGATATTGGTTTCTTCCTTAATTGCTGGAATTATTGGATTTATTTATCTAAAAAATATTTTGAAAAATGAGATTGTTGAGAATGAAATATTGGATTAATAATCAATACCATTTTTTCTTTTTGAAATAATATCCCATTCCTAAAAGCAATAAAAACATACATCCTATAATTACAAAATAACCATATTTCCAATGTAATTCGGGCATGTTGTCAAAATTCATTCCGTAAACCCCAACTATAAATGTGAGCGGCATAAAGAAAACCGAAACTATTGTAAGGGTTTTCATAACCTCGTTCATTTTGTGATTTTGAGTCGAAAAATAGAAATTAGAAGCGCTGTCTAAAGTGGTCATATCGTATTCGATTTGCTCCAAAAGCTCTAAACATTTTTGATGTAATCGATCAAAAAAACTATAATTTTCTTTTTCGATAGCATTAAAAACATTGTCATCTTTCATACTTTTGATAGAATATAATGAATCTCGAAGCGGAATTATAGATCGTTTAAAAAAATTGAAATTATCTCTATGTTTTTCTATTTGTTCCAATATGATTTGACTTGCATTTGTTTTAGATAAATTAATTAATTCCTCGACTTTATCTTCCTCATTTTCTATTGTTATATAAAAATTTTCCATAATAG
>JAYTMQ010000045.1:0-18340 GCA_043728355.1 Bacteroidota bacterium
ATTTCTTTAAATTCAAAAACGAAATCGTCTAAATTGTCTTATGATTTGGCATCAAAACAATTTATTGAAACTAAAAAGAAAAAATAAATTCATAAAAAAAGTTTTCAATCGAGAACTTTTTTTATGAATTTTTAATAAACATTAATTCAATATTTTAATCTCAAACATTTTATCCCAATTTTTTCCTGTTACGAAAAAAGTCTTAGTTTTTGGATTATACGCAATTCCATTTAAAACATCAGTATCTTGCAAGTGCGTAATTTTCTTTTCTAAATCGGCAAGATTAACAATCGATTCAACAGCTCCATTTTTCGGATTTATAATCGCAATTGCATTTTTTTGATATACATTTCCGTAAATTTTTCCATCAACCCATTCTAATTCGTTTACCGACGGAACCATTTTCGAACCACTATAAACATTAATAAAATCTATTTGTTTCAAAGTTTCTGGATTCAAAATATGCATACATTCTGTACTGTCTGTCATGTACAAATTTTTACCATCAGAAGTCAAACCCCAACCTTCCATCGTTTGAAAATAGGACAAAGTTTTTTCTTTATTTAGTTTATCAACATTCAAAATATAAGCTTCGTTGTTTTTATAAGTCAATTGATAAATTTTATTATTCAAAATTGTAATTCCTTCTCCAAAAACATTTTCAGGATATTCAACTTTGCTAAAAACTTTTCCAGTTCGATAATCAACTTTCCTGATACTTGAAATACCTTTTTTACCACTTTCTCCCATTCCGTTTCCAGTTCCTTCAAAAAGTGTATCTCTATAAAATTCAAGACCCTGCGTATAAGCTTCAACGTCGTGTGGAAAAGTATTTACAATTTTAAAATCTAATAATTTAGGTTCAATTGGAGAAAAAATTTCAATTTTAGAAACAATTTCTTGATTATCGCCTTCAAAATAAATCAAAGCTTTAAGGTTTTGAACACCAAATTTTTCAGATTTTAAATAAAATTGAAACTTATCTAAACCTTTTTTAGAACCAATTTTTTTATCGTTAAAATAATAAATAACACTATCAATTTTTTTGTTTTCAGCGTTTTTTAAGACAACACTCAGCGTCTCATTTGTCGAATATTGCTCTTTAACGACCGTATTATCGAAGCTAAAATAGCTTACACCCTCTTTTTTTCCACCGCCACAAGCAACAACAATTAGCGTTAAAGTTATGACAGATAATAAGTTATAATATTTCATTTTTATAAATTTTTAAAGTTGCAATATACAAAATAAATTAAATTTAAAAACCACTTGCATAAACTATAAAAAGACATTACTTTTGCATCGGCAAGTCCTACACGACCAGCTCCTGCAGACTCCCCCAGGATGGGAACATAGCAAGGGTAAGTGGTTGAGCGGTGCGATGTAGGTCGCTTGCCATTTTTTTAATCTTCCAATTATCAGGAGGATTTTTTTTTGGAGCTAATCCTGCTGTCCTCCCAAATCTTTTTATCAATTGCTACGGGTTTAAATCCGTGGCAATTGATAAAAAGGATTTTCCTTCCCATCAGGGCTATTGTTTTAGAATTTCTAAAAGTATTTTTCTTCAATTTAAAATTCTAACTTTGTCAACAAATCAATAAAAATGCAAAAAGTAGTTTTAATAACAGGAGCATCATCAGGAATAGGAAAATCAATCGGAGAATTTTTGACCGAAAAAGGTTTCAAAGTTTATGGAACCAGCCGAAATCCTGAAAATTATTCTGATTGTAAATTCGAATTATTATCGCTCGATGTACGAAAACCCGAAACTATTAAATTAGTTATAGAACAAATTATTCAAAAATCAAATAGATTAGATGTTGTCATTAACAACGCTGGAGTTGGCATAACTGGACCATTAGAAGAAATTCCGATGGCAGAAATCAAAAACAATTTCGAAACTAATTTTTTTGGACCAATCGAAGTTATGAAGGCAGTTTTGCCACAAATGCGAAGTCAGAAATCAGGATTAATTATCAATATAACATCGATTGCAGGTTATATGGGTTTGCCATTTCGAGGAATTTATTCGGCATCAAAAGGCGCATTAGAATTAATTTCCGAAAGTTTATCTATGGAAGTCAAACCATTTGGAATAAATATTTGTAATGTTGCACCTGGCGATTTTGCTACAAACATAGCTTCTGGTAGGTTTCATTCGCCAATAATTTCAGGTTCGGATTATGAGCAAAAATATTCGCAAAATCTAAAAACAATGGACAACCACGTCATTTCTGGCGGAAATCCATTTGAAATGGCTGAAGCAATTTATAAAATAATTCAAAGTCCAAACCCAAAAATTCATTATAAAGTTGGGGCATTTATGCAAAAATTCTCGATTGTTTTAAAAAGAATTTTGCCCGATAAAGTTTATGAAAAAATTTTAATGAATCATTATAAATTGTAGATTTGCAAAAAAATTTAAAATATTTTCATGAAGTTATATATTGTACTTTTAGGTTGTTTTTTTGTGTTTTCTTGCGCTCCTAGTATTTCTCTCCAAACTAATTCTAAAAGAGCAGCACTAACGGATAGTCAAAATGTTGTTGTTTATAATGAGAACGAGGCAGTTTCTCAAAACTTCACGTTAATTGGAAATGTTAGTCTTGGCGATTCAGGTTTTACAACTAATTGTGATTTTGAAACAATGATAAATATTGCAAAAAATGAAGCAAGAAAAATTGGTGGAAATGCTTTGAAAATAACTAAGCATATACTTCCAAGCTTTTTTGGAAGTTCTTGCCATAGAATCCAAGCTGATATTTTAGATATTTCTCAAAATGTGATAATTGATTCTCTTAACAAAAAAGATTCTGATACATTAAAAAAATCGCAATCAAAAATTAACATTACAAATACTTCTACACCAGATTTAAAGTTAACTAGATTTATATTGAGTTCAAATTTTGGTTACGGATATCGTTTGGCAAAATTACCTTCAAGTTTTAATAAATTTGAACAAGATTATTATGGTGGTTTAAAATCTGGATATAATTATGATTTAAGTATTTATTATAGATTAAAATCTAAAAGCAGTTATGGTTTTGGTATAAAATATAACGTATTTAATTCGTCAAACACAGCAAATAACATAGTAGTTACAAATAATAAAACAGGAATTGTGTTAAATGGTTCAATTTCTGATGATATTACACTTACTTTTACAGGATTATCATATATATATGATTTTAAAAATTCAAACTCAAGGCATGAATTTTTTAGTGAATTTTCGTTTGGATTACTTAATTACAAAAACTATTCGAAAATTATAAATGACAATTACTTAATAACAGGTTCAACTTTTGGTTCTTTTATTGGTTTAGGATATAATTATCGTGTTGCAAAAAATCTTTCTATTGGACCTCAAGTGAGTTATATAAATGGAAATTTATCAGGATTTGATGTTGTTGGCCCAAACGGCATTAAAGAAACAATTAAATTACCAAAAGATACATTAGAAAGTTTAGGTAGAATCGATTTAACATTTCATTGCCTTTACAGATTTTAAAACTTATAACTTACAACTAAAAATTAAATAATCATGAAATTTTTTATCGACACAGCCAATTTGGCACAAATTAAAGAAGCACAAGCACTTGGCGTTCTTGATGGCGTTACTACAAACCCAAGCTTGATGGCAAAAGAGGGAATTACTGGCAAAAATAACATTTTGAAACATTATGTTGATATTTGCAATCTTGTCGAAGGCGATGTTTCTGCCGAAGTAAATGCCTTGGATTATGACGGAATGATTCGTGAAGGCGAAGAATTGGCAGACTTGCACCCACAAATTGTAGTAAAACTTCCAATGACCAAAGAAGGCGTTATGGCTTGTAAATATTTCTCTGATCGTGAAATAAAAACCAATGTAACACTTGTGTTTTCAGCTGGTCAAGCACTTTTGGCTGCCAAAGCTGGTGCAACTTATGTATCGCCATTTATTGGTCGTTTAGACGATGTTTCAACAGATGGATTAGCATTGATTGAAGAAATTAGATTGATTTTTGACAATTATGGTTATGAAACTCAAATTCTTGCTGCTTCGGTACGTCACACTATGCACATTGTAAATTGCGCCAAAATAGGAGCAGACGTTATGACTGGACCACTTTCTGCAATTTATGGTTTATTGAAACATCCATTAACGGATATCGGATTGGCGCAGTTTGTAGCCGATTTCGAGAAAGGAAATAAATAGGTATTCAGAAAGCAGTTTTTAGCTACCAAGTTTAAATAAAAGTAGCGGTTTTCTTAATTGAAAATCGCTTTTTTTAATTCATATTACCCATATGAAAATTATTTACACATTCGCTAAATCCAACAACTAGCAATATTACTGAACTGATTACCATTATTAAACCTATTTTGCGATTTTTTTTATTTACAGCAGTTATAATTAGTCCAGAAATTAACATTACTGGACTAGCAAATATTAAGTACATATAATAAGGTGTATCTGTCATAATTTTATATTCTTATTGGATTGAAAGACAAATATACAAAACAACCACCAAAACCAATTAAAAATGCAATCATAGAAAAAACCATCATTTTTATTCCAGATTTTCTCTCTTTTTTATTGAAAATGGCAATCAATATTCCTGAAATAAAAAAAATGATACATAAAATAATATAAACAAACCATAATGATAATGAAGATTCTGTCATACTTTTTTATTTTAAATGTGAATTTTTCCACAAACATTAATACCAATAATAAACGCTATTATTGCGCCAATCATAAAAAAAAGACCAATTTTTCTGTATTTACTGCCTTTTATTGCTAGAAATAATCCGATTATAAATGCAAATGGACTTGTTGCAAATGCCATCATTAATAGAGATAAAAGTATCATTAAAATATTTTCACTATCTAAATAATTAAAATCTTCTAAGAATTCGACACCACTTTCAGAAATATTAGAATTTATATCGTTATGTTCTATTGAGTAATATCTGAATAAAGCAATAATAGCTATTGAGATAATTATAAATAATCCAATTTTTTTTGTTTCGGGTTTTTGTACAAGTGCAATTCCAATTACGAAAAGTATTGCAAGAAAAACTAGAAAATAAAGTACAAGATTATTATTCATTTTTTTAATTATTACCAAAAGGGTGAACATAATTAGTATTCAAGCAAGTACCGCAAGCAATTATAAAAATTATTATTGAAAAAATAACAATTTTAGTTGCTAACTGCTTTTTTTCTTTTGCAAATATTGCTATTATTATTCCAAGAAAAAAAGCTATTGGACTCAATAAAAGAGACATAACAATTATGTTTTCAATTAAATCATTTAATATTGAAATTGGACTATCAAAACTTTCAAAAAACTTATATCCAATAAAAGTATAATTGCAATAAAAATATCTCGTTGCGACTAAAAATAATATTGTTGAAACAATTACTAGGCCTTTCTTTTTTGTTTTTGGATTTAACAGCATATTTATTGCGACAATTAAAAGTATTACAATTGCAATTACAAAATAAATTATCAAATTAGCCATATTTATTTATTAAAAACCGTGTGAAGTATCTAAAATACTTAAACAAATAGTTACTCCAATTATAAAAACTATTATAGAACCAATAATCAAATACAATCCAATTTTGCGATTTTCTTTTTTAATTGCGGTAAAAATTAGTCCAGCAATAAAAATAAGTGGACTTGTATATATCATAATTGCAGATAAGTTTTCTAAAAATTTCATTTTGATAAATTTCTAATGAAATCCGCCACCACCGCCAAAATTAGAAGCGCAAATTCCAAAACCAATTATAAAACAAACTACCGAACCAATGACCATAATTAAACCAATTTTGCGATTGTCTTTATTAACTGCTGTTACAATTAATCCAACAATAAAAACAAATGGACTTCCAAACAACAAAACTCCTGATAAACCCGATAAAAAATCATCCATATTTAATAAATTTAAGTCAAATTTAAACAAGCACCAAAACCTACTATAAATAAAATTAACGAAATTAACATTCCGTTTTTTGCTTTTTTTCTTTTAATTTCATCTTCGAAAATTATTAAAACAATCAAAGATATTAAAAAAATTACTGGGCTTGCAATGAGCATTATCATTACAAATAAAAAATCCATTTCCATAAATATATTTTTTTAGATTTTACGAGCCGGCTTGTGCACATAAACTTATTCCTATAACAAAACCAATCATACTTGCAATCATTAGTTTTACGCCATTGTTTCGTTTTTTATCATTAAAAACCCAAATTGAACCAACAATAAAAGCAATTGGACTTGCACAAAAAATAATTGACCCAAGCACAACATTAAATATTCCTTCTTCCATAATTTCAATTTTTACTATGAACTAAAACAAACACTCAGACCTATAATTACCAAAATCACAGGAATTATTACTCCAAATTTAGCAAATTTTCTTGATTGCTCGTCCTTACTAACAATTAGAGTAACAATCGAAATAAAAAATGACAATACAATAAAAAATCCCAAAATTATAACAATACCCATAATTAATTCATATTAAGTTCCTTTCGAATTTCGTCAATTTTGTTGTCTCTATAAAAAATATTCATCGTTTCGAATGGTACAATTTTATAGCGTTTATCGACAATGTGCACACACGATTTCTTAACCGCTCGAACATCAAAATCATAAGGATCCATAAAATTCATAATCAAAATTCTAAATAAGTTGTCATAATGCAAATTATCAGATTGCACTCTTGGCAAGCAACACATCAATTCGCCCATAACGCTTTCTTCGGCACAATCTACCGAAATTCCTGTGCTAAAAAGGTTCAACATATGTGTTTTTAACTTTTCATCGTGTTCAAAAACAATTGTATTTTTCGAATTATTCAATAAATCTTCAGGATTTATCAAGTGCGTCATCGGAAAAACATCGTTATCAATTTTCAGCGCATAAGCCATACACAAAGCATCAGGATTACACGGTACAGGAATCAAATCTTGTGGCGTAAACAATGGGTATTGTTCATAAATCTTGCGTCGAACTTCGGTCAAAGTTATGCGACCTTCGCCATCATTATAATCCTTGTTTCGACCAGCAACTTGTGTTGGCTGAAAAGTCACGCCACGAATGCATTTTTGAGTCAAGGCATATTTGATTATTTCTCCAATCTCATCATCATTTTCGCCTTTTTGAAGCGTTACGACCAGCGTTGTTGAAACATTAAATTGGTTCAAATGATCTATTGCGCGCTTGCGAACTTCGGTTAAATCCTCACCACGTAATTTCTCTAAAACTTCCGATTTGAAACTATCAAATTGCAAATACAACTCAAAATCAGGCATATAAGTCGCTAATTTTTCAACAAATTTTATGTCTTTTGCAATCCGAATTCCATTAGTGTTGACCATCAAGTGCTTGATAGGCTTGCTTTTAGCTATATCTAAAATCTTAAAAAAATCAGGATGCACCGTCGGCTCGCCGCCCGAAATTTGCACAACATCGGGTTCGCCTTCATTGGCAACCACAACATCAAACATTTTTTCGATTTCTTCAAGCGTTCTGTGACGACCATAATTAGGGCCAGAACTGGCGTAACAAGTTGGGCATGAAAGGTTACAACGATCAGTAACCTCAATAACCGTAAGGCAAGAATGCTGCTCGTGGTCAGTACACAAACCGCAATCATACGGGCAACCATAATGCACTTTAGTGTTAAATTTCAAAGGCATTTCCGATTGTTTGTTGTAATTCCTGATTTGTTTGTAATACTCAACATCATCGGCAATCATCACTTTGCTTTCGCCGTGGGTTTTGCAATGTTTTAGCATCCAAACTTTTTCATTTTGAAAAACAATTTTCGCATCGATGGTGTGCAAACATTCTGGACACAAACTTTTTGTGTAGTCGTAATAAACGTAATCTCTTGTTTTCATAAATTTTATTTTTTTTGGGCGTGACCTCGCCGAAAAGGCGGGTCGTGCTTTACGCTCCCAATTTTTTTATTGGCGAAAAAGCCAATAAAAAAGATTTCCACTTCAATCACTCACGCAAACCCGTTATTCATTCAAAATCTTTTTTTAATTTCAAAATCTCCAAATCAAAATCCGAAATATATTCTCGGTCTTGAATAATCCTGAATTTATCATACTCTCCTTCGGCTTTTAATTTGGCTTCCAGTTGCGTTACTTTTCCTGAGTCAATTAAAATTGGATAATTAGACAATTGCAAAAAATTATTCAAAAAAACTGCCCAATCTTCCATTTTCATAACAATTTGTCTTTTTGCATAATTCTCAGCCAAATCCAAATAAGCCGAAACAATTCTGTTCAATTCTTGCAAATGCGCATTATTCAAATAATTCTTAGCAACCGAAACATCCGATTTTTGAATTTTCCCACCAGGCGCAGCTTTCCAAGTCGATAAACCCATATAAATCTTATTGGCATCGGCTTCCGAATAAATAATTTCGGCGGCAGTTTTTCCTGAAATCGCCCAATGTAACTTGTTTTGAACTGTTGCAAAAAAACTTCGAGTTTCTGAATTATTTTTATCATAATTAGCCGAAAGTGCATAAATATCAGTAATTTTTTGATAAAATCGCCTTTCAGAGGAACGAATTTCACGAATTTTCTCTAATAATTCTTCAAAATAATCTTTTCCAAAAGGCTTGCCATTTTTCAACATTTCATCATTCAATACAAAACCTTTAATAATAAATTCTTTTAAAGTTTGTATTGCCCAAATTCTAAATTGAGTAGCTTGTTTTGAGTTGACACGATAACCAACAGCAATAATCGCCTCTAGATTGTAAAATTCGACATTTCGTTTAACATTTCGATTGCCCTCAATTTGAACTGTTTCCAAAATGGAAACAGTTGAAGTTTTAATAATTTCATTTGAGTTGTATAAATTACTTAAATGTTTACTTATTGCTGCTTTTTCAACATTAAACAATTGAGCAATAGCTTTTTGAGTCAACCAAAAGTTCTCTTCAAGAAAAGTTACTTCAACATTGATATTGGTTTCTGAAGTTTGATAAAATAAAATTGGTGCTTGCATTTAGTTTTTTTCTGATTTAAATATACGAAAAATAAATCGATAATAATATACAAATATAAAAATCGCACTCCATTGAATGCTGCTCAAATATAAGAATAAAGGTTCATATGGTTTAATAAATTCGACAGAAAATCTGTATAAAAAATACAAAACCATAAAAAGTTTGAATCGATCGCCATTAATCAATTTTTTAGATTTTATCAAATGAAACAAAATCAAAAGCAAAACCATATAAATCATTTCATACAAAGCAACTGGATGTCTTTTTAAGCCATCACCAAGATTCATTCCTGTAAAAAAAGTTGTTTCTATGCCAAATGTAGGCTCATTTGTTCCAGATAAAAAACAACCAATTCGTCCAATAAAAACTGCAATAATTATCGGAATAACATAAACATCGCCCGAAGCAATATTGACTTTAATAATTTTCTTGGCAATTTCTACACCAAACAAACCGCCCAAAAAGCCGCCAGCAACAGTTTTCGATTGGTACAAAGTCATTAAAGTAACCTGACTTAAATATTGTGGCGCTTCCAAAACTGCAATTAATCTCGACCCAATTAATGCGCCAACCATTGCGCCAAGCAAAATCCAGAGCCGATTTTCGTCCGAAATTTCGTCGACAATATTTTTTTTACGATAATAGTACAACCGAATTCCGATTATAAAAGCTAGTGTTTCAAATAAATAATGAATGGTCATTATATTTTTATCAAAATCAAATTCAGAGAAAAAATTCATTAATAGTTTTTTTCAACGAATTTCAATATTTTTTATCAATTTTCAACTATAATTTTAACAAAAATAGAATTTTAAAAATTTAAAAGAATAATTCGTGAAAATTCGTGAAATTCGTGTCAAAATATCTTATTGAAAATTACACTTTTTTCATTACTTTTGCACGGAATTAAAAACATCAAATAATAATTTTAATTCCTAATTTTTAATTGCAATAAAATGTTATCAGTAAATAATTTATCAGTACAGTTTGGCAAACGAATTTTGTTCGACGAAGTAAACACAGTTTTCACTCATGGCAATATTTATGGAGTTATTGGTGCGAACGGTGCAGGAAAATCTACTTTTTTGAAAATTATTTCGGGTGAAATAGACCCAACTTCTGGAAACGTTCATCTTGAACCAGGAAAACGTATGTCGGTTTTGAATCAAAATCACAATATGTTTGACGAAAGCACGGTTCTAGAAACTGTAATGATGGGAAACAAAGTTTTGTTCAATATCAAAAAAGAAATGGACGAATTGTATGCTGATTACAACGATAAAAATGCTGATAGAATAGGGGAATTGCAAGTTCAATTTGAGGAAATGAATGGCTGGAATGCCGATTCTGATGCTGCTGCAATGTTGTCAAATCTAGAAATTGCCGAAGAGCACCATTATACAAAAATGGGCGATTTAGATAATAAATTAAAAGTTCGTGTTTTGTTGGCACAAGCACTTTTTGGTAATCCAGATTTATTAATTATGGATGAGCCAACTAATGATTTAGATTTCGAAACCATTGCTTGGCTAGAAAATTTCTTGGCAAATTATGAAAATACAGTAATTGTTGTTTCTCACGACAGACACTTTTTAGATTCGGTTTGTACACATATATCTGATATTGATTTTAGTAAAATAAATCATTATTCAGGAAATTATACATTTTGGTACGAATCTAGTCAATTAGCAGCTAAGCAAAGAGCACAACAAAACAAAAAAGCCGAAGAAAAGAAACAAGAGTTAGAAGAATTTATTCGTCGTTTTTCTGCTAATGTTGCTAAGTCAAAACAAGCAACTTCTCGTAAAAAAATGATTTCAAAATTGAATATTTCTGAAATAAAACCATCGTCACGACGTTATCCAGCAATTATTTTTGATCAAGAACGCGAAGCTGGTGACCAGATTTTGAATGTTCAAGGTTTGTCAGGATCAATTGATGGTGAAACATTGTTTAAAGATGTCGATTTGAATATGGCAAAAGGCGATAAAATTGTACTTTTCTCTAAAGATTCTCGAGCAACTTCTCTATTTTATGATATTCTAAATGGTTTGCAAACCGCAGATTCTGGAACTTTCGATTGGGGAATTACAACCAATCAAGCTTATTTGCCAGTGGATAATCATTCGTTTTTTGAAAGCGATTATTCATTAGTCGATTGGTTGCGCCAATATGTAAAAACCGAAGAAGAACGTGACGAAGTAAACATTAGAAGTTTCTTAGGAAAAATGATTTTTTCAGGAGAAGAAGCTTTAAAAACGTGCAGAGTTTTGTCAGGTGGCGAAAAAGTACGTTGTATGCTTTCAAGAATGATGATGGAAAGAGCCAATGTTTTAATGATTGACGAACCAACAAATCACTTGGATTTAGAATCGATTACAGCATTTAACAATTCATTGAAAAACTATAAAGGTTCGATTATTTTCTCTACCCACGATCACGAATTTGCGCAAACTGTTGGAAATAGGGTAATTGAATTAACTCCAAATGGTGCCATTGACCGTTATATGACTTTTGATGATTATCTTGACGACGAAAAAGTCAAGGAATTAAGAGTTAAAATGTATTCTTAAAAATTGAAAATATATTTTAAAAATAAAACCAAAACCCAATCTTGTAAAAAATTGGGTTTTTTATTTAACATTAATATGATTTTTATGAGCTTGAAGAAAAACGGTTAAAAAAGTCAATGCAATTTTTTCATTATTGCTAAAAAGTGCTACTCTATCAAATTCTTTTAATCCATCAATTTTATTAATTTCTACATAGTTTGTGGATTTATAACCCATTGACCAATCATTAAATTGCCGTTTTTCAACTTCTCCTTTCGATACAATAATTAGACCTTTGTGGCGAATATCACTGCTGATTTTTTCATAAAGATTTACTACTTTTTCTTTATAACCTTCAAGAACCTGAATAAAATCACCGTCAATATGCAATAAAATGCCTGTAATATTATTTTCAATATTATATAATCTAGCTTTTAATAATAATTTTTCTAATTCTGTTTCATCAACAGAATCGATTGCTGAGCTTAAATAAATTATTCTATACATTTGGGAAGTTTATTAAACAAAATTACATTTTTTTTTAAATATAGAATTTTTTTTTAGTTAAAATGTTGATTATTAATGATATATATATGTTGAGTTTCAAATAGTATTTTAAATAAAAAATAGTATCTTTACGAACCAAACAAAAAACTATGAATCAAAAAATATTGCTTACATCTATAGAAGTCAATATCATTTTGCACCGTTTGGCTTGTCAATTGATAGAAAACCACCTCGATTTATCAAATACAATTTTAATAGGTATTCAGCCTCGTGGCACTTTTTTGGCAGAAAGACTTAAGAAAATATTAGAACAAGATTATAAAATACAAAACATAGCTTTAGGATATTTAGATATAACTTTTTTTAGAGACGATTTTAGAAAATCAGAAAAACAATTAGAAGCCAACAAAACCCAAATCGATTTTATAGTTGAGGATAAAAAAGTCATTTTTATAGACGATGTTTTGTACACGGGTCGAAGTATTCGCTCAGCATTAACAGCAATTCAATCTTTTGGGCGACCATCAGAAATTGAATTATTAGTATTAATCGACAGACGATTCAGCCGACATTTACCTATTCAACCTGATTATCGTGGTAGACAAGTTGACGCAATCAATGACGAAAAAGTAAAAGTTTCTTGGATTGAAAATGACGGAGAAGACGGAGTTTTTTTAATTAATAAAATAGATTCATAATGAGTGAATTATCTGTAAACCATTTATTAGGAATAAAATACATTAATAAAAGTGATATTGATTTGATTTTCGAAACTGCCGATCAGTTCAAAGAAGTCATTAATCGTCCAATCAAAAAAGTGCCTTCTCTAAGGGATATTACTATTGCCAATATATTTTTCGAAAATTCTACCAGAACAAAATTATCATTCGAATTGGCACAAAAACGACTTTCGGCAGATGTAATTAGTTTTTCGGCTGCACAATCATCAGTCAAAAAAGGCGAAACTTTGATTGATACTGTCAATAATATTCTAGCAATGAAAGTCGATATGATTGTTATGCGTCATGCAAGCCCTGGAGCAGCACATTTTTTATCGCAAAATGTTAAAGCAAGTATTATTAATGCTGGCGATGGTGCTCATGAACATCCAACTCAAGGTTTGCTTGACAGTTATTCTATTCGTGAAAAATTAGGCGAAGTTGCAGGAAAAAAAGTAGTTATAATTGGAGATATTTTGCATTCAAGAGTAGCGTTATCAAACATATATGCACTACAAATGCAAGGTGCAGAAATAATGGTTTGTGGTCCAAAAACATTAATTCCGAAATTTATTGAAAGTCTTAATGTAAAAGTTGAACCTAATTTGCGTAAAGCTTTAGAATGGTGCGATGTAGCAAATATGTTAAGAGTTCAAAACGAACGAATGGATATTAATTTCTTTCCATCAACTCGAGAATATACACAACAATATGGTGTTGATAAAACTTTATTAGATTCACTCAAAAAAGAAATTGTAATTATGCATCCAGGACCAATCAATCGTGGGGTCGAAATCACTTCTGACGTTGCCGATTCAAGACAATCAATAATTATGAATCAAGTCGAAAATGGAGTTGCAATAAGAATGGCAGTTACTTATTTATTGGCTTCAAAAATAAAGAACTAATGAAAGTTTTAAAAAAAGACGGTTTAATAGAAATTTCTGATAGTCAATTTAATTTAGTTTCTTTTATTATGAAAATCACCCACGAATATAAATCTTTTGAAAAAGATAATATTTTAATCGATATTTCTAATTTCGAAAACTTAGCTATTAAAGATATAAATGGGTTTTTACCATTAATTAAACAACATGCTAAAAACAAACATTCTTTTGTAATTGTAGCATCAGGTATCGATTTCAATAAAGTTTCAGATAAAATTAATATAGTTCCGACTTTGCAAGAAGCTTATGATATTATCGAAATGGAAGAAATTGAAAGAGATTTAGGATTTTAATAATATAAAAAATGAATTTTACCAACCAACAAAAACTATATTTCAACGTTTTTTTACTTTTTATATTTGCCTATTTATTATCCAGTAAATTATTTAAAGGTTTCAGAACCCAAGATTTTGATTATTTAAGAATAGTTTTAAATTTAGTAATTATTGCTTTTACAATTAAAAACATTAACAAATATAACATTTAGAAAAGGTTTTAGTTTTCAGTTTCATATAGAGAATGAAAACTGATACTGAAAACTAAAAATTAAATTAATGAATATCACAATTCTCGGCTGTTATGCCGCAACGCCAAGAACAATAACTAACCCAACATCGCAAGTTCTAGAAATCAGAAATCATATGTTTTTGATAGATTGTGGTGAAGGAACACAAGTGCAATTGCGCAAGCATAAAATCAAGTTTTCTAGCATAAATCACATATTTATTTCTCATTTGCATGGTGATCATTGCTACGGATTAATTGGCTTGGTATCAACTTTTATGCTTTTAAATCGAGTAAACGATTTGCATATTTATGGACCAAAAGGTATCAAAGAAATGATTCTAATGCAATTAAAATTATCAAATTCATACACAACTTATGGATTATTTTTCCACGAATTAGAATCAAAAGAAAGTCAAATAATTTTCGAAGATAATAAAGTAATTGTTAAAACAATTCCATTGAAACACCGAGTTTACACAAACGGATTTCATTTTCAAGAAAAAATTCGGGAAAGAAAACTCAATGTTGAAGCAGTAAATAATTATAAAATAGAAACTTGTTATTTTCAAAATATTAAAAACGGAAAAGATATTAGTTTAGACAGTGGCGAAATTATTCCAAACGAAAGTTTAACATTCGATCCAATTCCTTCAAAAAGTTATGCATTTTGTTCAGATACAATTTTCGACGAAACTATAATCGAAAACATCAAAAACGTAGATGTTTTATACCACGAAAGCACATTTTTGGAATCAGAAGCACATTTATCCACAAAAACAATGCATTCGACAGCCAAACAAGCAGCGGAAATTGCTCTAAAAGCCAAAGCGAAAAAATTAATTTTGGGACATTATTCTACTAGATATGAAAATATTGAAATGTTCAAAACCGAAGCCGAAACTATTTTCGAGAATATTTTATTAGCCGATGACGGAAAAACTTTCGAGTTTTAAAAACGAATTATTTAGCTTTTTCTATTTACTTAGTTCTTTCAGGTTTTTTAAATAATTTTTTTATTTTACTTTAACAAAAATTCATCTTTAAAATTCTATTTCAATTAGTATATTTACTTTCAAGATGATAAATAACGAAGTAACAATTATTGGTGGAGGATTAGCAGGTTTAACCGCTGGAATTCATTTATCCAAAATTGGAATTCAAGTTACAATTATCGAAAAAAATGATTTCCCAAAACACAAAGTTTGTGGCGAATATATTTCTAATGAGGTTTTGCCTTACCTTAAATTTCTCGATTTAGATATTCAAAGTTTAAAACCAACAAAAATTACAAAATTGCAATTTTCTATAACAAATGGAAAATCAATAAATACGACATTGCCACTAGGTGGTTTCGGTATCAGTCGGTATATTCTTGATGAATTTCTTTTTAAAAAAGCAATTTCAAACGGTTGTAAAATCATTCATGAAAACGTAGAAAATATTACTTATTTGAACAAACAGTTCGAAATTAAAACCAATAATAATTCAACTTTTATTTCTAATATTGTAATTGGTGCATTTGGAAAAAGAAGTAATTTAGATCAGAATTTATATCGCAATTTTATTAAACAAAAATCACCTTGGTTGGCAGTAAAAGCACATTATTCAGGAAATTTTGCTAATGATTTAGTTGGTTTACATAGTTTTAGAGGTGGTTATTGTGGTGTTTCTAAAGTTGAAAATAATAAAATAAACATTTGTTACTTAGCCGATTATGAAACCTTTAAGCCTTATAAAAACATAGATGATTATCAAAAAAGTGTAATCTCAAAAAATCCAAATTTAAATGAAATTCTTAAAAATTCAATTTTACTATATGATAAACCATTAACAATAAGTCAAATTTCGTTCGAAGAAAAAAAGGCAGTAGAAAATCACATTTTGATGATAGGCGATACAGCTGGATTAATTCACCCGTTGTGCGGAAACGGAATGGCTATGGCAATTCATAGTGCAAAAATAGTTTCAGAATTAATCGAAAAATTTTATAATTCCGAAATTAAAACCAGACATGAACTTGAAAATCAATATCAAAAACATTGGAATTATAATTTCAAAAATAGATTAAAAATGGGTAGATTGATATCAAATATTTTGCAAAAACCAAAATTATCAGAAGTTTTGATGCAATTATTGATTATTTTTCCATTTTTATTATCATTTATTATTAAAAAAACCCACGGAAAACCTATTTAATGTCAATAAACACAAAATTCAGAACTGACGAACAAGAAATAATGGACGATTTCCAAATGGAAGGTAAAATTCTAAAGGAAGCATTAGATAAAATAGCACAAATTAATAATTTGCTAGGCGGAAATAAACTAACTTTACAAGGCGTGCAACAATTGATTAGTAATATTAATAAAAATAGGTTAATAACAATCGTTGATATAGGTTGCGGAAATGGTGATATGTTAAGAAAATTAGCCGTTTTTGGAGTCAATAACCAGTTTAATTTTCATTTAATTGGAATAGATGCAAATGAATATACTATAAATTATGCCAGAGAATTATCGCAAAATTATTTAAATATAAGTTATGTATGCAAAAACGTTTTTGATAAACAATTTAGTGAATTAAAATGCGATATAGTGCTTTGCACCCTAACAATACATCATTTTAAAAACAATGAAATTGAGGATTTATTAAGTGTTTTTTATAAAAATACAAAAATAGGAATTGTAATTAACGATTTGCATAGAAATCTAATTTCGTATCGATTATTTCAATTATTAGGAAAAGTTTTCAATTTGAATGAAATGTCAAAACAAGATGGATTAACTTCGATTCTTAGAGGTTTCAAAAAACAAGAATTAATCGATTTTTCAGAAAAATTGAATTTTAAAAAATACACAATTCTTTGGAAATGGGCGTTTCGTTATCAATGGATTATTAAAAAAGGTTAGAATATTTAAGAGGTTTAAAAATTTAGAGTCAAGTTTCTAATTGAAATTGATTTTTTGAAATTGAAATTGTCATTGAAAATGAGCGTAAAAATAGTATCAGTTGGTAAGCAATTGCCCAAATATTCTAGAACGACCGAAGAAATTATTCCATTTCTCGACACTTGGTTGGTCAATCAAGACGAGCGTTTTGTAAGAAAAGTAAAAAAAATTTTTGAAGGAGCAGCTGTCGACAAGCGCTATTCAATAATGGATCCAATAGAGGTTTTTACTAAAACATCATTCGAAGAAAGAAATGATATTTATATTCGTGAAGTTATTAATCTAGGTGAAAAAGTACTTGAAAAAACGCTCAAAAAAGCCAATTGGAAGCCAGAAACCCTAGATTACATCATAACCGTAAGTTGCACAGGAATTATGATTCCGTCTCTTGATGCTTATTTAATAAATAGTTTGAAATTACGACAAGATATTGTGCGATTGCCTGTTACAGAAATGGGTTGCGCTGCAGGAATTTCTGGAATTATATATGCAAAAAATTTCTTGAAAGCCAATCCAAACAAACGTGCCGTAGTTATTGCGGTCGAAAGTCCAACAGCAACCTTTCAACTAGACGACTTTTCTATGGCAAATATTGTAAGTGCTGCTATTTTTGGAGATGGAGCGGCTTGTGTTTTACTTTCGTCATGCGAAAATGATAATGGACCAGAAATTTTAGCAGAAGAAATGTATCATTTTTATGATACTATTGATATGATGGGTTTCAAACTGACAAATTCTGGACTTCAAATGGTGTTAGATATAGAAGTTCCTGAAACCATTGCTAAACATTTTCCTGATATTATTCATCCTTTTTTGGAAAAAAACAACTTAAAAATTAATGATATTGACCATTTAATATTTCATCCAGGAGGAAAAAAAATAATTACAACAGTTGAAAATTTATTTTTAGATTTAGGTAAAAACATAGATGTTACCAAAGAAATTTTGAGATTGTATGGCAATATGTCAAGCGCAACAGTACTTTATGTTTTAGAAAAAATTATGGAAAACCAGCCCAAAAAGGGCGAAAAAGGAGTAATGCTAAGTTTTGGTCCAGGATTTTCGGCACAACGAGTTTTATTAGAATTTTAAATTATAACCGCTAATTCGCTAATTATTTATTAAAT
>JAYTMQ010000046.1:0-31540 GCA_043728355.1 Bacteroidota bacterium
ATAAATAATGGGGGTGGTTCCCCGAACTAGTTATAAATTGCTATAATTTATAATTTTTTGGTTGGTTAATAGCATAAAAACTCGGTCATTTCTTGATTGGGTTTTTTTGTTTTAATATCTTTGGTACGTAATTTGTATAATTATAAACAACAAACAATTATTCTGAATTTAAAAAAGTAAAAATTATTTTAGAAATAATAAACCAAATTAAAAAATTAAAATTAAAAAATTAAAATTAAAAAATTAAAATGAAAAAATTATTAGTATTTCTTATTTTCATTACAACCGTAAGTTTTGACACACAACGCGAAGATGCTTTTGAAGTAGGCGAGTGGTTCAAATTCAGAATTCATTACGGATTGATAAACGCTGGTTATGCAACACTAGAAGTTAAAGATGCAACCATTAAAGGTAAGAAAATTTTTCATGCCGTAGGCAGAGGTTACACTACCGGAATGGCCAAAATGCTTTTTAAAGTAGAAGACAATTACGAAAGTTATTTCGATAGATTGACTAGTAAACCTTATCAATATGTTCGAAAAATTGACGAAGGCGGTTATACCAAAAATCAAGAAGGATTTTTTAATCAAGACACCAATAAAATATTAGTAAAAGATTATAAAAACAACACCGAAAAAACGATAAGTGTAACAGAGAATGTTCAAGATATTGTGTCTACATTCTATTACCTAAGAAATCATCCTGCGGTTGATAAAATTAAAGTTGGAGAATACATTCCAGTAGATATGTTTTTTGATGACGAAATCACCAAATTTAAATTAAAATTTATTGGTCGACAAGATATTAGTACAAAATTTGGAACTGTTCCATGTATGGTTTTTCGCCCACTAGTACAAGCTGGACGAGTTTTTAAAGAAGAAGAAAGTTTGACGGTTTGGATTTCTGACGATGACAATAAAATCCCAGTAAGCATTAAAGCAAACCTTGCAATTGGTTCATTAAAAGCAGATTTAGATGGATTTAAAGGTTTAAAAAGCTCTTTCAAAATTAAAATCGAAGACTAATAATTAGCATTTTTTTTAAGAAATTAATTTAAGATTTCACAACTTTATACAATTTATCTGTGTAATTTTGTGATTTCTGTTTTTTTATAAAACGGTTAAACTTAAATGAACTTATATTTCTTATATGTTTCAAAAAAATAAATGTTTATTTAATCTTTTCATCAAATAATGAACAACAACGACAAAATATTTCAGGATTTAGATGATAAATTCAAAGCAATAAACCAAAAAACAGAGACCCATCTTGATGGTTTATTGTGGTCAAAACCAATAACTTATTGGGATTATATTCAAACAGATGTTTTATTGAATATTCAAAACCAACGAACTACTTTACCCGACGAAATGGTTTTTATAATGTACCATCAAGTCAATGAATTGTTGTTTAAAATGATTCTTTGGGAAATGAACCAATTGTGTCACAATCCTAAACCAGAAACTCAATTTTTTACCGAAAAATTAGAACGAATTTCTAGATATTTCAATATGCTAACAACTTCATTCGACATAATGGGAGACGGAATGGAAGTAGAACAATATATGAAGTTCAGAAATACTTTAACACCAGCAAGTGGTTTTCAAAGTGCGCAATACAGATTGATAGAATTCTCATCGACAGACTTAATAAATCTTATAGACTATAGATTTCGATCAACAATTGATAGAGAAACTCCTTACGAACATGCATTCGAACATTTGTATTGGCAAGCAGCCGGAAAAGACCATTCTACAGGAGAAAAATCTTTTTTATTACTTGAATTCGAACGAAAATACAAAGATGAATTCATAAGATATATGAAGGAATACAACACAATCAACATTTGGCAAAAATTCAAGCAATTGCCAAAAATTGATCAACAAAACCCAGAATTGATTCAGGCAATGCGACATTATGACCATACAGTAAACATAACTTGGGTTTTAGGACATTTAAATGCAGCCAAAAAATACTTGCAACCTTCAGGAAAACCAGTAAGTGAAGCCACAGGCGGAAGCGATTGGCAAAAATATTTGCACCCAAAATACCAAAGACGAATATTTTTTCCCGAACTTTGGACTGACGACGAACTTGCAAATTGGGGTTGTTAATTTTAGTTTACAAATAACTTATTGTAGTATTTTATCATAACTTAACATTAATTCTATTTTTTGAAAAAACTCATAATCATTTTATTTCTAATTTCATTTTTTTCTTGCAAAAAATCGCAAGAAGATATTTATGTAGAGGATGTTGAAATCGAAAAACCAATAAAGGATTTTGGATTTAAGTTCGACGATTACAATTTTATCCAAGATACTACAAAACGGGGCGATAGTTTCAAAAGCATTCTCCAAAAACAAAATCTAAACGGGCGAACAATAGACAGTATCATTAAAAAAGTAAAAGATTCTTTCGATATACGCAGCATTACTCGCCGAAAAGCATTGACTTTTTTGAGAGAAAAAGGCAAAACCAATAAATTGCAAGTATTTATTTATCAAACTGATAGATTGAATTATTATTTGTTTGATTTTCGTGACACAATTGCAGTTTACAAACGTGCTCGTCCATTGACTTTTAAAAACCGAACAGTTGCAGGTTCATTTGTCGGAAATCTTATAAAATCATTAGAAAATATCGAAGTCGATAAAATTCTAGCCAAAAAACTAACCAAAACCTATGCGTGGTCTATCGATTTTTTCAAAACAAAAAAAGGAGATAAATTCTGCTTGAGTTTTACCGAAAGATACATTAATGATACTATTTACGACGGAATAGATAGTCTGCGATGTGCATTTGTGGAATACAAAGGCAAGAAAATTTATGCCTTTCCTTACATTCAAGACACATTAACCAACAAAGTCGATTATTATGACGACGAGGCAAATGCACTTAGAAATTTTTTCTTGAAATCGCCGTTAAAATTCGGAAATTTAACCTCTCATTTTTCTACAAATCGTTTTCATCCAGTACAGCAAGTTTGGAAAGCACACAGTGGAACCGATTATGCAGCAGCAACCGGAACACCAATTATGACAACTGCAACAGGTACTATTGAGCAAACTGGATTTACAACCGGCAACGGAAATTTTGTAAAAGTCAAACACGACAAAACCTATTCGACACAATATTTGCACATGTCAAAAATATTGGTTAGACGTGGTCAATCAGTCAAGCAAGGCGATGTTATTGGAAAAGTCGGTAGCACAGGATTAGCAACTGGTCCACACGTTTGTTATAGATTTTGGAAAAACGGCGTTCAAGTAGATGCATTAAAACTCAAATTACCTAATTCAGAACCGATGGATGCACAAAACAAACCAAGATTTTTTGCTTATATGAATCCGCTAAAACGCGAGTTAGATAGTGTTGCTGATTTAAAAATAAAATAAATTAAGAGCAACTTTTGCTTTTGTTTTCAAAATCTGTTATTTTAAATAAAAATGCTAAGACCATCATTTTCCATCTACGACGCATCAGCAGGATCAGGCAAAACCTATGCTTTGGTCAAAGATTACCTCAAAATTATTCTTTCGTCTAATAAAAATGATGCGTATCGAAATATTTTGGCAATAACGTTTACGAACAAAGCCGTTCACGAAATGAAATCGCGAATTGTTGGCAGTTTATCCGAATTTACCAAAGACGAACCTAATCAAAAAGCATCAGATTTAATGCACGATTTGTCTTCAGATTTAAAACTTTCAATTATAGAAATTAAAATCAAATCGCAGCAAATCATCAAGCATATTATTCATAATTATGCAGCATTTGATATTTCCACAATAGATAAATTTACACATAAAGTTATTCGTGCTTTTGCACACGATTTAGGTTTGCCAATGACATTTGAAGTTTCGTTAGATACCGAAAATTTATTGACCGAAGCCGTCGATGCTATAATTGCCGAAGCCGGAAACGACGAGGTTTTAACCAAATTACTTATCGACTTCACGATGGAAAAAACCGACGACGACAAATCGTGGGATATTTCTAGAGAAATTCTCGAAACAGGACGTTTAATTTTGAATGAAAATAATAGAAACGAAATTTCAAATTTTGAAGGAAAAAAAATTGAAGACTTTATTGAAATAAAATCTAAATTATCTAACGAAGTTACAATTTTAGAAACTGAAAACGTATCATTTGCAACAAATGCATTTGCATTATTCGACAAAAATGAAATTGATTTAAAATCGTTTTCTCGTGGCACTTTTCCAAATCATATTCAGTTTATCATCGATAATGATATTCGAGCCAATAAATATAAATTTCTTGAAATCGATGAAGTTAAAATAAACTCAAAAGCAAATGACCGAAACCAAATTGAAGCCATTCTTCCAGAAATTTTGAATTTGTTATCGAAAGTGTATTCCAATAACGAAAAGAAAGATTTCTATAAAGCATTCTTAAAAAACATCACACCACTTTCGTTGCTAAACACCATTAGCGATAAACTCAAAAAAATTCAGCAAGAGCAAAACATTTTATCAATTGCCGAGTTCAACGCATTGATTTATAACGAAATTCAAAATCAACCTGCGCCATTTATTTACGAACGTTTGGGCGAACGTTATCGTCATTTTTTTATCGATGAGTTTCAAGATACGTCAGAAATGCAATGGCAAAACCTGATTCCGCTGATTGATAATGCGACTTCGAGCGAAATTGATGGCGAAAAAGGAACTTTAATGATTGTTGGCGATCCTAAACAATCGATTTATAGATGGCGTGGCGGAAAAGCCGAACAATTTATCGAATTGAGCAAAGATAAAAACCCGTTTAATAATCCCGAAAAAGTGCTTACGCCTTTGTATAAAAACTATCGAAGTCACTCGAAAGTTATTGAATTTAACAACGATTTATTTCAAATGCTTTCAACTGAATTTGCTCCCGAAGGCTCGGGATTGGATTATAAAAATTTGTATGAAAATCACGTTCGACAAGAAATTAATTCCAAAGTTGGCGGTTATGTCAATATTTCGTTTCTTCCTAAATTAGAGGACGTTGAAGACGATTCGGACGAAGAAAATCTGGACAAATCCGATTTATATGTTTTGGCGACATTAAATACTATTCAGAATTGCTTAAAACAAGGTTTTGAATATAAAGATATGGCTATTTTGACCCGAAAACGAAGCCAAGGAATTGCAATTGCCAACTATTTAACAGAGAAAAAAATTCCGCTTTTATCTTCAGAAACCTTAATGATTGCTAATGCTACCGAAGTTCGGTTGATAATACATTTATTAAAATATTTGCAAAACAGCAATGATTTAGATTCGAAAGCTAATTTTTTGCAGTATTTAGCCGAAAATGCTCAAAACGATATGCCAATTCACGATTTTATCGCCAAAGGAATGTCGCTAGACATCGAATCTGAATTCGAAAATTGGCTGGAAAACTGTAATGTAAATTTGAGTTTTTCGAACATCAGAAAAAAATCGTTGTATGAAGCCGTGGAGATTATTGTTTCAAAGTTCTTGAATCCAGAAAAAAGTTCTGCTTATGTTCAGTATTTTTTGGATATTGTATTAGAGCGCGATATCAGAAACCAAGCAGGAATTTCAGATTTCTTAAATTATTGGGATAAAAATGCCGAAAAATTTAGTATTCCATCGCCCGAAGGCACAAATGCTGTTCGAATTATGACCATTCATAAATCGAAAGGATTGGAATTTCCAGTCGTGATTTTTCCATTTGCAGAGGAAGATTATAACCGTAAACCCAAAAGCAAATTATGGCTTAATGCCGAAGAACAAACTTTTGGTTTACCGAAAGTTTTAATCGATAATTCAAAAGCCATCGAAGGATTTGGAGATGAAGCATCTGAGATTTATAATCAGAAAAAACAAGAAGAATTGCTAGACAATATTAATGTTTTGTATGTAGCATTGACGCGTGCTGAAGAACAATTATTCATAATCTCATCAATGAATCTGGATAAAGATAAAAATCCAAGAAAAAATAATATGTCCAGTTTTTTTATCAATTATTTGATAAGTGAAAATGCATTTGATGAAAATCAACTCGAATATGAATTTGGAAATAAATCGAAATTATCTAAAACCCAAAAGCACATTGATACTTCAAAAACAATTCCGCTGGTTTCGGAAGTTTTGAACCCTAAAAACATCAAAATCGCGCAACGAGAATCGCTAATGTGGGGAACACAAAGGCAAGAATCTATTGAATATGGAAATGTTGTGCACGAAATTTTATCATTTATAAAAACTAAAAATGATATCGAATTAGCCATCACTAAAGCCATCGAAAACGGATTGATTACATCTAATCAGAAAAATGCAGTCGAAAAAAGTATTCAAGAAATTGTAAACCATACTGATTTGCAGGATTGTTTTTCGGGCGATATTGAAGTTTTGAACGAGCAAACCATTATCCAAAAAGAAGGAAAAACCATAAAACCCGATCGAATGGTTGTTTCAAAAAACAAAGAAGTGCATCTTTTGGATTATAAAACGGGTTTGCATCAGCCAAAATATAAGTCACAACTCGAAAATTATCAAACCGCAATCGAAAAAATGGGATATAAGGTTGTTAAAAAATCACTCATATATATAGGAGAAGAAATCAATATCATACATTTGTAACTGATTTAATTTCAGATTGTAGGTTAACGATTTTGATTTCAGATTTTTTGAACTTGAAACCTTAAACAAAAAAAAACAAATTTTTAAAATATGTACGGAAAAATCCAACAACACTTGCAAGCCGAACTTCAAACTATTGAAGAAAACGGTATTTTTAAACACGAACGCATTATTACTTCGCCACAAGGAGCAGAAATTATCGTGAATGGCGAAACGGTTTTGAACTTTTGTGCTAATAATTATTTGGGATTATCATCGCACCCAGAAGTGGTTCAAGCAGCCAAAGACACATTAGATTCTCACGGATTCGGAATGTCGTCAGTGCGTTTCATTTGCGGAACACAAGACATTCACAAAACATTAGAACGAAAAATAGCCGAGTTTTACGGAATGGAAGATACCATTCTTTACGCAGCAGCATTTGATGCCAATGGTGGAATTTTCGAACCTTTACTTGGCGAATTAGATTGTATAATTTCAGATTCGTTGAATCACGCTTCTATTATTGATGGCGTTCGATTGTGTAAAGCTGCACGATATCGTTATGAAAATAATAATATGCAAGATCTTGAAAAACAATTAATTGACGCTACCGAAAAAGGTTCACGATTTAAATTAATTGTTACCGATGGCGTTTTCTCGATGGACGGAATTGTTGCAAAATTGGATGAAATTTGCAATCTAGCCGATAAATATGACGCATTGGTTATGGTCGACGAATGTCACGCAGCTGGTTTTATTGGCGCAACTGGAATAGGAACTCCAGAGGCAAAAGGCGTTTTGGGTCGCGTTGATATAATTACAGGAACCTTAGGAAAAGCACTTGGCGGTGCAATGGGCGGATATACAACTGCCAAAAAAGAAATCATCGAATTATTACGACAACGTTCTCGACCTTATTTATTCTCAAATTCATTGGCACCAGCAATTGTTGGAGCATCTATAAAAGTTTTTGAATTATTAGAAAAAGATACTTCGTTAAGAGATAAACTTGAATGGAACACCAATTATTTTAAATCTGGAATGAAAAAAGCGGGTTTCGATATTGTTGAAGGCGACTCAGCAATTGTTCCAGTGATGTTGTATGATGCAAAACTATCACAAACTATGGCTAACGAATTGCTAAAAGAAGGTGTTTATGTTATAGGTTTTTTCTTTCCAGTAGTCCCAAAAGACAAAGCGAGGATTAGGGTACAACTTTCGGCGGGACATTCTAAAGAGCATTTAGACACAGCCATAACTGCTTTTATATCAGTAGGAAAGAGATTAAAAGTGATAAATTAATTTTTTTTTAACCAAAATTTGCAGTTTTTTGACTAAAAAATTTTGAAATTAAAATTTTAATATTACTTTTGCTAAACAAATTATTGTAATCTAACAAAATTAAGTATGAAACATCTTAACAAATTATTTGCTGCAGTATTATTGCTTGCTGGACTTAGTTCACAAGCACAAGACAGCAACAATCCATGGGCTATAACCTTTGGAGCCAATGCAGTAGACACTAGGGTTAGTGCTGCTTCAAACGTAACTGATCAATTTTCTCAGTATTTTAATGCAAAAGACAACTGGAACATCCTTCCGTCTGTATCTTATTTAAATGTGTCTAAATACATTGGAAGCAATTTCTCTTTTGGAGTTACTGGTTCTGTAAACAAAATTTCAAAGTTTGTAAACCCATTAGTAGTACCTTCTAAAGACTATAAAGTTACAAATCCGTTAGGAGACGCCAACTATTATGCAGCAGATGCTGTTATTAATTACAGTTTACAAAATTTATTAAAGTCTAAAACTTTTGAACCATCTGCTCACATTGGTGGTGGTTATACTTGGTTAGGTGACCAAGCTAAAGGTGGTTCAGCAAATGCAGGATTAGGTTTAAACATCTGGTTTACAGAAATGGTAGGTTTATCTTTAAGATCTACTTACAAATATTCTTTTTCAGATTCAGCTCTTAGAGGTGCAGCTGATAATATTCCAACACACATGCAACATTTTGCAGGTCTTACTTTCAAATTTGGAGGTAAAGATACTGACGGAGATGGTATTTACGATAGAGACGACGCTTGTCCAGAATTAGCAGGTCCAAAAGAATTCAATGGTTGTCCTGATACTGATGGAGATAAAATTATTGACAAAGATGATGCTTGTCCAGATGTTGCTGGTTTAGTAGCTTTCAATGGTTGTCCAGATACTGATGGAGATGGTGTTGCTGACAAAGATGACAAATGTCCAGATGTTGCAGGTTTAAAATCTATGATGGGTTGTCCTGATTCTGACGGTGATGGTGTTGCTGATGCATCTGATAAATGTCCTACTGTAAAAGGACCAAGAGAAAATGCAGGTTGCCCTTACCCAGATACTGATGGAGATTCAGTTCTTGACAAAGATGACAAATGTCCAACTGTTAAAGGTCCAGCATCTAACGCTGGTTGTCCAGAAGCAGTAATTGACGATGCAGTTATCAAAAAATTAAATGATTATGCTAAAACTATATTGTTTGATACGTCTAAATCTACTTTCCAAGCTCAAACAATACCAGTTCTAGAATCTATTACTGCAATATTGAAAGAGTATCCAGCAACTAAATTCAGCATCGAAGGTCATACTGACAATGCAGGAAAAGCTGACAAAAACTTAGTATTGTCTCAAAACAGAGCTGCAGCAGTAGTTACTTACTTGACACAAAATGGAATCGCGGCTGACAGATTAACATCTGCTGGTTTTGGTCAAACAATGCCAATCGCTGATAACAAAACTAAAGCTGGTAAAGCTTCTAACAGACGTGTTGAAGTTAAATTACAAAAGTAATTTAATGTAAATATTTCTAAAATAAATTTTAAAACGTCCCGATTTTGTCGGGACGTTTTTTTATATTTATAAAATGAATGAAACTACATTTTTAGATAAACTGGCTGGAATTATAATTGATAAATATTCAAATAATTTATCTAATATAATTATAGTTCTCCCTAACAAAAGAGCAAAAATTTTCTTAATAGAAGCTTTAAAAAATCAAGTAACTAATAATATTCTATCGCCGGAAATTATTGCAATAGAAGATTTAATTCAAGAAATCTCTAATATTCGAACAATTGATCCAATAGAATTGTTATTCGAATTTTATGAAGTCTATTTATCGATTACTGATAAAAAAAACCAACAAGAATTTGAATTATTTGCCAATTGGGCAAAAACATTGCTTCAAGATTTTAATGAAATTGATAGGTATTTGTTAGAACCAAATCACGTTTTATCTTATTTAAAAGATATAGAAGACATAAAAAAATGGGGAATAGAAGTTGAGAACAAAACAAAACTACTAGAAAATTATATAGATTTTTGGAAACTATTACCAAACTATTACAAATCACTTTATGAGCATCTGCTAAAAAAAGGAATTGGTTATCAAGGATTAATTTATAGAGAAGCTGTAAATAATTTAGAAAACTATTCTAAAACTATTCTAAACAAAAAATTTATTTTTGCAGGATTCAATGCATTAAATCAATCAGAAGAAAAAATAATTCAACATTTATTAGCCAAAGATTTAGCAGAAATTTTTTGGGATTCAGATCAAACATTCTTAAATGACCCATTTCACGATGCTGGTCTGTTTATTAGAAGATTCAAATCTAGTTGGAAACATTACAAATCAAATCCATTTCAATGGATTGTCGACGATTTCTCGAAAACTAAAAATATTCAAATAATAGGAACACCAAAAACTATTGGTCAAGCCAAAATTACTGGAAGTATTATAGAGAAAATTAAATCAGAATACCCAGATTCAAACTTAAATAATGTTGCAATTGTTCTTGGTGAAGAAAATTTATTGGTCCCACTTTTATATGCATTACCAGCATCAGTTGGTGCGCTTAATATTACGATGGGGTATTCAGGAAAAAACAATCCTGCGCAAATTCTGATTGCAAAATTATTCAAAATGCACACAAATGCTTTGTCCAGAAACCCAACAAATTATGTGTTTTATTACAAAGATGTGTTAGATGTTTTGACTCATCCGTTAGTCGAACCTTATTCGAATACAAATCAATTGGTACAAATTATTAATAGAAATAATTATACTTTTATTACGTATAAAAAATTATTAGAATTAAATATGAATTTTAATAATTTATTCGAATTGCTTTTCAGCAAATGGGAAAAAGGTTCGATTGCAGTTCTAGAATCTATTTCGAGTTTGTTATTGGTTATCAAACAAAATTTGAATAACGATAATGAAGAGGAAAAAATCACAAAAGCGTTTGTATATTCGATTTTTAAAGTGATTAATAAACTAATAAATTATTATTCTGAACATTCTCACATAGATAAGATTGAAACTTTGCATGCTATTTATAAACAAATAATCGATTTAGCAGAAGTTTCATTTGAAGGCGAACCTTTGAATGGTTTGCAAATAATGGGTGTTTTAGAAAGTCGTGTTCTCGATTTTGAAACCGTGATTGTAACATCAATGAACGAAGGCAAATTTCCAGCAGGAAAATCAATGAATTCTTTTATTCCGTATGATGTAAAACGAGAACTAGGTTTACCTACTTACAAAGAAAAAGATGCGATTTATACCTATCATTTTTATCATTTGTTACAACGTGCTAAAAATATTTATTTGCTTTATAATACCGAAAATGATGGTTTAGATGGTGGCGAAAAATCTAGATTTATAACTCAATTAGAAGTCGAGAAACAACCAAATCATAATTTAACTCACGAAATTTATAACGCAATTATTCCAGAAGTTGCTAATAGACCAGTGATTATACCAAAATCTGAAAGCGTAATGTTGCGTTTGAAAGAAATTTGCGAAACAGGTTTTTCTCCATCAGCTTTGACAAGTTACATTCGGAATCCGATAGAATTTTATTTTCAGAAAATTCTGCGCATTCGCGAAGTCGAAGAAGTTGAAGAAAATATTGCATTGAATACTTTAGGAACAATTATTCACAAGAGTTTAGAAGGATTATATTTTCCGTTGATTGGGAAAATTTTGACAGAAAACGATATACAAAATTGTTTAAAATTGATTGATGAAGAGGTTCTGAAACAATTTGCAGTAGTTTACAAAGAAGGCGAAATCAAAAAAGGTCGAAATCTTTTGGCGTATGAAGTTGCAAAAAGAAATGTTTCTAATTTTTTGAAACTAGAATTAGAAGCTATCAAAAATGGTGATTCGATAAAAATTATTGCTTTAGAACAAACTTATGAACGAAATTTGAAACATAAAAGTTTGCCTTTTGATGTTTTGATTAAAGGAAACGTTGATAGAATAGAGGAAAGAAATGGTAATATTAGAATCATTGATTACAAAACTGGAAAAGTCGAAGCTAGAAATGTCACTTTAAAATCTTGGAATGGTTTAATTGATGATATTAAAAACGATAAAATTATTCAGGTTTTGGCTTATGCGTTTATGTTCGAAACCAAGACTGATAAACCAATTGAAGCTGGAATTATCTCTTTCAAAAATCTAAAAACTGGATTTTTACCTTTCAATTTCAAAGAAGATAAAATTGCAAATTCAGTAATAAGTGAATCTATAATGGAAAACTATTTAGAACAAATAATATTACTATTAAATGAAATTTTAGATGAAAACATTCCTTTCGAAAAGAAAAATTAATAATATAATAGAATTTTATAAATCAACAATTGCATTAAATTTTTCGGTTTCTGTTTTTGGATTTATTTTTGGTGGATTCAATACTTTTTTTGTTATGATTTTGAGTTTTGGATTTTTTATGAGTTTAATTTTCAAAGAAGTTTATCGAAAAAGCGACTATCTATTTTATTTTAGTAATGGAATTTCGAAAACAAGATTAATAGGTTTCAGTTTCATTTTAAATACAATATTTTCTGGATTTTTAATCGCAATTATAAATTTAATATTTCAATAATTTTGAAAAAACATACTCTTGAAGTCGATAGTATTCTGAAAACATATAATAACACTAAAATTGTTTCAGATATATATTTGAAACTCGAAACCAATCAAATAATTGGAATTTTGGGAAGAAATGGTTCAGGAAAATCGACTTTATTTAAGATAATATTTGGATTAATTCCTGCTGATAATAAATTTATTAGAATTGATGGCGTTTTAAAAACAACAACATCTGATTTGTTAAATGAAGTAAGTTATTTGTCTCAAGAAAATTTTATTCCAAAACATTTTTCGGTTAACAAGTCAATATTGTTATCAGTAGAAAAAGAAAATTTAGAATGTTTTTGTAATGATGAATCAATTAAGAAAATTGCAGATAAACGAATTAATGAACTTTCGAATGGAGAATTACGCTATTTAGAAATTAAAATTATCTTGAATAATTCTTCAAAATTCGTCCTATTAGATGAACCTTTCAACGGATTGTCGCCTTTGCAAATAGATAAAATAATTACTTTGCTAAGAGAAAATTCATCAAATAAAGGAATAATTATTACAGATCACAATTATGAAAACGTAATTGAAATTTCTACAAAAATAATGTTAATGAAATCTGGAAAATTAATTGCTGTAAAAGATAAAAATCAACTTCTAGAACTTGGCTATTTTCCTAATTAAAAACTAATTCTTTAGTTATAATATAAATTCCCATTGCTAAAACAAACCAACCAAAACTGGTTTTTAGTTTTTCGCCATCTATTTTTTTGGATAAATAATCACCAATAAAAATTCCGATTATTGCAAAAAATGTAAATAAGAATAAAAACTTCCAATCTATTTCGTTTTGAATTGCCGAATCGCCAGAAAAACCAATTAGCGATTGTAATGCAATGATAAACAACGAAGTTCCAATTGCTATTTTCATAGGCATTTTGGCTAAAATAACTAACGCTGGAATAATCAAAAAACCACCACCAGCACCAACTAATCCTGCAAGAATTCCGATTGCTGAACCAAGAATCAAAATCAGAGAATAATTTGTTTTTGAATTGTTTTCATTTAGAATTAAATTTTCTTTTTGAGGTTTTATCATTGTAAATGATGCTAAAATCATAACAATTGCGAATAAAATCATTAAAAACAAATCCTTTAAAATCACGAAATTATTAATCTTAAAAACTTCTGTTGGAATATTTGGAACAATGAATTTTCGGGTTGTAAAAACCCAAAAAACAGTAGGAATTCCAAAAACGAAAACCATTTTGAAATCGACTAATTGTTGTTTTACTTTCTTAATTCCGCCAACCAAAGCCGAAGATCCGACTACAAAAAGTGAGTAAGCAGTTGCCAAAATAGGATTAATTCCAACTACATAAACCATAATTGGAAGCGTCAAAATAGAACCACCACTACCAACTAAACCCAGTGTGATTCCGACTACAATTGCTAAAACAAAACTTATTATTTGATTGATTTCCATTTTTAATTTAAAAAGTCAATTAAAGTACTTAATAATTCAGCTCGATTCTCGATATGCGACATGTGACCCGCATTAAAAGTTGCCAATTGAATATCTGTATTTTCGATTTGTTTTAAATTTTCTTCATAATCTAAAACAGGATCTTTTTTACTCAAAATCAACAAGGTCGGAATTTGTAAAGATTGCAAAACAAGTTGTCTATCTTTTCTAATTTTCATTCCTTCTTGCGCTGAAATAATTCCCTGCAAAGGTGTTTTTAATGCTTCGAGTTTGACTTTTTCGATTTCGTCAATCAATAACTCACGATTTTCTAAACTAAATAAATTTGCAATTGAAAGTCTAACAAATGTAACATAATCTTTCTTAACCATTTTTATGGCTCGGTCACGGTTTTTCTTTCGTTCTGTGCTGTCTTCATAAGAAGTTGAATTCATTAAAACCAATGAATTTATATTCTTAGGATACAATTCGGCGAAAGCCAAGGCGACATATCCGCCCATAGAATGCCCAATTAATGTTACCTTTTTGATTTTCAAATGGTCTAAAACCGCAAAAACCATTTCGGCTTGGTCTTCCATTGTGTGAATGTAACCCAAACATTCCGATTGACCGTGACCTAATAAATCTATGGCAATAACACGATTATTTTTTGCCATTTCTGGAATGCAAAAACCCCACATGGAACTATTTTCTAAATAGCCATGAAGTAAAATTATTGCATTTCCTGAACCTGAATCAGAAAAAGAAATTTTTGTGTTTTTGTAGAAAAAATGTTCCAAGTTTAAGGTTTCGGGTTTCAAGTTCAGATTCAAAACCTTAAACTTTTAAACAAATTAAGAATTCATCAACGACTCAATTTCGTCAACTTCAATCGGAATGTTTCGCATTAAATTAAAAGGCTCGCCTTTTTCTTGAACCACAACATCGTCTTCTAATCGAATTCCAAAACCTTCGGCTGGAATATAAATGCCTGGCTCGACCGTAAAAATCATATTGGGTTTCATCGGTTCGTGTAACAAGCCATAATCGTGCGTATCCATTCCTAAATGATGCGACGTACCGTGCATGAAATATTTTTTGTAAGCAGGCCAATCTGGATTTTCATTTTGCACATCGGCTTTATCGATTAATCCCAAACCTAGCAATTCTGATGTCATAATCTTGCCAACTTCTACATGATATTGTTTCCATAAAGTTCCAGGAAGTAGCATTTTGGTTGCTTCATTTTTTACATTCAAAACCGCTTGATACACTTGTTTTTGTCTATCAGAAAATCGTCCAGAAACAGGAATCATTCGAGTCATATCGCTAGAATAATTGGCATATTCGGCACCAACATCAAGCAAAACCAAATCACCATCTTTACATTGTTGGTTATTTTCGATATAATGCAAAACATTAGCGTTATTGCCTGAAGCAATTATTGGCGTGTAAGCAAAACCTTTAGAGCGATTTCGTAGGAATTCGTGAGTAAATTCGGCTTCGATTTCATATTCCATTACGTTTGGTTTTACGAATGAAAGCAAACGTTTAAATCCTTTTTCGGTAATGTTACAAGCGTTTTGAATCAAGTCAATTTCTTCTGATTCTTTGATTGATCGAATGCGTTGCAAAATTGGGTTGGATTTAGCAACTTGGTGCGCAGGATAATTTTCTTTCCACCATTTTACAAATCGTGCTTCACGAGTTTCTGTTTCAATAACTGCTCGATAATGTTCGTTGGTATTGATGTATATCGTCTCAGAATAAGCCATAACTTCTTTCAAAGTTTTATGAAAATTTTGCAACCAAATCACGGTTTTGATTCCCGAAACTTCAAATGCACGGTCTTTGGTTAACTTTTCGCCTTCCCAAACCGCAATGTGTTCGTTGGTTTCTTTCAGGAATAAAATTTCTTTCAAATTGTCATAAGGAGCATCTGGAAAAAGCAACAAAATGCTTTCTTCTTGGTCAACGCCAGATAAATATAAAATATCACGATGCTGCGCAAACGGCAAATGACTATCGGCCGAAACAGGATATAAATCATTAGAGTTGAAAACCGCAACACTATTTGGTTTCATTTGCGAAGTAAATTTCGCTCGGTTTTTGATGAAAAGTTGAGAATCTATTTGGTGGTATTTCATTGTTTTTTTAAATTAATTTTGAGATTTTCAATATAAGTTACTTTAACTAAAAAAAAGTTTGTTTTAAATATTAATTATTCATGTCAATTAATACATTCAAACTTTCTTCGATATAAATATCATTTGATAATTTTTGTAACCAAGAGTTCGATTTTTCTTTTGTTTTAGTGTTTTCTTTTTTAGAAATTGTTTTGTCTTCTATCAAAGGTTTAAAGTTCAATTTGTTTTTATAGGTTCTAAAATCAATTAACTTATTGAGATCATTTTGTTTTTTCATTCGATTCATATCGAATTTTTCAAGATTTAAATTCACATTATTTTCGGTCTCAATGTTAGATAAATATTGAGAATATTTTTCAATTTGTTTAAAAATTAGGTTTTTTACAATTCGATTTTCGCTTAATGAGATTATTTTATCAAAACTGTTTTTATCGTTGATAGTTTTAAAAGCAACAGGATTTATTTTATCCCAAATCACAGCATTTTTTAAATTTTTTTCAGAAAACATGTATTCTTCAGGCAAAACAATATCGCTCAAAACACCCTTTATTTGAGTTGATTCGCCATTAAGTCTGTAATATTTTTTTTCAGTAACTTTTAAACCACCATCATCTGACGTTTTAGATTTGTTTGAATTATATTGATTTAAATCAATAATATCCTGAATAGTTCCAAACCCGAAAGTATTGTTGCCCCCAATAATTATACCTCGATTATAATCTTGAATTGCTGCAGCAAAAATCTCTGATACAGACGATGTTTGATTATTTGTTAGCACAACCAACGGACCTTCCCAAGCATTATCTGTTTTTTGGTTAGTAAATAATTCTATTTTCTGATTAGATGATTTTACTTGAACAATTGGTACTTTTCCTAAAAATAAACCCAAAGTTTCAAAAACTGCATCTAGTGCACCACCAGAATTATTTCTTATATCGATTAAAACACCTTTTATTTCGGATTTTTTTAGCATTTCGAGTTCTAACGTAATGTCTTTAGCAACATCTTTACCTTCAGGATTTTCAAAATCTTTATAAAACTTAGGTATTTTAATTACTCCAAACTTGTTTTTGTTTATTTCTACAACACTAGATTTTATATGAGCATCTTGATATTCAAAAATGTCTCTTTTTAAACTAACAACTATTACCGATTCGTCTTGTTTTCTGATAGTATATTTAACTATTGAACCTTTTTTCTTTCCTTTTGATAACTTAGATTGGTCGTACAAACTGTATCCAACAACATCAACTGGTTCTTCGTTGGCTTCTGCAACTTTCAATAATATATCTCCTGGTTCTAATCTATTGTCTTTCCAAGCTGGACCACCAATAATCAAATTTCTAACTTCTATATAATTGTTATTGTATCCCCAAACGACACCGACTCCTTCTATCTTTCCATTTTTTTTGATGTTGATGTTCAACAATTCTTCTGGATCATAATATTTTGAATGTGCATCAAACTGAATAATAATTGAATTTAGAAAATTTCCAAAAATTAATTCTCTATCAATATTATCTACATTACTAAAAGACCTATCAATTTTTTTAAGGCATAATTCTCTGGATTCTTTTTCTAAAGTAGCAAAATTTTTAGAAATATATTTATTGTTTTTAGATTTTTTTTCTTCTTCTTGGTCTTGTTTTTCTAATATTTTTTCTAATACAAAATGTTTAATACTCAGTCTGCAATTGTTCTTTAAGTCGGTTTTTGAATTTGCGAAATCAACGTTTACTGAGTCAATATTTATATAATCGTTTATAAAAAAATCATTTGGATTTTTGACCAATTGAGTATAACTTTCTTTGAACTCTTTCATTCTTATCATCAATCGGTCGAAAGTAATATAGAAAAATGTTAAATCATTGGCTTTAATCAAATCATCGATTTTAGTTTCGTATTTTCTGAAGTAATCAATATCCGAATCCAATAAAAATTCTTTATTAGGGTCTATTTTATTGATATAACCCTTAAAAACAGATCTAGAAAATTCATCATCTATATTGGCTGGACTTAAATGATTTTTTTTTAATATATTGATTATTAGTGCTAATAGTTTTTTTTCTTTGATTGGGTCAATCAGATTTTTAGCACCAAAACTTGTTGATGATAAAAATATCATAAAGATTAACAATAAAGAGTTTTTTCTTAAATTCATACTTTTAATAAAAGAGTAGGCATATTTTATTGATACAAATATAGAATAAAGTAAGATAAATCTAGAATTTTGATAATAAATTATCAGAAATCAAACTTCAATTGCACTACAACACTTTTTTTGATTTCGGTATTTAAGTTACTAAGTGATATACCGAGTAGTCGAACAGAATCTTTTGGTTTTTCTTGATACAATAAATCTTTTACGGTTTCGAATAATAAGTTTTTATCTGCAATAAAATAGGGTAAAGTTTTACTTCTGGTTTGTTGAGAAAAATCGCTAAACTTTATTTTTAGAGTAATAGTTTTACCAGCAATTTTGTGTTTTTTTAATCTGCGATCTAGCTCAATTGCAATTGATTTTAATTTTTCTAACATAAATATTTCAGAAGTCAGATTGATATCAAATGTATGTTCGGCAGCTACCGATTTTGTGATTCTATCCGATTTAACCTCACTATTGTGAATGCCACGAACTACATTAAAATAAAATATACCAGATTTTCCAAAATTTTTTTCTAGAAATTCTTGTGATTTAGATTTTAAATCCATTCCAGTAAATATGCCTAATTGATACATTTTTTCGGTAGTAACTTTGCCAACACCATAAAATTTTCTTATTGGCAAAACTTCCAAAAAATCTTCTACTTCATCAGGATTAACCGTTTTTTGACCATTTGGTTTATTAAAATCAGAAGCTATTTTGGCAACAAACTTATTGATAGAAATTCCAGCCGAAGCCGATAATCCAGTTTCATTTAGAATTCTTAATCTAATTTCTTGAGCAATTAACGAAGCACTAGGATTTCCCTTTTTATTTATAGTAACATCTAAATAAGCCTCATCAAGCGAAAGTGGCTCAACTAAATCGGTATATTCATAAAAAATTTTTCGAATTTGCAATGATATTTCTTTGTATCGATCAAATCTAGGAGGAACAAATATCAAATCAGGGCAGTATTTTTTTGCTAAAACTCCCGAAATTGCACTTCGAACACCAAATTTTCTTGCTTCGTAACTCGCTGCAGAAACCACTCCGCGATTTTCATTTCCGCCAACAGCCAATGGTTTTCCTCTTAATGCTGGATTATCCAATTGCTCAACCGATGCATAAAATGCATCCATATCGACGTGAATAATTTTGCGAATAGTTGTTTGATCAAGCATATTGCAAATTTAAGAATTTTGTCATGAATAGAATCTTAAATTAATCTAGATAATTATTACATTTGAATTATTGTTAAAAATAAATAAATGATAGAAATAGAAAGAAAATTTTTGGTTTTGAATACTGATTTCAAAGCCCAAGCATTTGCTAAAAACGAAATTACTCAAGGTTATATTTCTAGCAATCCAGATAGAACAGTTCGAGTTCGAATTAAAGGGAATGATGGATATCTTACCATAAAAGGTTCAGGCAACGAATCTGGAATGTCACGTTTCGAATGGGAAAAAAAAATTGATGTAGAAGAAGCTAGACAATTATTGAAATTGTGCGAAAAAGGTAAGATTTCTAAAACCAGATTCGAAGTCAAGGTTTGTCAACATACTTTTGAAGTAGACGAGTTTTTTGAAGAAAATGATGGATTAATAATCGCTGAAATCGAATTAAAATCAGAAACCGAAATCTTCGAAAAACCAAATTGGTTAGGAAAAGAAGTTACTAATGATGAAAGATATTACAATGCTTACTTGAGTCAAAATCCATTTACTAGTTGGTAATAATCTATACCAATTTAAAAGTCTATAAGTCTTACTACTAAAATCTTAATACTAATTCTACTTTTGCATAATTTCTATCGTTACAATAACGGCACCATCACCTTTTCGACTTGCAATTTCTCGAAAAGCTCGGCTTGATAAATCGAGTTCACGACCTTTAACAAATGGACCACGATCGACAACATCTACATAAACGGTCTTACCGTTTTTTTCGTTAGTAACTTTCAACTTTGTACCAAATGGTAATTTTTTGTGGGCTGCCATGTAAAGGTTATTGTAAAATATCTTACCACTTGCTGATTTTCTCCCAGAAAATTTATCGGCATAATAACTTGCATGTGCATTGGTCTTGAATGGTTTGTATTTTCCTTTTGGAATTACAATTGTGTCAATAACTTCTGTTGCAACATCAGTAATTATTGTTTTATTATTTTTTAATGAATCTTTTTTGTTGATAATGCTTTTTATATTTTCTTTAAAAGCGACTTCTTTCTCGTGTTTTATTGCTGGAATAGTCTGGCAATTTGCTAAACTAATTATTGCTATTAAAAAAATAAATGATATGATTTTTTTCATGATGATAATTTTAAACATATAAGTCATATAAGTTTCAATTAATAAACTTTTCGAGTAAACATTCTAGAGCAATAAGTTCATTTTACAGACAAAAAAACTTACATGACTTATATGCTATAAAAAATTTACACCCACAATTTCCACGGAATTCGACTTGTGATTAAAAGTAAACCAATTCCATAAAAGAACATTATTTTCTTGAATTTTTCTTCGCTTGTTAATGCAGATTTGTGTTTTGACCAGCCAACAGTTATTAAAACTATTGCAATTATATTGATTAATGGATGTTCTAATGATGTCATTCTTATGGTTTTGTCTGCCATTTCGCCCAAAGATGCAAAACCTAATGGCGAAACGAAATACAATATCAAACCTACTAACAATTGAATGTGTACAGACAACATGCCAAATAACGATATTTTGCGGTCTAATGGTTTGAATTCTTTTTTTGAAAACTTGCCGATTAAAGCGTTTACAACTGCAATAACCAATAATAAAAGTGCCAAATAAGCCCAACCCGAATGAAATTTTTGTAGAATATTGTATAACATAGTTTGTTTTTGTTTATAACAAATATAGAAAATTTTTTGCATAAAAAAACCCAAAAAATTAATTTTGGGCTTTTATTGAAATATAATTGATATTATAAAACTGGTTTTAAAACACGGTCAATTGCAAAAATTACTCCATTCGTACCTTGAATATTTACTATTTTCATATTACTATCAGCAGAAGATCCTGCAACTTGTGTCAAATCTTCTGTAATTTTTACTGTACCTCTCAAAATTTTAAATTTTTGAGTTAAATTAGTAGTAACAGTTTGATCAGTAGTTGCGGTGGCGTTTGTATAAGAAGTTGCTGATGACGCAGGGAAATTTCCAGCTTGGTAATGATATTTTAAAACTTTAGCAATATTTGTTGCAGTTAAAGCAGGTGTTCCAAAAAAAGTTGAATTCGTTAAAAAACCACCTGTAGCAGTTGCTGTTGCAAATGCAGTATTTGTTGGAGCATAAACTGAAACAGAAGTTGTATTACTTTGTCCAACAGCCGCAACTAAAGCGGCTAAAACAGCCGATTGATCGCCATATACTCCTGGTGTTGCAGTAGTTCCAGACAAAACTGTTAGCAATGTTGAAAATAATTTAGGATTTGCTACAACATGATTTACAACAGTTGGCAAAGCAAGTACATTCTGAATTTTGTGAACTATTCCATTACTTGCAATTATATTAGCATTTGTCACTTTTGATCCTCCATTAGTTACACCTCCATTAATTAAAACATCAGCACCAACTTGGTCAATATACATATTTAAATTTGCTCCTGATGTGGAATTAGCTGCTGATTTGTAAAAGCTTAATGTTCTTGAATATCCATTAAAATTTAAATTAGGATTAAGTACTAAATCTTCCGACCTAGTTGCAAGTCCAAGAGCGTGATAGCGTAAAATTAAATTTAAATCAGCAATTTGGGTTGCAATTGCAGCAGGAATAGCAATAGTATTTGGAGCAGGTAATTTAGAAGCTGCAATTGCAACTTCAATTGTATTCAAATAAGCAGGTGTAACACCAGCAGCACTAAAAGAAGCATTTGATGGAGCAAAAACTGTGTAAGAACCTGGCGCTGTAAAAGTTGAAGCTAAACCCGTTACTGTCAAGGCGCGAACTAAACTACTTAATTCAGCGTCCGCTTTAGCAATATCAACAATTGTTGGTAATTTCACAATTTCTTCGTTGTTACCTTCTACTTCACAAGAAAAGACTGTGAAAACAACTGTAACGGCTAACATTAATTTTATTAATTTATTTTTCATAATATTGATATTTATTTGTGTTTATTTAATTTATTTATTTGCCAAAAGTATATCTCAAAGTAAACTGTGCTTGCCATACATCTCCAACTCCGGAATTATATTGAAATCTATCTTTAATTAATTCTCTTGAACCATCTCTATTAGTCTGAAGTGGTAATCTATAAACAGGCTCAAAACTATTTACAGTTGCTGTTGCAGTGGCATTTGGAGCTGTTGCTAAGTCTAAAAGTCTCGTATTTGTAACACGTTGTGCTACACCCCAATTTCTATTTAACAAATTTGTAAAGTTTAAGATATCTGCTCTGAATTGAAAACTGTTCTTTTTTCCAGCAATTTTGATGTAAAAATCCTGAGTTACTCCTAAATCTAACCTGTGTAGCATTGGCAAAACACTGCTGTTTCTTTCTACATATTGTCCTCTTTTGGTAGACAAATAGGGATCATTGTCAATGTATTTATCAAATGCAACTTGTTGTTCAGCGGCAGTATATAAAACAGTAGTTAAACCTAAAGTAGTTTGCGTTAAATCTGCAAATTTCAAATCTGTTGCTTTGATTGGAACATATAAAAGGTCATTACCGTTAATTGTATCACCGTTTAAGTCACCATTGTATGCATAAGAAAATGTTCCACTTTGTTCACCAATATATCCTAACGATATAGAAGTTGCAAAACCTGCTTTTTGACCGTATTCAAATTTATATCCAAACAATCCTACAATTCTGTGTGGTGTATTATTGTTTGATGTTGATAAAGGAACATTATTATTACCATTTACTGAGTTTATTCCATTCCAAGAACCAGATGCAATAGACCCAGCAGATAATAAATCATAAGCTTCTGAACGAGTGTATGCAATAGAACCCCAAAGACCCTTTTGATAAGGATATTCTAACTTAAATGTTGTTGAATAAAAATAACCTTTATTTGAATTGTCTAAAACAATTGCTGCAGAAACGTTGTTATTGATTCTATTTGTAAAAGCTGTTGCTCCATAATAAGATCTATTGTCTCCGCTTAATGTTCCATTAATAGTTCCACTTGGGTCAGCTTGATTGGCATTTCTGTAGAAAACTTCATTAATGTTTTTACTGAATATACCTTCAATTGTACCAACAAATCCAAATGGTAATTTTTGATCTAATGCAACATTAGTCTTCCAAGATTGAGGAAACTTGTAATTTTGAGCTGTTAAAGCCAAATCAAAAGTTGAAGGCAATGTGGGAGTTGTTGGAATATAAGCTGATTGATTTGCAGTTAAAGCATAGTTTCCACTTACAACATCATCACCAATTGCATCAATGAAACCTGTTAATACTCCATTGTTTCCAATTGCGTTTGATAAAAAAACCATTGGTGGTTTTCCAGAAAAAATTCCTGTTCCTCCTCGCAATTGAGTTCTTGCATCACCGTAAACATCTAAGTTAAATCCAAAACGTGGTTCGAATAAATATTGAGCATCTAGCATCGTACCAGTATTGAATTGCTCACCGTTTTTAAATCTTAATGCTGAAACCGTAGGGTTTTCTAATGCTGTATCTTCAAATGAAACTCTTGAAACTCTCATTCCATAAGATAATTTTAATTGACTATCCACTTTATACTCATCTTGTGCATATAAATCTATTCTATTAGATTTAAGTATTTGTAATGGTTCAGCACCACCTGGCAAAGCAGAATATCTCAATTGATATCTTGCAGGTAATGGAGAAACAGTTGATGGGTAAGTTACTGGATCAGCTGCCTTTAAAAATGATTCTAATGAGCTAAAAACATAAACACCATTTGAAGCTGGAAAAAATGAATTATTAGAAACAAATCTTTCAAAATTTGCTCCAAATACGTATGTATGTGAACCTACTTTTTTTGTTAAGTTATTAGTAAAGTGCAATGTAGAATAATCTAATCTATTTCCAGGTGTAAAAGGATCTAAACCAGCCGCTATAAAAGTTCTTGCACCGTTTAATATATCTATAGTTGGAAATATACCACCACCTTGTAATTCTCTATCTTCATTTTGATAATCGTAACCTGCAATAAAACTATTACTTAAAGTTTCTGAAAATTTGGTATCTAATTCAGCAACAATAGATCTTGTATTGTCTTTTATGATATAACCACTATTTTTATAAGCAAGGGCAAATTCGCTAGTTCTTCTGTTTCCGTTTCCGGCTGATGCAGAGTTACTTGTTAATTCATCAGAATTTGAATCGTGATGTATGTAACGCAAATTTAATTTATTGTTGTCGTTGATGTTCCAGTCTAATCTTGCAAGATATTTTTTTGATCCCTTTTTAGCATCAAAGCCTTCCCAAGGACCAGTAACATAATTAAATTTATTTAGTAAAACATCTGAAACTTGTTGCATTTGTCCAACAGTTGGTTGTGCAATTTGCGTACCCGATAATGTAGAATTAGTTGCTATCCAAGGTGTTGCAGGCGAAATATTATCTATTTGTTCATAATTACCAAAGAAAAATAATTTATTTTTGATAATTGGCAATCCAATACGAACTCCGTAAGTTTTTTCTTCAAATGTTCCTGGAACTATAGAAACCCTTCCTGGTTTAGTTCCAATAAATCCTGGTTTACTTGTTCTTGTTGCAGCATAAACAGAACCTTCTATGTTGTTAGTTCCTGATCTTGTTACTGCATTTATTCCTGAACCAGTAAAACCTGATTGACGAACGTCAAATGGGGCAATGTTTACTTGTAATTGCTCAATTGCATCTAGAGATATAGCAGTAGATCCTGTTCTTCCTCCAGCTTGAGTATCTCCACCAAGTCCGAAACCGTTATTAAAAACAGAACCATCAATTGTAAAGTTGTTTGCACGTGAATCTTGTCCACCAAATGTACCGTTGGCACCAGCATTGGCATTATATTTTGTAATAGCTGTTATTGAACGAGCTCCAACAACTGGCACAGCATTAATTTCTCTAGTTGAGAATTGCTGAGATGCTCCTGTTCTGTTTTTAGAAAATGCGCTTCCGCCAGATTTTCCTTTAACAACTACTTCTTTCAAGGTACTTAATTCGTCAACTAAAACAACATTTACTGTTACGTTGCTTCCTAAGTTGGCATTAATTTCTGAAACTTCTGCTGTTTTGTAACCCATAAAAGTTACTTTGACAGTGTACGGCCCACCTGGTCTAATTGCTGGAACGGCATAAGACCCATCAAAATCAGAACTAGTAGAATACTTAGTTCCAGTTGGTGTGTGCACTACAAGAACAGATGCTCCTGGAATTGTTGCTCCTTTTTCTGTTTTGACAATTCCCGAAATCGATGACTTCGTTACTTGCGAAAAACCCAGAAAACTGAACAATAAGGTAAAGATAATTACAATCTTTTTCATATTTGTTTTGTTTATTAATTTTATGCAAATGTCTTATATTCTTTTGTTTTTAGTGTTAAGAAAAAGTTAACAATACGATTGACCGAAATTTAACTATTTTAAATTATATTTAAAAAAATATGATATTTCTGTATTTTATCTTAATTTTTTGAATTAAAACAATAAATTAAATGTTAAAATTTAAATAATTATTTAGTAAAAATGCAGTAGAACTATCATGTTTTTTTATTGTTTTCGTGTTAATTTCATCTAAAATCGAGTTGGCTAGTTGCTTACCAAGTTCAACGCCCCATTGATCATAACTAAAGATATTCCAAATAATGCCTTGTACAAAAATTTTATGCTCATACATTGCCACTAATGACCCTAACGTTTCTGGTGTTAAACTTTTTATTAATATCGTGTTTGTTGGTTTATTGCCTTCAAATACCTTAAAAGGTAATAAATAATTGGCTTTTTCAGAATCTAAACCTTGTTTATCGAACTCATTTTGAACTTGTTCAGCTGTTTTTCCGTTTAATAAAGCTTCGGTTTGTGCAAAAAAGTTTGACATTAATTTATCGTGGTGGTTTTTATCTCCATAAAGTGGGTTTATAAACCCTATAAAATCTGTCGGAATTAATTTTGTGCCTTGATGAATCAATTGAAAAAATGCATGTTGTGAATTGGTTCCTGGTTCTCCCCAAATAATGGTTCCAGTTTGATAATTGACTGGTTTGCCGTCTCGACCAACACTTTTTCCATTACTTTCCATAATTCCTTGTTGCAAGTAAGGTGCTAGTTTTTGCAAATATTGTGTATATGGAATTAAAGCTTCTGATTCGGCTCCAAAAAAATTATTGTACCAAATGCTTATCAATGCTAACAATACTGGTATATTTTTATCAAATCTTTCTGTTTTGAAATGCGCATCCATTTCGTTAGCACCTTTTAATAATTTATCGAAATTTTCGAAACCAACCGCCAAACTTATCGATAATCCAACGGCTGACCATAACGAAAATCGTCCACCAACCCAATCCCACATTGGAAAAACGTTTTCTGGATTGATTCCGAATTCGGTTACGTTTTTAATATTCGTTGAAACAGCAACAAAATGTTTAGCAACATCTTCTTGTTTTGCAGATTTCAGAAACCATTTTCTAATAGTTTCTGAATTGGTCAATGTTTCCTGCGTTGTAAATGTTTTAGAAACTATGACAAATAATGTTGTTTCTGGGTTTAGTTTTTTGATGATTTCTTGAACGTGATCGCCATCTACATTCGAAACAAAATGAACATTTAGGTGATTTGAATAAAATTGCAAAGCTTCGACAACCATCGCTGGACCCAAATCTGAGCCTCCAATTCCAATATTTACAATATCTGTAAATTGTTTATTGGTATAACCTTTTCTCTCTCCACTTAGAACTTGATCGGTAAAGATTTTTATTTTTTCTTTTACCTTATATATATCATCAATAATATTTTCATTATTAACTTGAACATTTGCCGATTTTGGTGCTCTCAACGCAGTGTGCAAAACTTGTCGGTTTTCGGTTTGATTAATAATTTTACCCGAAAATTGCTTTTTAATTGCGTCTTCAAGATTACATTCTTTAGTGAGTTGCATTAATAAATCTATTGTTTCTTGGGTTATAATATTTTTAGAATAATCTAATAAAAAGTCATTCCATTTAAGATGAAATTTTTCGGTTCTCGATTCGTCTTTTTCAAACATCGTTTTCATTGATGCTGATTGCATTTCTTGAAAATGTTGTTGCAATTTTTGCCAAGATTGAGTTGTAGTTGGATTGGTTGTATGTAATGACATTGTTGATTTAAATTTTATAATTCTAATTTCGCAAATTTAAGTTTTTTGGTTCAGAATGCAAAATCCTTTAATCTCAATAAATATATAGTATTAAATTTCTTTATTGAGGGCAATTTGGTTCAGGATATTAAAATTAATTCAATGGATTTGAAACCACATCTTACAACCTTTCAAAATAGGATTGATTGAAAGAAATGAGTTTTACTATATCGTTTTTGAAGTTATATGGTTGAAAATCATATTTTATTTTAATAAAATAAATTTTATTTATAATTATATAGGAATTATGTAACCCCAATTATTATAATTTTAAAGTTAATTGATTATTTTTGAATAAATATTTAATAATCATTTAAACTTAAAAATATTATGGCTTTTGAATTACCACAATTACCGTACGCTTATGATGCGTTAGAACCACATATTGATGCTAGAACGATGGAAATTCATCACTCGAAACACCATAATGCTTATACTACCAACCTCAATGTAGCTGTAACTGGTACAGATATGGAAGGTAAAAATATTGAAAATATATTAATGAATTTGGATATGAAAAATGCAGCTGTACGTAATAACGGTGGCGGCTTTTATAACCATAATTTGTTTTGGACGGTAATGTCACCAACTGGTGGAGGTTTGCCAACTGGAGATTTAGCTACTGCAATTGAAAGAGATTTTGGTAGTTTTGAAGAATTTAAAGCTCGTTTTGCAAAAGCAGGAGCAACTCAATTTGGTTCAGGCTGGGCTTGGTTATGTACTGCAAAAGGAGGGAAGCTAGACGTTTGCGGAACACCAAATCAAGACAATCCTTTAATGCCAGAAGTAGGTTGTGGAGGTACTCCCATTTTAGGAATGGACGTTTGGGAACATGCTTATTATTTAAACTATCAAAACCGCCGACCAGATTATATTGAAGCGTTTTTTAAAGTTATCAATTGGACAGAAGTTTCTAGAAGATATGCTTTGGAAAAATAGGTGTTAATCTAATCAAAATTACAAAAAACGGAAATCAAGATAAATTTGATTTCCGTTTTTTTTAAAATAAAAAAGGTGAAATTTCTTTCACCCTTTTTGCCCCAAATCTACCATAACTTAACCTACTTATGCAATGGTTTTGTAAATGTAAAATGTTTTATTTTTATTACAAAAAAAAATCGTTGAATTGTAAGAATAATCGTTGAACAACAAAATTAAATATAATCAATAAGCCCTTGCGTCTTTACCTTCGTAAAAATTCATGAATGCACGATTCACAACTCGGTTACCGCCTGGCGTTGGATAATCGCCAGTAAAATACCAATCTCCCAAGTTTTTTGGACAAGCAATATGAAGGTTTTCTACGGTTTGAAAAATGATTTTCACTTGAGCTTTTACATCTTCTGATGTTAGCATTTCAGCAATTTTATCTGAAACTTCTTGTGGTTTGAATGGTTCGTAAATTGCTGTAACGAAATTGGTCACATCGCTATCTTTTACGAATTCTTGCGATTTACATTTTGCATAAACTTCATCAACAATATAATATAAATTACGCTCTTTTAATAATGCCAATGCGGCTTTAAACGCCACCAAACCTTCGAGTTTAGCCATATCAATTCCATAACAATCTGGATAGCGAATTTGTGGCGCAGACGATACTATAACGATCGATTTTGGTTTCAAGCGATCCATCATTTTGATGATAGACATTTTGAGTGTTGTTCCTCGAACAATGCTGTCGTCAATGATTACTAAATTATCAGTTGGTTTAATTACACCGTAAGTTACATCATAAACGTGCGCGACCAAATCGTCACGAGAAGCATCTTCTGTAATAAAAGTTCGAAGTTTTGCGTCTTTTATGGCGACTTTTTCAGTTCTAATTTTGACTGACAGTAAATCTTGAAGTTTTTGTTCGCTCAAAGTAGCAGTATTTTCTAGAATCACTGCAATTTTTCTTTGATTCAAGAAATCTTGTGCGGCTTCGACCATTCCATAAAACGAAGTTTCAGCAGTATTAGGAATATAAGAGAAAACTGTATTGTCAGTATCATTATCAATAGCATTTAAAACTGCAGGAAGTATCAATTTTCCGAGATTTTTTCGTTCTTGATAAATTTCCGCATCTGATCCTCGTGAAAAATAAATTCGTTCAAACGAACACGCTTTTTTTATTGTTGGTGTAATAATGTTTTGTTCGGAAACAGTTCCGTCTTTTTTGACTATTAATGCATTTCCAGGTTGCAATTCTTGTACTTTATCGAAATCAACATTAAAAACCGTTTGAATTACAGGTCGTTCTGATGCAACAACCACAATTTCATCATCTTGATAATAAAATGCTGGTCGAATTCCGGCTGGATCTCTAAATACAAATCCGTCGCCGTGACCCAATAATCCTGCCATCGCATAACCGCCATCAAGATTTTTTGAGGCGCGTTTTAATATTTTCACTAAATCGAGTTTTTCGGCAATTACAGCTGAAGCCTCTCTTTTTGACAATCCATTTTCTTTGCATTCTTGGTACAAATCGGTTACTTCTTCATCAAGAAAATGTCCAATTTTTTCCATAACCGTAACGGTATCCGCCATTTCTTTTGGATGTTGCCCCAATTCTATCAAACTATTAAAAAGTTCTTTAACATTAGTCATGTTAAAATTTCCAGCCAACAACAAATTTCGATGCATCCAATTATTTTGACGCAAAAACGGATGCACATTTTCGATAGAATTTTTCCCAAAAGTTCCATAACGCACATGACCCAGATACAATTCTCCTAAATAAGGTAAATTGGCTTTTTGAGCTTGCACATCATCATTATAATTCGAATTCTCGATCATTTTTTCGTTAATGCGTCCGTTTATTTGCTTAAAAACATCTTGAATGGCTTGAGATTCATTCGATCGCAATCGCGAAATGTAGCGTTCACCTGGTTCAACATCGAGTTTTATCGATGCAAATCCTGCGCCGTCTTGCCCACGATTGTGCTGCTTTTCCATTAGCAAATACATTTTTTGTATGCCATAAAAAGCCGTTCCGTATTTTTCTTTATAAAATTCTAGCGGTTTGAGTAGTCTAAGAAATGCAATGCCGCATTCGTGTTTTATGCTGTCGCTCATTTTGTTATGAGTTTGATTATTTGGAGTTTATGGTTTCGAGTTTGTTTAACTCATTTTGAAATTGTTCGATTGTTGGCAACTCGTTTCTAATTTCATCTGGTAATTGTGTGTATTTGAATTCGTTTACGCCAATTGGTTTATTGATGTCTTTTAATGCAAACTCAACTTCAAAATTATCCTTGGTTTTGCATAATAAAATGCCAATAGTTGGTTTGTCTGAATCGTCTTTGACTAATTCGTTAATGGCAGAAACATAGAAATTTAGTTTACCAATAAACTCTGGCTCAAATTCTTTGAATTTGAGTTCAATAACGATGTAGCATTTTAATTTTGTATGATAAAAAAGTAAGTCTGTTCGATATTCTTTTGAGCCAACTTTAAGTAAATATTGTCTTCCCATATAGGCAAATCCTTTTCCGAGTTCTAACAAAAATTTAGAAATGTGAATTATTAATTGTTGTTCTAAATCTTTTTCTTTTGCTTGATTTGACAATGTTAAGAATTCAAAATTATAGGGATCTTTTAAGAATTCATTTGCTAAATCACTCTCAATTTCTGGCAATGTTGACTTAAAATTAGTAATTGCTTTTCCTTGTCTATTGTATAAACGAGTCTCTATTTGATATTCAAGAACTACTCTACTCCAATTATTTATAATAGTTTGGTTTATGTAGAAAATTGCTTCTTGCGGATTTTTTATTTTTTTTAATATCAATATATGATGCCCCCAAGGAATTTTAAATAGTTGATTATTTTCTTCCAGATAAATATCGGTTTCTAATTTAGGAACAAGTTGTTCCCAAATTACGTTTTCATCATTTTTTAAATTGGGAACAACTTGTTCCCAAAAATCAAATTTGCAATAAAA